>NZ_NRGU01000039.1:0-445715 GCF_002332245.1 Glutamicibacter sp. BW78
CTCCGCCAGCGGGGCCGTCAGGCTCGAGGAGACGACCTGTGCAGATTCGATGGTCACTCGACATCGCCGCCGTTGGCCGAGGCATAGTCGGCTGCCGAAAGCAGCGGGCCCTCTTCGGAGACCTCGACGGTGAACAGCCAACCGCCACCGTAGGGGTCCTCGTTCAGCAGTGCCGGGTTGTCCTCGACGGCCGGGTTGGTCTCGACGATGGTGCCGGTCACCGGCGCGTAGAGATCGGAAACCGACTTCGTGGATTCGACTTCGCCGCAGGTCTCCCCGGCAGTGACGGTCGAGCCGACCTCTGGCAGGTCGACGTAGACGACGTCGCCGAGGGCGTCGGCGGCAATCTGGGTGATCCCGACCCTGATCGGGGTGGAGTCGTCAACCCACTCGTGCTCGGCGGAGTAACGGAGGGTCGAAAGAACCTTGCTCATGTGTTGTCCTTGTCTCTGGATTCCAGTACGTGTGGGGGTTTACTTCTGGCGGGCGTAGAACGGCAGGGCGACAACCTCGAAGGGCTGCGGCTTGCCGCGCAGGTCGACGTCCAGTGCGGTGCCGACCTCGGCGAGTTCGACATCGACGTAGGCCAACGCGATCGGGTAACCCAGCGTGGGGCTGGGCTGACCCGAGGTGACCTCACCGACAACGTTCCCGTCCTTCATCACAGCGTAGTGCGAACGCCCGGCTCGACGCCCCAGGCCCTTCAGGCCCACGAGCTTGCGTGCCACGCCTTCGGCCTTTTTCGCTTCCAGTGCGCTGCGCCCGAGGAAATCCTCTTCCTTTTTGAAGGAGACGATCGGTCCCAGGCCGGCGTCGAACGGGGTGATGTCCGTGGACAGCTCGTTGCCATACAGTGGCATTCCGGCTTCCAGTCGCAGCGAGTCACGGCTGGCCAGTCCGGCGGGGGTGAGCCCTGCCTCGGTTCCGGCCTCGAGCAGTGCCTTCCACAAGGCGACGGCCTCGGCGTTGGGCAGGTAGAGCTCGAAGCCGTCCTCGCCCGTGTAGCCGGTGCGTGCCAGCATCACGTTGATCCCGGCGACGGTGACGTCGTCTGCCGCGTAGTACTTCATCTCGTTCACTGTCTGCACGTCGGTGCCGGTGACCAGCCCGGTGAGGATCCCCGCGGCTGCGGGGCCCTGGATGGCGATCAGCGCGGTATCCGCCGATTCGTCGGTGACGGTGACGTCGAAGCCTGCGGCGCGTTCGGCCAGGGCCGCCGCCACGACGTCGGCGTTGCCGGCGTTGGGGACCACGAGGAAGGTGTCTTCGGCGCGACGGTAGGTGATCAGGTCGTCGATGATCCCGCCCTCGGCGTTGCAGATCACCGAGTACTTGGCCTTGCCGATCTTCATGATGGCGATGTTCCCTGCCAGGGCACTGTTCAGGAACTTCGCGGCCTCGGGACCCTCGACCCGGACTTCGCCCATATGGGAGAGGTCGAAGAGGCCCGCGGCTTCGCGCACCGCCTGGTGTTCGGCCAATTCGGAGCGGTACTTCAGCGGCATGTCCCAGCCGCCGAAGTCGGTGAAGTTCGCGCCCAGGGCCTCGTGTTCGCCGTGCAGGGGCGTCTGCTTCGGCGTGGTGGTGGTATCGGTGCTCACAGCTCAGGCTGCCTTTCGTCGGGTTCCGGGGATTCGGGTTAGTTTTCGAATGCCTCGGGTGGCGGGCAGGAGCAGATCAGGTTCCGGTCGCCGCCGGCCCCGTCGATGCGTCCCACCGGGGCGAAGTACTTGTCCTGGCGCAGCCCGGGGACCGGGAAGGCCCCCTGTTCCCGGGTGTAGGCCCGGTCCCAGTCGCTGGAGACGACGGCTGCCGCACTGTGCGGGGCCAAACGGAGCGGGGATTCCTCGGCCGTGAACTCGCCGGCCAGGACCTGCTCCATTTCAGCCCGGATAGCGATCATGGCGTCGATGAACCTGTCGATTTCCGCCAGGTCCTCGGACTCGGTCGGCTCCACCATCAAGGTGCCGGCGACCGGGAAGGCCAACGTCGGGGCGTGGAAGCCGTAGTCGATCAGGCGCTTGGCCACGTCCTCGGCGGTGATGCCGGTTTTGGCGGTGGCATCGCGCAGGTCGAGGATGCATTCGTGGGCGACCAGGCCCTGATTGCCGGTGTAGAGCACCGGGAAGTACTCGTTGAGCCGGGAGGCCACGTAGTTGGCGGTCAGCAACGCGTTCTTGGTCGCGTTGGTCAGACCCTCGGCACCCATCATGGCCACGTAGGCCCAGGAGATGGGCAGCACGCCGGCCGAACCGTAGGTGGTTGCCGCGACGGCGGTGCCGGTGCGCTCGGTGGCTTCGCCGGCCGGGGCGCCGGGCAGGAACGGGACCAGGTGCTCGGCCACGGCGACCGGACCGACGCCGGGTCCGCCGCCGCCGTGCGGGATGCAGAAGGTCTTGTGCAGGTTCAGGTGCGAGACGTCGCCGCCGAACTGGCCCGGCTGTCCGAGGCCGACCAGGGCGTTGAGGTTGGCGCCGTCGATGTAGACCTGGCCACCGGCGGCATGGACCTTATCGCAAACCTCGCGCACATCGGCGTCGTAGACGCCGTGGGTGGAGGGGTAGGTGATCATGATGCCCGCCAGGGAATCATGGTTCGCCTCGATCTTGGCGTCCAGGTCCGCGGAGTCGATGGTGCCGTTGGCTGCGGTCTTGACCACTACGACCTTCAGTCCGGCCAGGACGGCGGAGGCGGCGTTGGTGCCGTGCGCCGAGGCGGGGATGAGGCAGACGGTGCGTTCGGCGTCGCCGTTGGCCAGGTGGTACTGGCGGATGGCCAGCAGGCCGGCGTATTCGCCCTGCGAACCGGCGTTGGGCTGGATGGAGACCCCCGCATAGCCGGTGATGGCCGAGAGGCGTGCTTCCAGGTCCTCGATCAGTTCACGCCAGCCCTGGGTCTGGTGGGACGGGGCGTAGGGGTGGATGGAGGCGAACTCCGGCCAGGAAATGGATTCCATCTCGGCGGTCGCGTTGAGCTTCATGGTGCACGAGCCCAGCGGGATCATGGTGCGGTCCAGCGCCAGGTCGCGGTCCGAGAGGCGGCGCAGGTAGCGCAGCATCTGGGTTTCGGAGCGGACCGTGTGGAAGATCGGGTGGGTCATGTACTCACTCGAACGCACGACGTCGGAGGGCAGCGCCTCGGTGACGGCAGCTTCGGCGGCCTCGACGGCCCCGGCGGCGTCGGCAACGCCAAAGGCTTCGGCGATCGCCACCAGGTGGGCGGTGGTGGTGGTTTCATCGGTGGAGATGCCCACGGTGTCGGCGTCCAGGCGGCGCAGGTTGATGCCGTGTTCCTCGGCGGCGGTCACCAGCTCATTGGCCCGGCCGGGGACCTGCAGGGTCAGCGTGTCGAAGAAGGACTCGTTGGCCAGGGCGAATCCTGCGTCGCCGAGTACCGAAGCGAGGGCACCGGCGCGCAGGTGGGCGCGTTGGGCGATCGCCTTGAGGCCTTCGGGGCCGTGGTAGACGCCGTACATCGAGGCGGTGATGGCCAGCAGTGCCTGGGCGGTGCAGATATTGGAGGTGGCCTTTTCGCGGCGGATGTGCTGCTCACGGGTCTGCAGGGCCAGCCGGTAGGCGGGCAGTCCGGTGTCGTCCTTGGAGACTCCGACCAGGCGACCGGGCAGTGAGCGCACCAGGCCGTCGCGCACCGACATGTAGGCGGCATGCGGGCCGCCGAAGAACAGCGGGACGCCCAGGCGCTGGGTGTTGCCCACGGCGATGTCGGCTCCCTGCTCGCCCGGCGGGACGATGAGGGTCAGGGCCAGGATGTCGGCGGCGACGGTGACCATCGCGCCGCGCTCCTTGGCCGCGGCGATCACTGCCGTCTGATCGACGACGCGGCCCGAGTTGCCCGGCTGCTGGAGCACGATGCCGGAGATCTCGCCGTCGGGGAGCCCCTGAGAGAGGTCGGCGATTTCGAGTTCGAAGCCCAGCGCTTCGGCGCGGCCCTTCACCACGGCGATGGTCTGCGGGAACAGATCGGCATCCAGGACGGTCTTGGCTTCCGCCCTGGCCTTATTGGCACGGCGCATGAGCAGGACGGCTTCGGCGACGGCCGATGCTTCATCGAGCAGCGAGGCATTGGCGATCGGCAGTCCGGTCAGGTCGGAGACCATGGTCTGGAAGTTCAGCAGGGCCTCGAGCCGGCCCTGGGAGATTTCCGGCTGGTACGGGGTGTAAGCGGTGTACCAGGCGGGGTCCTCGAGGACGTTGCGCAGGATGACCGGCGGGGTGATGGTGTTGTAGAACCCCTGGCCGATCATCTGGGTCTTGACGATGTTCTTCGCGGCGATGGCACGCAGGTCATCAAGGACCTCGGCCTCCGAGCGGGCGGCCGGAAGATCCAGCGGCTTCGCCTGGCGGATGTCTGCGGGCACTGCGGTGTCGACGAGGTCGTCGAGGGTCGCGTAGCCGAGCTGCCGGAGCATGGTCTCGGTGGCGTCGCCGCGGGGGCCGATATGACGGTCGGCGAAGGAAAGTTCGCCGGCGGTGCTGGTGGTGGGACGGGCCGTGGTCTCGGTCATCAGGGGAACTCCAAGTGTGGTCGATGTGTGGTGCACACCGAATGAGCTTCGGTTCCTCCCCGACTCTGTATTGGACCTGAGAGATTCCGCTACGTCCGGTGTCCCGGCCGCGGCTTGCACCGTCGGTGAGCGCTTCGCTTGATGGCCAGGTGCCCCCGGCCGGCGATGCGTCTTCTTTCCAGAGTTGCCTCTGCGCGGCGGTACGGGTGCCTGAGAGATTCCCGGGGAGGGTATTGCTCCTACGGCGCCCGCCAGTGGATCTGACGGGACTCTCCCGCCGCAAGTCATAGGCGTGTGCCCTGATGGGCACCCCTTCATGATACGTGGAGATCCATGCCACGGACAACCTTCGGGACAGAACGCCGATTTTCATATTCATGCATGGTGGTGCGAAAATATGTAAGTTCATTTGCCGACACCGGCACCTGCCGCGATCCGACGGGCGCCGCCTAACCGCGGGTCCACCCGAACCCGCCGAGGACGCAGTTGCAGATTTCATCGAACCATCCTGCCTCGGGCATTTCTGCCCCACCCTCACTCCGCCCGCCCTTGACGCTGGGCCGACAGCTCCTGCTGCGCAAGGACGTCGAAACACTGCAGGCCGACGCTGGCCATGGTTCCGGTGGCGGGACCATGCGCCGAACCCTGGGTGTGCTGCAACTGACCATGATCAGCGTCGGCGCCACGCTGGGTACCGGCATCTTCGTCGTCCTGGGTTCCTCGGTACCGATGGCCGGACCAGCCGTCTGGATCTCCTTCACGATCGCCGGGATCGCCGCCTTGCTTTCGGCCCTGTCCTACGCGGAGATGGCCGGCGCCGTCCCCGTTTCGGGGTCCAGCTACTCCTATACCTACGCCACCATGGGCGAAGGCCTGGCCTGGATCTGCGGCTGGTGCCTGCTGCTCGAATACGGGGTCTCGGTGGCCGCGATCGCCGTGGGCGCCGGGGAGTACGTCAACGAACTTGCCGGGGTCTTCCAGCTGGACCTGCCCGCGACGCTGACCAATCCCCCCGGAGCCGACGGCGGCCTGTTCAACGTTCCCGCCGTCCTGGTGGTCGCCCTGGCCATGGTCCTGCTGATGCGCGGGGCCAAGGAGTCCGCGACGGTGAACACGGTGCTGGTGTTCGTGAAGATCCTCGTGCTGCTCTTCTTCGTGGTCATCGCCTTCAGCGCCTTCCAGACCGGGAACTTCGCCCCGCTGCTGCCCATGGGCACCGCTGGGGTCTCGGCAGCGGCTGCCCGCCTGTTCTTCTCCTACATCGGCTTCGACGCCGCATCGACCGCCGGCGAGGAGGCGGTGAACCCCCAACGCGATCTACCGCGGGCCATCATCGCCTCAATGATCATCGTGACCGTGCTCTATATTTTGGTCGCCATCGCCGCCGTCGGCGCCAAGGATTGGCAGTGGTTCGTCGGCAAGGAGGCCGCCCTGGTGCAGGTCCTCGAAGAGATCACCGGCCAGGCCTGGGTGGCCCTGGTCTTCTCCGTCGGTGCGGTGGTGGCGATCATCAGCATCGTCATCACGGTGCTCTACGGCCAGACCCGTGTGCTGGTGGCCATGTCCCGCGATGGGATGGTTCCCCGCATCTTCGGCAAACTCAACCCGCGGACCGGAACCCCTGTGGTGAACACGTTGATCACCGGCGGGATCATCATGGTCACCGCGGGGTTGGTGCCGTTGGGCGAGCTGGCCGACGCCACCAGCATCGGCACGCTCTTCGCCTTCAGCCTGGTGAGTCTTTCGGTCATCTATCTGCGCCGCAACCGCCCGGATCTGCCCCGTACCTTCCGTGTTCCGCTCTACCCGGTGACACCGATCCTCGCGGTTGCCGGCTGCGTGTTCCTGATGGCCAACCTCGGGGGCACCACCTGGACCGTCTTCGGACTGTGGATGGCGCTCGGCGCCGTCGCCTACCTGTCCTACGGACGGCGGCGTTCCACGGCGGCTGCCTCCTACGCACAGGACCGCCGGCACCCCGCCCGCCAGGCTCCCCCTCCACCATCCACCAAGCGTGACGGGAAACGCATATAGCCTACTCAGCCCGAAAATGAAGATCATGTCCAACCATGGTCTTGGGGCGCATCCTTGCGTATGGTGGGGCCATGAGCGATCCAACACCTCCCCCGCCCCAACCCACCGGCCCCGCCATGCCCCCGACGGGTACACGCCCCGGGGAGCTCACCGATAGGTTCCTGGCCCGGCTGATCGACGGCGTCATCCTGCTGATCGTCAACTTCCTGGTCGTCGGCCTGATCATTACCGGCGCGATCATGGGGGCCGGAGGTGCCGGATTCGGGCTCGGTGGCAGAAGTTTCGGTGCGACGGCGGTATCGGCGGTAGTTAGCGCCGTCATCTACGTCGGCTACTTCGCCTTCATGGAGTCCAGCCGGGGACAGACCGTGGGCAAAATGATCATGAAACTGCACGTCGTCGGGGCCAACGGTGGCCACCCGGATATGACCGAGGCGATCAAGCGCAATATCTGGATGGGGTTCGGGATCCTCGGAATCCTGCCGCTCATCGGTTCCATCCTTGGTTCGCTCGCTTCGCTGGCCGCCGCGATCGTGATCGCGGTGACCATCAACAGCGACACCGTGAAACGCCAGAGTTGGTTCGATCAGTTCGCCGGCGGCACCCAGGTCATCAAGCAGGGCTGATCCCGCTAGCCAACGGCCCCGCTCTGGCCCAGCCAGGTGCCGATGAGGAAGGTGGCCCCCAGGGCCAAGACCCCACCGACCACTACCCGTGTCACCGGTTTGAGCATCGGAGCTCCCCCGAGACGTGCGCCGATGCCTCCGGTCGCCGCGAGGGCGAACAGCACGGCCAGGAAGGTCACGGGGATCCTCCAGTCGACGGGCAAGAGGACGGCCGTCAGAAAGGGCAGTAACGCCCCGGCAGTGAAGGACACCGCGGAAGCCGCCGCGGCACTCCATGGGCTGACCACATCGTCGCGGTCAATCTTGAGTTCCGCCTCGAGGTGCGCCCCTAGGGCGTCATGGGCGGTGAGTTCGCTGGCAACCCTCTGCGCCGTGGCGGCACTCAACCCCTTCTGCTCATAAAGATAGGCCAGTTCGGAGAGCTCTTCCTCGGGCATCTGCTCGAGTTCCCTCCGCTCCTGGGCAATCAGGGCATGCTGCGAATCCGCAGAACTGGAGACCGAAACGTATTCGCCCAGCGCCATGGACACCGCTCCGCCGATCAATGCGGCGGCACCGGCGGCCAGGATCGGTCCGGTGGCCGTGGTCGCTCCGGCCACCCCGACCACCACGGCGGCGGTGGAGACGATCCCGTCGTTGGCACCCAGGACCCCGGCGCGCAGCCAGTTCAGCCGTTCGGCCAGCCCCCCGCCTTCATGCGGTTCGCCGTCGTGCTGGTTTACTTTACTGGATTGCCTCATGGCCATCAGTCAACCACTGCGCCGTCCTTCAGAGCCGGATGTAGCCGGGGTAGCGGGGGCCCATCAAGTCCCCCGAGGAGGTCCCCCGCACACGGCGTCCGATCCACGGCACCACGAATTCGCGGGCCCAACGGGCGTCGGAAGCGAGTTGTTCCCTCCGGGTTCGTGCCGTCGCGGTGTCCAGTTCAGGGGTCGCGATCGCATCGGTGCTCTCGAGCAGGGCCAGCATCTTCTTGGCCATCAGCGTATGCCCGGGGGTGCCCATATGCAGCCGGTCCACCGCCCAGTACCTGAAGTCGCTGAATTCGCGCCAGCGCCAGTAATCGGCGATGACGGCACCATGGCGATCGGCTGCTTCACGCACCCATTCGTTGTAGATCGCGGTCCGTCCGCGGGTTTTGCCGAAGACCGCCGAGCCGGAGGAATCGAAACCGGTGAAGAGGACGACGGCGGCCCCCGAGGCGCGCAGACGGGACACCATATCGTCGTATCCGGCCATGAGGGCGTCGATATCCACGCGCGGGCGCAGGATGTCGTTGCCCCCGGCGTAGAGCGTGACCAGGGTCGGTTCCATGGCCAACGCCGTCTCGAGCTGTTCGTCGATGACCTGACGAATTTTCTTGCCGCGGACGGCCAGATTCGCATAACCCCAAGCGGGATCGGCGGCACAGAGCTGCTCGGCCACCCGGTCGGCCCAGCCTCGGACGCCATGGGGACGGGTGGGGTCCTCATCACCGACGCCTTCGGTGAAGGAGTCGCCCAGGGCCAAATACCGTTTCTCGAATTCCACCAGTCCACCCTACGTCCGCCGTGGCACGGATGCCCGCCGGAGACCGGCGTGAATCCGCCCTCGGCGAAAAATGCGACGGCGGAGCCATCTGGGGGCCCTGTCACAGGGTCTTCACAGTTCGGTTCGACAGGCTGGTTTCATGCACTACCGACAGGAATCCGTCCGCGAAAGGACCACCTCGTGAACATCCGCCAGGCCATCTTCGCTTCCGTGGCATCCGCCGGGGTGTTGGCCGCCGGTTGGGTCGGCGGGACACCACCGGTCGCCCAGGCAACGCCAACTCCTGCCCCCTACCGTCTCGGGTCGGCAGCGAGCGGTTCCTCGGCGGCAACGACGACCCGGCTGGCTGCGGCGCCCTCGACCTTGTCCAGTGTGCGCCGCCAACAATTGCGCGGCTCGGAGCCGGTCCAGCTGATCAGCAGGCCGGGCCCTCCGGTTGCCGACGGTGTCCGGGCATGAACCTCGCAGAGGAAGAAGCTGAGATGACGGCAGATCTCGAAGTCCCGGAACTGGCCCACCGGACGTTCGAGGCACTGGGCACCACGGTCAGCATCAGCGCGCCGCTGGAGGCCGATGAGATCGACGCCGCCGTGGAGACGATGCAACGCGTCTTCGCCGACGCCCACACCTCCTTCGGTGTGAACGGCCACGGCCCGGTGGAGGGCCTGCGCCGCGGAGACATCGAGCTTCGTTATGCCCATCGCCGGCTGCGTTCGCTCTATGAACAAGCGACGATGTGGCGTCAGGCAACCGACGGCGCCTACACCCCTCATACGGCCACCGGACCGGTCGACCTGAGCGGTCTGGTCAAAAGCTGGGCCGTCGCCCACGCCGGACAGGCCATGATGGACCTTGAATTGCCTCATTGGTCGGTGACCGTCGGCGGCGACGTCCTATGCAGCGGTTCGCCCTTCCCGGCAGAACCCGCCGGGACCGACCCGTTCTATGGTCGACATTGGCGGGCCGGGATCACCGATCCCTTCGATGCCACGTCCTTGGTCGCCGATGTGCCGATGGCAGGGACCCCCGGCTTCACCGCGGCACTGGCCACCACCTCCGCTCAGGCAGGCCACCCTCCGAACGCCTACTTGCAGGTCAGTGTGCTGGCCGAGGAAATAGTCACCGCCGATGTCCTGTCGCAGGCGATTGTTGCCGGCGGAGCATCCACCCTGGATGCTGCCGTTCGCGACTTCGGGGTCGCGGTCCTGGTCTGCGGGCACGACGGCGAATGGCTCGCCTCCACGACCTGGCCCTTGCACCAGCCGGCCTGAATTCCTCGTCCGTCCTCAGCCGGCGGCGAGGGAGAGCAGGACGTGGCGGACGGCCACGCTGAGTTGCCCACCCCGGGTACCGGTGCCGCTCTCCTCGGCCCGCGCGGGCACATAGCCGAATCCGATGCCATAGGCGGGGTCCGCGTAGGCCAGTGTGGCGTTGGCCCCGTCGTGGCCGAAGGACTGCCAGGAGCCGAAGTCGTTGCGGGGGATGGATTTCATGAACATCAGGGCGAACGCCCCGGTCAGCCCGTTCGCCCGGTCGATGCCGAACACCTGCTCGGCGGCCACCTTCCGGCGCGTGTCCTCGGCCAGGAAGGGCCCGTCGGCGGCCCCGTCCTGCCGCACGACCCCGGTGCTGGCCGCGGCGTAGAGCCGTGCCAGCCCGCGCGCGCTGGCCACTCCGCCGGCGGCCGCGAGGCCCGAGGCCCTGATCCGTCGGTAGTTGGGCAGGTCCAGCAGGTCGTAGCTGACGCCCTCGCCGATATCGAAGCCCGCCGTGGAGTTCAATGCCAGCCCCAGGGGACCGTACGGATCAATGAAGGGAAGCTCAGGGGTTTGCGCGGGTTTGAGCACCTCCCGGAAACGTGGTTCCTCACCGTCGGGCAGGCCGAGGTAGAAATCGATGCCGAAGGGTGCCCGGATGCGGGTTTCGTAGACCTGCTGCAACGTCTGCCCGGTGATCCGCCTGACCAGCTCCTCCGCGAAGATCCCGATGCTCAACGCATGGTATTGATGCGTTGACCCGGGTTTCCAGACCGTTGGCGCGTCGGCCAAGCGGGCCGCGCCGAGAGCGGATTCGGTGTAGTGGCTCACCTCCATGCCGCCGTCGACCCCGGGTAGCCCTGCCTGGTGGCTCAGCAGTTCCGCTACCGTGATGGTGCCTTTGTCGTGGGCTGCGAATTCCGGCCAATAGGTGGTGACGGGCTCGCCGGGGTCCAATTGGCCATCCTGCACCAGTAGGGCGATGACCATGCCGGCGGCACCCTTGGAGGCGGAGAAGACCCCGGTCAACGAGTCCAGTTCCGCATGGGGCCCGACGGCATGGTCGATGACGGGGTGCCCGCCGGCGTAGACGCAGAGTTGCGCCGAGTAGTCGGGGTCTGCCGCGGCGAAGGATTCCAGCAGTTCGGTGACGGGGGCGAATCGCGGGTCGTTCACGGTGCTCTCCTGGGCTCTGCCGGTTCCGGGGACGGTTTCCCGGCGTTCGGGGATCTAGAGTTCTGGTGTTTCCTGGCGGAAACGCAGGCGCCACCGTTGCTCTTCACGCTGCCAGAGGGATCCGACGGCGAGCGCCGATTCCGTTCCGACCAGCCGATAGGTCAGGTGGATGGCTTCCCCACCCAAGCGGATGGCCTCGAGCAGCTCGACGGCACGTTCACTGCCGGGAGCGGCTGCCGAAGCCGATAAGCCGACCTGCTGAACGACGTCGTCGTCCTCGCCCTCCTGTTCGGTGGATTCCTGGAGGTCCGTGGCCCCCGAGGACAAGACGGTCACTGCCGTATCTCGTTCGTTCACCGTCCCCTGCGCCGTGACTTCGCGGTAGTCCGGATGCAGCAGAAAGTTCAGCTGGCCGACTTCGCTGCGAACCCGCGGGTCCAGCAACTCGCGTTCCAGGGCGACCACGGCGTCAATTTCCGCGCTCCCGCGGCCCGTTTCCGAGGGGTCCTCGAGGGAGGAGAACAAATCGTCCTGCTCCGGGCGTTCGGCCGGAGCCGGTGCCGGCTCAGCAACAGTGATGGATGCGGTGGCCTCGGAGTCGGTTGCCGGCTGCCCGGAACCCGGGTAGCCCGGTCCCGTGTCGCTGCCCCGCCCGGTCTGGTAGGCGGTAGCTGCTGCCCGGGCCCGGTCATCGGCGGCCTCGTTGAGGTAGTGCCCGGCATGTCCCTTGACCCATTCGAAGCTGTAGTCGCGGCCGGTGATGACGTCGTCGATCTGTTTGAGCAGGTCCACGTTCAGCACCGGCTTGCCGTCGGCCTTCTTCCAGCCCTTGCGCTTCCACCCCGGCATCCACTTGGTGATGCAATTGATGACGTACTGGGAATCGCACAGGATGTGCAGGTGCTCTTCGGCAACATGCTCGGTGGAACGGAACAAATCCAGCACGGCCATCAGTTCGCCCATGTTGTTCGTCCCGTGAGGCCACCCACCGGCCCGCCACGCGGAGTCGTCGACGTACCAGGCCCAGCCGGCCGGTCCTGGGTTTCCGAGCGCGGAGCCGTCTGCTGCGGCGGTAATCGTCATGGGTTCCATCCTGCCACGGCGCCCCGAAGAATCACTGCCCAGGCGAAGCTCAGAGCGCCTCAGGTGTGGTCATGGCTCCCGTGTCTGCTTGACTGGGGCCATGCCTGAATTCAGCGGAATCCACCACGTCGCCATCACGGTCTCCGACCTCGAGGCCAGCGCGGTCTTCTACGAAAAACTCTGGTCGCAGCCCCCGGTTGGAAGCCTTGAAGGCCCCGATCTGGTGCGCAGGATGTTCCGCCTCCCCGACGGGACGATGGTCGGTTTGACCCAGCACGGCGGTGGTGGGGCCCAGGCCTTCAACCCGCGTGCGGCCGGTCTGGACCATCTGGGTTTTGCCGTGGCCGACCGGAAGGGGCTGCAAGCATGGCAAGACCATCTCGAGGCCCAGGGGATGGCACATAGCGGAATCGTCGAGGACGATTCAGGGCTCGCTCTGAACGTGAAGGATCCCGACGGAACCGCACTGGAGTTTTTTGTCGCCAACAACTGAGGCGATAAAAACACGGCTCCGCGGTGGCTCCGGATAAGGTGGCTGAAAATTCATGATCCGGGGAAGAGACTCAGATGTACCGTCGGCTGATGGCTCCACTAGTGTTGCTGTGCCTGCCATTATTCGTCGGCTGCAGTTCATCCGGTCCTGGCATCGCTCTGCTTGATCGGCCGGCCACCTCGAAGGATGCCCTGCCTCCGGACGCCGCCGTGGCGGGTTTCCAGCCGGGCACCACCCGATTAGCCGCCCGGACCGGAGGCTTTTCGTTCTATCTGGCCCGTCCGCCCCTGTCGGGCGGTACGGGGAACCTCCCCCCGGGTTGGGGCGCCTGCCTCATCGTGGCCGAACCGGAGGTCATCACCTGCGGACCCACACCCCTCGAAACCCGGTTCTTCGGCGTCTCGGCCCAACTCGTCCCCGATGACTTCGACGCCTCGATGCTGACCTCCGACGGTTGGGAACGGGTGCAGGGCAATCTGTTCATCAAAGGCCTGGACCACAGCAGCAGGACACCCCCACGCCACCCGAATCTCGAGGGCGAGGGGTAGCCAGATTTCTACCCATCGGGGACGCTGGCCCCATGCGACGTCACCTTCTGGTTCCACTACTGGCACTCTCCTTGCCGCTACTGGCCGGGTGTAGCAGCCCTGCGATCCAGAGCATCGAATTGCTCGATCAGCCAGCCACCGCACAGGATGAATTGCCGCCGGGGCTCCATGTGGGCGGCTTTGAGCCAGATACCCCGCGGTTTGCTGCCACGGTGCACGGTCTCTCGTTCTATGTGGCCCGCGCGGCCTCCGGGGACGCCGCTGAGAGCGCAACGGCGGATGAGGGTCTGTGTCTCATCATCGCTGAAGAAGATCACATCGTCTGCGGAGGCATGCCGTTCGACGCGTCGTTCTATGGGATCTCGGCCAAGATCGAAGCGGACGACTTCGACGCCTCCGCACTCACCTCCGACGGCTGGGACCAGGTGCAGAAAAACCTGTTCCTGAAGGGTCTTGACGTTCAGAGGAAGCCCGGACGCAACCGGTAGCCGGGCCTTAGCCGGGGTACAGCGGGTTGTGCCCGGCAGCGACTTCCTCACCGGCCCTCACCGGCCCGGGCGCCGTTCCGGAACCGAAGGGGGAACCCCCCAATGCCTCGCGGCCGTGGGCTTGGAGCCAGTTCGCCAGATCGGGGCCCTGCGGCACGAATCCGGTGGGATTGATGTCCTCGTGCACGATGTAATAATGCCGTTTGATCTGGACGAAATCGATGGTGTCCCCGAACCCAGGCGTCTGGAAGAGGTCGCGGGCGTAGGCCCAGAGCACCGGCATTTCGGTGAGTTTATTCCGGTTGCATTTGAAGTGCCCGTGGTAAACGGGGTCGAAGCGCACCAACGTGGTGAACAGACGGATATCGGCTTCGGTAATGGTGTCCCCCATCAGATACCGCTGACCGGCCAGGCGTTCCTCCAACCAGTCCATGGCAGTCCAGAGCCGCTGATAGGCCTCGTCGTAGGCTTCTTGTGAACCGGCAAAGCCACAACGGTAGACCCCGTTGTTGACCTCGGTGAAGATCCGCTTGATGACCGGGGCCATCTCCTCCCAGCGTCCGGCGGGCAGCAGATCGGGGGCCCCGGCACGGTGGAACTGCCTCCACTGGGTCGAGAAGTCCAGTGTCATCTGCGGATAGTCGTTGGTCACGACGCCGCCGGTGGGAATATCAACGATCGCCGGAACGGTGATGCCCCGCGGGTAATCGGGAAAGCGACGGAAGAAGTTCTCCTGCAGCCATTCGGTGCCCAGCACGGGGTCTCGACCACCAGGGTCCAGATCGAAGGTCCAGGACCTGACATCATGCGTCGGCCCGGGTAGCCCGACGCCGATCGCCTCCTCGAGCCCGAGGAGGCGGCGCACGATCAGCGCCCGGTTCGCCCACGGGCAGGCGCGGGCAGCCACGAGCCGGTACCGGCCGGCCTCCACCGGCCAAACCTGTGCGCCGGCCGACAACCCGGCCTCCGGATCCCCGATGGATCCGCCGCCTTCGCCACCGGAAGCCCGGACGGCCTCCGGATGGGCGACGATCCGATCATCGATGTAGTTCGTGTCGCGGGTGAATTCCTCACCGTGACTCACATAGGCACCGCGGGTGGAATACCGGTTCTCGTTCATGGGTCCAGCCTACGTCCGAATCACGTCATACAGCTGGCGTCATCGGGCCTTCGGAAGATAAGTTAAGTTGACTTAACTCTAAGGATTCGTGTGATGAAACGAGCTGGTTCGGCGGCACCGTCTGTCGTGGAACAGCAGGGACACCCTCAGCGACGCCTGGTGTGGCTGCTGGGCCCGGCCTTTGTCGCGGCCATCGCCTATGTCGACCCCGGCAACGTGGCCGCGAACCTGACTGCCGGCGCCCAACACGGCTACCTGCTGGTCTGGGTGCTGGTTGCAGCGAATGTCATGGCGGTGATGATCCAGTACCTCTCAGCGAAGTTGGGCCTGGTCACCGGCAGGTCGCTGCCGGAGATCCTCGGCACCAGGCTCTCGCGCAGCGGCCGTCTCGCCTTCTGGGGCCAGGCGGAACTCATTGCGATGGCCACCGATCTGGCCGAAGTCATTGGCGGGGCCATTGCCCTGCAGATCCTTTTCGGCCTGCCGCTGCCGGTGGGCGGGCTGATCGTCGGCATCGTGTCCATGGCCCTGCTGGCTATCCAGTCTCGACATGGTCAACGCCCCTTTGAGCTGGTGATCATGGCCTTGCTGGCGCTAATCACCATCGGATTCGTCGCAGGCCTGCTGGTCAGCCCCATGGATTGGGGAGCAGCAGCCGGCGGCCTGGTCCCGCGGTTCGAGGGGGCCGGCACCGTCCTGCTGGCTGCCGGCATGCTCGGCGCCACGGTCATGCCGCACGCCATCTATCTGCATTCCTCCCTGGCCCGTGACCGCCACGGTGAAGGACACACCGAGTCGGGAATCCGTCGGCTATTGCACGCCAATCGGTGGGACGTCGTCCTGGCCTTGGTCGTGGCCGGCTCGGTCAATATCGCGATGTTGTTGCTGGCGGCCTCGAGCCTGCGCGGAGTGGAGGGCACCGATACCATCCAGGGCGCCCATGGAGCCATCGTTGAGGCGCTGGGGCCGGTCATCGGCGTCATCTTCGGCGTCGGGCTCTTGGCCTCGGGCCTGGCCTCGACCTCGGTGGGGTGCTACGCCGGTTCGGCCATCATGTCGGGGTTGTTGCAGCGGCGGATCCCCCTGCTGGCGCGCAGGGTCAGCACGCTGATCCCGGCGCTGGTCATCCTCACCGTGGGGGTCGACCCGACCTGGGCACTGGTGCTCAGCCAGGTCTTCCTGTCCATCGGCATCCCCTTCGCCCTCATCCCCCTGGTCCGCTACACCGGCATGCGCTCGGTGATGGGCCAATTCATCAACAGCTTCGGCACCCAGCTCTTCGCCTGGGCGATTACCGCGGCGATCGTGGCCTTGAACTTCCTGCTGATCTATTTGACCGTGACGGGTGCCCAATGACTGAAGAACACGCTTCACCACCTCCGGGTCCTGGCGAGGAGGAAATCAGCCGCGTGGCTGAGGACTTCTTGAAGGTCATTTGGTCGGCCACCGAATGGGGCCAAGAGCCGGTCACCGGGAAGGCCCTGGCGGAACGTTTCGGGACCACTGCGGCCAGTGTCTCAGACACCATGCGCCGACTGGATGCCCAGGGGCTGATCATCCACGAACCCTATAAACCGGCCCGCCTGACCGCCGCCGGAGAACGCCATGCCGTGGCCATGGTCCGCAAGCACCGGCTCATCGAATCCTTTTTGGTGGGTACGTTGGGTTACTCCTGGGAGGAGGTCCACGATGAGGCGGAGAACTTAGAACATGCCGTCTCAGAAAAAATGATCGACCGGATCGACTCCCTGCTGGGACACCCCGCCCGCGACCCCCACGGCGACCCGATCCCCACCGTCGACGGAACCACGCGGCGTCCGGCGCATGCGGTCAACCTGGCAGAAGCGGAACCGGGTACCTACGAGGTCACTCGCATCTCGGACGAGAACCCCGGATTGCTGCGACTGCTCGCTCGGCACGGGCTGCGTCCGGGCGCCGTGGTTGACATCGCGGAGGCCGAAACCGCCGGTTCCATGGTCCTGACACCTCACGAGGATGGCGCCCGGGTAGTGCTGCGCTCCGAAGCCACCCGGGGACTCTGGGTGATCTCCACGACCTGACACGGCCCTCCGTCAAGAGTTTCGTGAATTCAGCATACGCTGTACTGTGGATGGATGATCTCCACCGCTACCGCCTCGCATACTGCCGCCCTTTCCCGCTTTGGGCACGCAGTATCGGACCCCACCCGCGTCGGTGTGCTCCTGGCGCTGCGTGAGGCGCCGGCCTACCCCTCCGATCTGGCCGACGCCCTCGACGTTTCCCGGCAGGTCATGTCCAACCAATTGGCCTGCCTGCGTGGTTGTGGCCTCGTCGAGGCGATCCCCCAGGGCAGACGTTCCTGGTATCGCCTCAGTGATCCCCATCTGGCAGCCGCCATGGACGAACTCCTCAGGGCTGCGCTGCGCATGGAGCCCGACTGCTGCGAAGGCCCCGGATGCACATGCTGAGAACTCCCCAGGACCGATACCAATCCCACGAAATCCTGAAGCGCCGCATCAAATTGATTGTGGCGTTGACGATCACCTACAACGTCATCGAGGCAGTGATCGCCGTGGTCGCCGGGGCAGCAGCTTCATCGGTGGCCCTGCTCGGCTTCGGTTTGGATTCCATTGTGGAGGTCCTTTCCGCCGCGGCAGTGGCCTGGCAGTTCTCCGTCCCGAATCCGGAGAAACGCGAGCGGACGGCGCTGCGGTTGATCGCCTTTTCCTTCTTCGGCCTGGCGGTTTTCATCAGCATCGATGCGGTGCTGACCCTCGCGGGTCTCCGGGAAGCCGAACACAGCACCGTGGGCATCGCCTTGGCCGCCGTCAGTCTGCTGATCATGCCGTTCCTCAGCTTGTGGGAACGCCGGACGGGTCAGGCGTTGGGTTCCGCGTCGGCCATCGCCGACTCAAAGCAGACGCTGATCTGCTCTTACCTCTCGGCCGCCGTCCTTCTGGGCCTGCTCCTGAACACCCTCTTCGGTTGGGCCTGGGCCGACCCCGTGGCAGGGCTGGTCATCGCCGTCGTCGCCCTCCGCGAAGGACTCGAGGCCTGGCGCGGCGATGCCTGCAAGCAGCCGATGTCGGCGATCAGCGGAGAGAGTGAACCGGCAGGATCGGACCCCCACTGCTGTTGATGTGCCCGATCATGGTCCGGCACGGGCCCCTCCACAGCCTGGGCGCCTAGTCCCCGCTCTTCTGGAACGCCGGGGCGCGTCGCTGATCGAAGACCGTCGCCCCCACCTCCTGTTCGGCCTGATTATTGATCGACAGATTGATCCCGGGCCGATCCCGCAGGATCATGACCGCGGCGATGGCCACAACGGTCATGAGCAGCAAATAGACCGAAATCGATGCGCCGGTGCCCGTGGCGTTGATCAGGGCCTGGGCGATGGTCGGGGCGAAGGCCCCGCCCAGGATCGCCCCGAGGGCATAGGAGATCGATACTCCGGAGAATCGCACGGAGGCCGGGAAAATCTCGGAATACCACGCTGCTTGCGGCCCGTAGGTCAGGCCGAGCCCGATCGTGAACAGGCCCAGCGCGAGATAGAGCAGGGGCAACGAGCCGGTATCGATCATCCAGAACAGCGGGAAGACCATCAGCAACTGGATGCCAAAGCCGATCAGGTAGGTGCGCTTGCGTCCGATCTTGTCGGCCAGCACTCCGGCAGCGAAGGTGAAGATGAACCACATGGCAGCGGCGAAGGTCATGGCCACCAGGACGTCCGTCCGATCCAGTCCCACGGCATCGCTGGTCGCGTAACTGGGGATGAATCCGCCGGTGGCCATGTATCCCGCGGCGTTATTGCCCGCAAAGACGAGCGCAGCAAGGATCACCAACAGCCAATGCTTGCGGAACAGTTCGGCGATCGGCACTTTGGTCTGCTGCTTCTTCTCCGCGATCTCCTGGAACACCGGGGATTCATCCACGGCTCGACGGACCATGTATCCGACGGCGATCAGCACGACGCTCAGCAGGAACGGAACACGCCAGCCCCACTGGACGAAGGCTTCGCCGGGGGAAATCCATCCGGTCATCACTGCGGTGACGCCGGTCGCCAGCAGCAGGCCCAGGGGGACGCCCAACTGGGGGAAGGCACCGGCCCGACCGCGACGGTCCGCCGGCGCGTGTTCGACGGCCATCAGCACCGCGCCTCCCCACTCCCCGCCAGCTGAGATCCCCTGCAGGATCCGTAGCAACAGCAACAAGATGGGAGCCAGGATCCCTGCGGTCTCATAGGTCGGCAACACACCGATGAGCGTCGTCGCGGCGCCCATCATGATCAGCGTGATGACCAGCATCGGGCGCCGGCCGATCCTGTCGCCGTAGTGCCCGGCAAGGAAGGCCCCCAAGGGACGGAAGAGGAAGCTGATGCCCACGGAGGCGAACGCCAGCAATAAGCCGATGGACTCCCCTGCCGGGGCGAAGAAGACATGGGCGAAGACCAGGCCTGCCGCCGTGGCGTAGATGAAGAAGTCGTACCACTCGATGGTGGTGCCGACGATCGTGGCGAAGGCGACGCGTCGCTGGGTCTTGCGTGCGTGCGCGTCCAGCCGTGCTCTGCTCATGATTCACTCCTGGACTGGTCTGGTGGTTCCCGGAACGTCTGTCTCTGGTCCCGTTCTATCCGGCGTCCTCGCCTGTCTTCGGCCGTGCATCGACGTCATTGGCGATCGTCCACAACTTCCGACTTAATATACTAAATCGTATACTATCCAGTGTGAGGGGGAACACTCGCACCGTCAACCCCCTGCATGGGGTCCTGATCAACGCCCGTCTGCTCACCGGCTGCGGGGCATCCGCGGACAAGGCCCCGGGGCCGCCCGCGTCGCAGTTTTCTCGGGCTCAACGAGTCGCACGGCCGCCGGCGGTGACATCGGACTAAACTCGCACCATGCCTTCCGTGATACCAGCCCCCGTGATGGCGGGTTTGAAAAAAACGACCACCCGACTGGCCCTGGCCTTCGTAGCCGTACAGGCCACGGTTGTTGCTGGCCTGGTGATCTTCGATGCCCTGAAGCGCCGCCAACGGAGCCAACGGGTCGGGTTCCCGCGCCCAGGAGTTTTCGATGCCCCCGTCCAGGAATCCGAGACGAAGATCTACACCTACGGTGAGGACCTCTACGCCGATATGCTGGCCGCCATCCGAGGCGCCAGGGAACACGTTTTCCTTGAGACCTTCATTTGGAAATCCGATGCGACCGGGCAACGGTTCAAGGAAGCCTTGAACGAGGCCGCCCGGCGTGGCGTCGAAGTATTCGTCATCTATGACGGCTTCGCCAACCTCGTCGTCCCCCGCTCCTTCTACCAATTTCATCCCAAGATCCGGGTCTACCGCTTCCCCGTGCTACGCCCCTCCCGGTTGTTCACCCCACTGCGAAGCACCGGCCTGGACCACCGCAAATTGCTGGTCGTGGACGGCGAAACCGCATTCGCCGGCGGCTATAACATCGGTGATCTGTACGCCACCGAATGGCGCGACACCCATCTTCGCCTCACAGGCCCCGCGGTCTGGGAACTGCGCCAGGCATTTCTGGATGTCTGGAACTCAGTATGCGGTCGGCCGGAAATCCCTCACCAGCCCGCACTGACCTGGGATCCGCACATTCGTACGGCCAACAACATGCCCTCCCATTTGGTGTACCCCATCCGGGGCGTCTACCTCGACGCCATTAACCGGGCCAGCGACCGGATCTACATGACCACCGCCTATTTCATCCCGGACCGGCAAATTCTTGATTCGCTGCTCGCCGCCAGCAGGCGGGGCGTCGACGTCCGGCTGATCCTTCCGGAGGATTCCAACCACGTCCTGGCCGACTGGCTCGCCCGAGGGTTCTTCACCGCCATGCTGCGGGAAGGGATCTCCGTGCTGCTGTACAGGAACGCGATGATCCACGCCAAGACCGCCACCATCGACGGCCAATGGTCCACGATCGGCACTGCCAACATCGACCGATTGAGCCTGACCGGAAACTACGAAACGAATCTGGAGATCCACGATCCGGCATTCGCCGAAAAAATGGAGCGGATCTTCCTGGTCGACAGCACCAATTGCCGGCAACTGACGTTATCCGGCTGGAGCAAGCAGAACCCGGCGGCCAAAGTCAGCGAAGTCATTTTGATCCCCTTGCGCCCGTTCCTCTAAGACAACCGGGGGCTCCGCCCAGCGATGGATCGCCAGTTAACTCCTACCCTCCGCACAGCCGACTCCCAGCTGTCATGGCTAAGCTCGTCAGTACCTCAAAAAGGTGCGAGTGATGAAAAGGCCCCTGGAAACCAGTTCTGGTTTCCAGGGGCCTACTCATATCACGGGCCGAGCCGGCCCGGCCACTTGCAGTCCGTCAGCCTCGGCACGAGCGCGCAGCAGGCGAGCGAACGGCCCCTCGGCCGAACGCAATTGGGCAGGTGTCCCCCGTTCGACGATGCGTCCCGAGTCCAGGACCACCAGTTGATCGGCCCGTTCCACCGTGGATAGACGGTGCGCGATCGTCACCGTGGTCCGTCCGGCAGCCAACCGATCCAGGGCGGCCTGAACCTGGGCCTCCGTGGTGTTGTCCAGCGCCGACGTCGCTTCGTCCAAGACCAGGATCCGAGGATTGCGCAGAACGGTCCGGGCAATCGCCAGTCGCTGCTGTTCCCCACCCGAGAACCGGTGTCCCCGAGCTCCGACGAAGGTGTCCAGCCCATCCGGCAGCGAGGCGACGAGCTCGTCGATCTGTGCGGCTTCGAGGGCAGCCCACAACAGGTCGTCGGTGGCTTCGGGGGCGGCCAGACGGAGGTTCTCCCGGATGGAAGCGTGGATCAGATAGGACTCCTGAGAGACGACACCGACGATCTGAGCCAGGTCGGCAGGAGCCAGCTTCCTGACATCGACTCCATCGATGGTGATGCGTCCGATCGTTGCCTCGTGCAGTCGCGGGATCAGGGCCCCGAGAGTGGATTTCCCCGAACCCGTCGCCCCGACGATCGCCGTCGCGGTCCCCGCGGGCACCACCAGATCGATATCGGCCAGGGCCCGGGCTTCGCCGTCGTACGAGAACCCCACGCCTTCGAAGCGCAGTTCCCCGCGGACGGCGCCGGGGTCGATCTGCACGGGGTGTTCGGGGGCGGTGATCTCCGGGATCAGATCGAGGTATTCGAAGATTCTGCTAAAGAGTGCCATGGCCGTGACCCACTGGACCCCCACGTTCAGCAGGCCCATGATCGGACGGAAAATAGTGGATTGCAATGCCGTGAAAGCAACGATGGTGCCAATGCTCATATCACCGGTGGCCGCGGGAAAACCGCCGGCCAGATAAATGGCCGCGGGGATCGCAGCGAAGACAATCTGCATGGTGGCCATCCGCCAGCGTCCTGCCAGTTGCGAACGTAGTTCCAGGCCGATGAGCCGGTGCGAACTGGCGGTGAAATCCGCCGCGTCGCGTTCGGTGGTGCCCAGCGTCTTGGCCAGACGCACCCCGGATACCGACAGGCCCTGTTCGACCTGGGTATAGAGGTTCGCCAACTCTGCCTGACGATCGGCGGTGATATCGCGCCGCAGCAGGGCGACCCGACGGCTCAGGAAGACCGCCGGGGGGATGACGATGAGCGAGAGGATGCTGAGCATCGGGGACAGGGCGACCATGGCAATGGCCGTGGCAACGGCGGTGGTCAGATTCGTGGCGATGGACGTTGCCGTGGTGGTCACCACCGATTGCATCCCCGCGATGTCGCTGGTGAGCCGCGACTGGATTTCTCCGCCACGGGTCCGGGTGAAGAAGGCCAGCGACTGGGCTTGGAGGTGGGTGAACATACCGGTGCGCAGGGTATGCATGACCCGTTGCCCCATATCGGTGGCCATCCAGGTCTGGACGACGCCGATCAGGGCAGTAATGGCAGCAATGACCACCATCGCCCCGGTCAGCCAGGCCAGGAGCGGGGTGTTCCCGTTGGGGATGGCGTCATCAATGATGGCGCGAATCAGAAACGGTTGGGCCAGGCCGGCCACGGAAGCCATGCTGATGAGCAGCATCAGGAGCGTGATCATCCTCCGGTGCGGAGCGAAGAGGGCGGCGACCCGACGCAGGCTCACCGGATGGCGGGCGAGCTGGCTGCGGTCGTCGGCACTGATTTTGCCGGGGCCCGGGCCGCCGGGGGTTCCCCGACTGGTTCCGGCGCGCGGGGTTGAGGGGAGTTCTGGAGTCCGTGCCGGTTTCATCGGCAGCACCTCCTGGGTTGAAGGAGTCGCACGGGATGCCCGGCAACTATGCAGAGGTTACCTCATTATGTGGAAACCACGCAAATGAGTACACTGACGGTATGACCGCTGACGCGCCCCCTGGCCTGGCCGACGATCCCGATCTGGGCGACCTTTTTCATGCCGCCTTCCGGGGGTTGCGTCGCCGGTGGACGCACGAATTGGCGCCCTTCGAACTGACCCCACACCAATGGCGGGCCCTGAATATGTTGGCTCGAGGTTGTGGACCCGGCCCACCCGAGGGGTCGGGAACCACCCCTGAGGCCAGTCTGCGGTTGAAACAACTGGCCGATTTGCTGCGGATCGCCCCGCGTTCGGCGACCGAGGTCATCGACCAGCTCGAAACCAAGGAGCTGGTGGAGCGGGCTCCTGACCCGCTGGACCGCCGGGCCGTCCTGATCCGCCTCACCCCCGACGGACAGGAACTCCGCTCCCGGATCCACCAATCGCGCCGCGAACAATCCACCAAGTATTTTGGTCGCCTGGATTCGGGTGAGCGCGATGAACTGGCGCGGCTGCTGGGCGTTCTGGCCGGGGATGAACCGGTGGCCCACCACCGTTAGGACGGTCCCAGCAGCGGCGGTCACCGCCCCCCTTGCTCCGGCTCAATGCTGGTGAGGGACCTCCCCGATCGCGTTCAGGGCGATCGTGGAGTGCGCGAAGGCACCACCGGCCCGCATCTCGGCGGCCACCCAGATGGCCTCCATGATCTGCTCGGAACTGGCCCCCTTGCGTTGGGCCAGTTTGCTGTGACCCTCGATGCAATAAGGACACTGCGTGACATGGGCGACGGCAACGGCGATCAACTGTTTGGTCTGCTCGTCCAGGGCCCCCTCGGCGAAGACCGCCTTGCTGAAGTCCTCGAAGGCCTGGGTGGCGTTTGGCGTCAACTCTTTGCGACGTTTGGCCACCGCAGGGGTGGCCTGGGGGAAGAGATCATCTGACATCGTTGGGTCCTCTCCTGAAGTGCGGCTGGCGCCGGCACCTCCGAACCCGTGAAGCACGGGGATGGTCACCAACCGGTGGCGGGCTCCACGGGTGTGCGGAGCCCACTTTCACTGTAGGCAGGTGGCACGGACAAAGTCACTGCCCTCAGGCAGGGTAGGTGACCACCCCGTCGTCGTCCACTGTTGGTTCAGCACCCCAGCGGCCCAGTTCGTGCTCAGTCGGTTTCGAGGTATTGGACAGGTGCACGACCTTCCACCCCCGGGCAGCGAGGACATTGGCGATCAGCAGCCGGTGGCAACGCCACGGCATCGGCTCCCCACACATCACCACGACACGCCGCTCCCCTGCCCACCGCAGCAGCCGGTCCACCCCGTTCTCAAACTCCTCGGTGAGCGTATGGTCCGCATAATTTTTGAAGCTGGCGTTCTGCCAACCGGCGTTGATCATCGGGTCGATGTCCTGCTGCCGGTGCCGGCGGCCCCCGAGTTCGGGCAGGTGGTGATATTCGATACCGCATTCTGCCAACCACCCGGGCATCTGCTCCTCATCAAATTGCGGGCTCCGACGCGATCCGGGCATCTTGCGCACATCGACGAGCAGCTCGATCCCCGCTGATTCCAGGGTCGCGGCCACCACCGCCGGAGGGCAGGTCCAATGACCGATGGTCCACATGGTCCCCGCCGGTTCGTTCCCCGATCGTTCCGCTGCCATATCGCCCCCGATCCGTGACGTGGATGCTCTCCTGCCTAGGATGCACCACAACGCAGATTGTTGTCGAAGGCCCTAGGCTGGGGGCCGCCCGTTCGAACCAATCGGCAGGAGACCCCCAATGCCTGGCAATAGGACCTGGAGCACCAGGGATATCGGCGATCTGACCGGAACAACGGCGGTGGTCACCGGCGCGAATAACGGCCTGGGATTCGCCACGACCCGTGAACTGCTCCTCCATGGCGCGCACGTCGTCCTGGCCTGCCGCGATCTTGACAAGGGAAGGGCAGCTGTCGATCAACTGCGACCGGAGGTCTTGGCGTCCGTCGGCGAGCTCCGCACGGAAGTCGTTCAGCTCGACCTATCGATTTTGTCCACGGTCCATTCCTTCGCCCAGGCCTTCATGGCCTCCCACCACCGGTTGGATCTGCTGGTCAATAACGCCGGCGTCATGATGACCCCCTACGGGTTGACCGCCGACGGGCACGAACGTCAATTCGGGACGAACCATCTGGGGCACTTCGCCCTGACCGGCCTGCTGCTGGGTTCCTTGGCTGCGGCACCGGGTTCCCGCGTCATTTCGCTGTCCAGCCTGGCCCACCGGGGAGGGACCATGGATTTCGAGAATCCCCTCTTCTTGGAGGGCGGCTACACGCCCGTAGCCGCCTATAACCGCTCGAAATTGGCCAACCTGCTCTTCACCTACGAGCTGGACCAACGTTTGCGGGCCGCCGGCCAGGAAACGTTCGCCGTCGCCGCCCATCCCGGAGTGGTGGGCACCGACCTGTTCGGCCACGTCTTTGACCGACCTTCTCTGCGCCCGGCGCGGGCCCTGTTCAACGCCGTCATGCCACGACCGGCCCAAGGTGCCCGACCGACACTGCGCGCGGCTTCGGACCCCGGGGTGCACGGAGGGGAGTATTTCGGCCCGGGTGGGCCCGGGGAATGGCGCGGGGCACCCCGGCCAGCGAAGCGGGCGGCAGCTGCGCAGGACCCAGAGAGCGCCCGGCGGCTCTGGGAGCTCTCCGAGGCCCTGACGCAGGTCAGCTATCTGGATGCACCGTCCCGGGAATGAGCTCCGGGACCGGTTCCCGTGGTGGGCCCCGATCAGATCAGCGGCAGTGACATGCCCAGTTCCACCGCCTCCGGACGGCCGGAAACTTCCTGCAGCTCCCCGGTTTCGAAGAACCCCTGACGTCGGTAGAAGTCGCGGGCGCTCAGATTCTCGGTGACCACCCACAGATCCAATCGTCCGGCATCGGACCGGCGCGCCCACCCGGCTGCCGCGGCCACCAGTTCCCGACCGACGTGCAGGCCACGCACCGCAGGATCCACCCACATGCCGATGAGTTCGCAGCCCCCGGTCCCCGGCCGCAGGACGGCTCCCGCCAGCCCGTCAGCCATCCGTGTGGCGGGCCCCGTCGAGAGCGGCGACCAAGCCAGGAACCAGTTGCCCTGTTCCGCGCGGTGACGCCAGCGTTCCTCTTCGAAAGCCGATTCGTGTTCCCAGCTGGAACTGAAGGCCGATGGTGCGTCCGCTAGTGCCCGGAGCCGCACGGCACGCAGCGCCTGCCAGTCCTCGGTCATGGCCCGGCGGACCTGGGTGTGCATCATTCCCATATTTTCCCACGCCGGACGGCAATCCCGCCCTGCATGACGGGCCACGACGCGGATTCGGCCCTAGGCTTCGGCCCGTCCAGCGCGCCAGTACCCCATGAAGGAGACCTGTTTGCGGTCGATTCCCACCTCACGGACCAGATAGCGTCGCATCGCTTTGATGACTCCCGCCTCGCCGGCGAGCCAGGCATAGAAGGGTTGGCCCGCTCCGGCTGTGGTCTCCCACAGGATGTCGGTATCGACGTCCACGTCCTCTAGATCATTGCCCGGGTCCACGGCACCGGCCCCCGGGAGTGCGACCGCCGAACGCACTGCCGCCTCCAGGAGCGTGCCCGGGGCTTGCATGCCACGCGGAAGCCATTGCACGGTGACACCGGAGCGGGTAAAGGAACCCTGGATATCCTCCACCGAGGGGACCTCGATGAACGCGTCTCCGGTGATCCCCGGTGGTAGTGATTCCAAGATCGAGCAGATGGCTGGAGCCGCCGTTTCGTCTCCAGCCAGCAGAATTCGTCGCGCCGTACCGGGCCGGAATTCGATGCCCCCGTAGTCGTGCCCGCAGAGGGCCCGGTTGGGGCCCAAGATGATGACCTCATCGCCGGTTCGGGCTTCGGCCGCCCACACGGAAGCGGGCCCACCGACCAGCACCCCCTTTTCGCGGTGCACGTGCAGCACGAAATCCAGGTCCATTTCCGGGGACGCCCCTGCATTGCCTGGGTGGCCTGCGGGGCGGAAGGAACGCACCGTATAGGTGCGCATGGCACCGCGTTCGGCAGGGTCCTTGGCGAGCCAGGCCCGGTACCAGCCGGTCGAGTCTTCCTCGCTGATCAGTCCGCCGGGGGCCAGATCGGCGAAAAGTGTGCGCAGATGAGCCACGGCCCCTTCACCCGCTGGTGGGACGAGGACCTTGATGCGCAGGTCCAAGGGATGCCCACCCGTGCCGAAGTGTTCGAGTTGGTGCCCAGCCAAGGTCAGGCGGCGGAAGCTGGGGCCAAGATCCTGGACGTCGACGATCTCCAGGCTGAAGGCCAGCGTCGGGCATACCTCCACGGACGGGCGACGGGGCGTCGGGAGGACGACGGATTCCTCCGGCGCCTCATTCGCCGGAAGCGCTTCGGCAGGCTGGGCTGCTGGGGGTTGCCCGGTGTGCCCGGTTTCGGGGCGGCGGAACCGGTGGCGTCCAATCGGCAACACCAAGGGAGTTCCAACCACCGGGTCAGGAATCACCCGTGCCCGGAGCCCAAAGACGTCGTGGACCAATTCGGAGGTGAGGACATCTGATGGGCGCCCGGCGGCCACGATGTTTCCTTCCAGCAGTGCAAGCAGGTGGTCCGCGTAGCGGGCTGCAAGATTGAGGTCGTGCAGGACCATGACCACTGTCGTCCCCCGCCGACGGTTCACGGCGGCGATGGCGTCGAGGACCTCGAGTTGCTGGGCGATATCGAGATGCGTTGTCGGCTCGTCCAGGAGCAGCACCTCCGATTCACGGGCCAACACGTCGGCGATCCGTTCGCGCACTGCGGCGGCTTCCTGGCCGTCGGAGTCTTCCGGCAGCAGAGCCACGATTCTGGCCAGGTCATCGACCGGGTAGTCGTGCAAATCGGTTCCGCCGATCCGCACCGTGCCGGCATCCGGTTTCTGCTTTCCGGCCAGGCCGCGCAGCAACGTGGATTTTCCGGCACCATTGCGCCCGATGATCGTGGTGATTTCACCCACCGGGATCTCCACGTTCACGCCGTTGACCACGGTGTCGGACGAATGGGATAAGGACAGGTTCTCCGTTGTCAGGGTCTGCATACGTTCCTTAGGGGGAAGGGGGTTCTCGGAATGTCTTGGCACAGGAAACGTCCGCTCGGCTGCCCTAGACTGTCGGCATGCCACAGCCGACGCCTTCTTCTCTCCAGCACATGACGTCCTGCGCCGATCTGATCACGGCGCCGAACCCCGGCCCGATGACGCTGGAGGGCACCAATTCCTACCTCCTGCACGCCGCCGGCTCCGTGGGCGGCCCCGTGGTGGTCGTGGACCCGGGGCCCGCCCATGAGGGCCACCTCCAAGCCCTGGCCGCCGCGGGGCGCGTCGAGCTGATCCTGATCACCCACCGGCACCCCGACCACACCGAGGGGATCGACCGCTTGCACGAACTGACCGGAGCCCCGGTACGCGCGGCCAGGGCCGAACATTGCCGAGACGCCCCGATCCTGAGCGACGGAGAAGTGCTGACCGTAGCGGGGGTGAACGTCCAGGTCGTAGCCACGCCCGGGCACACCTCCGATTCGCTGTGTTTCCTGCTGCTCGACGACGGACACCACGGTTCGGTGCTGACCGGCGACACCATCTTGGGGCGCGGGACGACCATCTTGGACTTCCCCGACGGAACGCTCGGTGACTATCTGGCCAGCCTCGATGTTCTGTCCGGCTTCGGTCCGGCAGTCATGCTTCCTGCCCATGGCCCCATGCACCCGCATTTGGGCACCGTGATCGAGCAGTACGCCTCCCACCGCCTTCAACGCTTGGAGCAGGTCCGTGAAGCGGTCGCCCGGCTCACCGGCGGCGATTCCTCGCGACAGCCGGGGGCCGGCGAAGTCACGGATCTGGTGTACGCCGAGATCGATCCTGCGGTTCGCGGGGCCGCCGAACATTCCGTCAAGGCCCAGCTGCACTACCTCTCCGGCGTCACCCCGGCACCCTAGGCTGCTAGCCGCCGGCATATCTGACCACTACCGGGCAGGACAGGGCCCACCCGTTGATGCGGCTTGAATCCACGCTGGTCTCCCTGACGGTTCGCGCCGGGGACACCCCGGAAAACTCTTCTGTAGTTAGGCTAGCCTTGGTGGCTGATATTACGCAAAGTTTCCCTACTCTATTGCCCGCTGGTGACGATTTCGCCTCACCCGCGCAGCCTCCTTGGACTGGCCCACGCACCCCGCTACAGTCAAGGCATGGCCAGTCCCACACAGCATACCGAGACGCACTACTCCGCCCATCCATCAGTGACTGCACTCATCACCGGAGCCACGTCGGGACTCGGCGCCGAGTTCGCCCGACAGTTGGCGGCGCAAGGGTACTCCCTGGTTCTCGTGGCCCGCGACCAGGAACGACTCGACGCCACCGCCGAGAGCCTGCGGGCACGCTATGCCGTCCAAGTGCAGACCCTGAGCGCCGACCTCGTCACCGAAGCCGGCGTCCAGCAGGTTGCCAACCGGCTGGCCGATTCCAACCAACCGGTGACCACGCTGGTGAACAACGCCGGGTACGGATTGGCCGGAAACTTTGCCGACAACGACCTCGCAGAGGAACTAGCCCACGTCGGCATCCACGTGCGCACCCCGCTCATCCTTTCCCACGCCGCCCTGCGAACCATGGCGAAGATCGGTGGAGGGCGGATCATCAATGTCGCTTCCGTCGCCGCCTTCACTCCGCGTGGCACCTACTCGGCATCCAAGGCGTTCCTGGTGAACTTCAGCCGGTGGGCCAACGTCTTCTACCACGACCGTGGGATCTCAGTGACGGCCATCTGCCCCGGCTTTGTGCACACCGAATTCCACGACCGGATGAAGGTGGACAAGAAGTCCATCCCCTCCTGGTCCTGGTTGGAACCCGAAGAGGTGGTGCGCAGCGGCCTCACGGACGCCATGGCCGGACGTTCGGTGTCCATCCCGAGCACGAAGTACAAGATCATCACATTCTTGGCACGGGTCGCCCCGGATGCCTTGGTCGCCCGTCTGGCCCAACGCGGCCGCTGAGCCAACACGCCACCACCTGCACGACGGCAAGCTGGCCGGGACACCGTGAAGAAGGTGTCCCGGCCAGCGGATTGCGGGTCCTACAGGAAATCAGTAGCCCATCGAGGAGAGGACCTTTCCTGCGTCAACCAAGCCGGCACCACAACCACCCGTGCAACCACCGGGCATGGAGCGTGTCCCCGACTTCAGCGAGGACTCCACCGATGACGGGCTCATGTTGGGGTTGTTGGCCCGCATCAGCGCCACCACACCGGCAACATGCGGGGCAGCCATCGAGGTGCCCTGGAACTCGGCGTAGGCTTCACCGCTCGGGGTCGTCCGTCCGGAGTTGATCGTGGACAGGATGCCGCCACCACGGGTGGAGGTATCGCCACCGGGGGCGGTGACGTCCACGGAGGAGCCGTAGTTGGAGTAGAAGGCCCGCGAACCGGACTTGTTGCTGGCCGCGACGGTGATCACGTTATTGCAGTTCGCCGGACGTGAGTTGGCGGCATTCTGCGATTCGTTGCCGGCGGCCACCACGACGGACGTCCCGCGGGAAACTGCCGAGTTGATGGCGTTCTGGTAGGTGTAGCCGCATGCACCGCCACCACCGAGGGACATGTTGATCACGTCGGCCGGGTTGGGGTTCGACGGGACGCCAGAGACGTTTCCGCCCGAGGCCCAGACGATGGCATCAGAAATATCCGAGAGCGAGCCACCACATTTGGCCAGTACCCGCACCGGGACGACCTTGGCCCGAGGGGCTACCCCGGCAACACCCTTGCTGTTGTCCGTCATGGCGGCGACGGTGCCGGCGACGTGGGTGCCGTGCCAGGAGGAGTTGCTGCCGTTGGCGGAACCACATTCACCGGGGTTGACCCAGTCACCCTCGTCGGCAGGGTTGGAGTCTCGGCCATTTCCGTCACGAGCTGAGGAAGCATCGGAGACGAAGTCGTAGCCGGACAAAACGTTCGCGTTCAGGTCGGAGTGGCTGGTGATGCCGGTGTCCAAGACGGCCACGACGGCCCCACTGCCGATGGAGTAGTTCCACGCGGACGGGGTGCGCATGCCGTTGGAACCGTGGAAGTCCCACTGTTGCCCGTAGTGGGTGTCGTTCGGGGTCGCCGCGATCGTCATCATCGCATCCGGTTCAATGGAGTCGATGGTCCCGGTCTTGGCCGCGTCGAGCATGAACTGCTTCGCCTCGGCGCTGGAGAGCTTCTCGTTCGTCTTCAACACGTGGCCACCCGTGGCAGTGGGGCGCAATTCCTTCACGGAGACGCCGGCTTCCTGGGCGGCGGGCCCCATGGAGTTCACGCGGGCCTGCTTGGTCGCGGAACTCGCAGAGTCCTTATAGGAGACGATGAACTGGTCGTAAGACGTCCCGGTTTCGAGGGCTCCCGTCGCGGCCTGAGCGGTGTTCGCAACGGCGGCGACCTCGACGGTGCTCGAGACGGTCGGCCCGGACGCCGGTGTCGCGGCGGTGGCCGGCAGGCCGGTCAGCCCCCCGATCAGCGAACAGGATCCTACGAACGCTGCCGTGGACAAAACCACGGCGCGGGTCAATCTGATGGGTTTCTTACCCATGTTGCACTCCTTGCTTCGTTTTTCTGTCTGTGCCCGGCGGCTCCACTGTGAGCCAGGTCCGGGTCACGCTACGGATAATAAGCAGGTGGTGACGAAATATGAAAGCCTTATTTGAAAACTAATAATTAGGTATTCAAATATAGTGTTTACAGTACACAAATATTGTGATTGTCAAAGTTTCGTCTATCCCGAAACCTGCCGCGCCATCACCGCAAAGACCGACCGGATCATTGGTTTACGCAAGTGCGTGAGAAACCCTACCGCTCAGTAATAGACGGCCAGCGGCCCGCGGGGGCCCTCAATGACTTCCACCGGGGTGTCGAAGACCTGGCTCAGCACCTCGTTGGTCATCATTCGTTCCGGCGGCCCGAAGTCAACAATGCGCCCGTCCTTCACGGCGCAGATGTGATCGGCATAGTGCCCAGCGAAGTTGATGTCGTGGATGACCACCACGATGGTCCTCCCGAGCTCCCGCGCAGCACGGTGCAGATGCTGCATCATCTGCACCGAATGCCTCATGTCCAGATTGTTCAGCGGTTCGTCGAGCAGGACGTATTCGGTGTCCTGGGCCAAGACCATTGCCACATAGGCTCGCTGCCGCTGGCCCCCGGAGAGCTGGTCGAGGTATCGGCCCTCCAGCTCGTGCAGATTCAGGAAGTCGATGGCTTCGGAGACGACCTGCTCATCGGCAACCGTCAGCCGTCCACGCGAATGCGGGAACCTGCCGAAGCCCACCAGTTGGCGCACGGTGAGCCGGGTCGTGAAGTGGTTTTCCTGGCGCAGAATCGACACAATCTTGGCCAGATCCTTCGACGCCGTACTGGAAACGTCATAGCCGGCGATCTCGATGGCCCCGGAGTCCAGGCCGAGTAGACGTCCGATCATCGTCAGCAGCGTCGATTTGCCGGCACCGTTGGGACCGACCAGCGCGGTGATGCCCCCCGCTGGGATCTCGAAGCTGACCGGCCCGATCTCAGTGCCATTGCCGTAGCTTTTGCCGACGTCGTTCAGGGTGATCACAGGCGGCCCTTTCGCAGGATGAAGTACAGGAAGAGCGAGCCGCCGATGACTTCGATGATGATCGAGACGACGCCCTCGGCGTAGAAGAGGTTCTTCATGATGAAGTAGGCCCCCGATAAGGTCACGAACCCGATGAGTACGGCCACGGGGAAGACGAGCCGATGGTCATAGGTGTCGGCGATTTGGTAGGCGAGGGTGGCCACGAGAAAACCAAGGAACGTCATCGGCCCCACCAGGGCGGTGGAGGTGGCCATCAGCAGGGAGACCAGAAGCAGGGTCCGCATGACCATCCGTCGGTGGTCCAGGCCGAGGTTGATCGTGGCGTCCCGCCCCAGCGCAACGACATCGAGGTTCCGCGAGTTCGCCCACAGCAGGGTTCCGGCGACCAGGCATAAGGGGATCGCCACCGGCAGGTAGCCCGCATCGGCGTTGGAGATCGAACCGAACAGGCGGGCAGTAAGGACGTCGAATTCACTGGGTGAGAGCAATCGCTGCATGAACGTGGACACCGAGGCCAGTCCCCCACCAATGATGATGCCGATCAACAGCATGACCTGGATGTTCGCGTATTTTCCCGAGAGCAACCAGCCATAGAGTGCCAACGAGAGTCCCACCATGATGGCCACCTGCACCACGAATTGCGGCAGGCCCTGCACCGCGGTCACCCCGGCAGCCCCGAGGAAGAACACGGCAGCAGTCTGGACCGCCACATACAGCGATTCGAAGCCCATGATCGACGGGGTAATGATGCGGTTGTTCGTCACGGTTTGGAAGCTGACGGTCGCCATGGCCTGGCAGAAGGCGACGACGAGCATGACCACGACGCTCGTTCCGCGCAGCCCGGCGATCCGCCAATAGCCGGCCGATCCGGCGGGCATGGGGTTGTCCCAGATCAGCAGCCCGCCACCGAAACCCAGGGCGAGGAGGGTCAATACGGTGACCACGATCAGGTACCGCCGTCGCGCCCGCCTGGTGGGAAAGGCCGAGGAGCTCCGTGGGGCGGAATCCGGGTTCTGGTGCCGGAGGGAGGAACCCACCCGTGAAGGGGAAGCGGTATCAGCCATGTCGACGCTGCCTCAACAGGAGGCCGATGAAGACCACTGCACCCACGATCCCCAGGATCAAGGACACGGGAACTTCGAAGGGCATGATGATCGTGCGTCCGATCAGATCGCAGACGGTGACGATGCCGATGCCCAGCAGGCAGACCCACGGCAGGTTCCCGCGCAGGTCGTCGCCGCGGAACATGGAAACAATATTGGGCACGATGAGCCCCAGGAACGGCAGGTTGCCGACCACGACCGTCACGATGCCGGTGGCCACGGCGATCAACCCGGTGCCCAGCAGCATGATCTGGTTGTAGTTCAGCCCCACATTCGTGGCGACCTCCTCGCCGAGTCCGGCCACCGTGAAGCGGTCGGCCACCCAGAAGACGGCCACCCCGACCAGGGCCACGATCCACAGCACTTCGTATTGCCCCCGCAGCACCGAGGTGAAACTACCCGCGAACCAGATGCCCAGGCTCTGGAGCATATCGGTCTGCAACGCGATGAAGGTCGAAACGGCCCCGACGACTGCGCCGAGCATGATGCCCACAATCGGGACGGTCAACGAAGCCTTCAGTGAAACCCTGCGCAGAAAGAGGAAGAACACCATCGTGCCGATGAACGCGGCAACGACGGCCCCGATCATCTTGGCCATGATGCCTGCCCCGGGGGCGCAGATCATCACGGCCAGCAGGCCCAGCCCCGCCCATTCGGTGGTCCCGGTCGTCGTGGGCTCGACGAACCTATTCTGCGTCAGGAGCTGCATCACCAACCCCGACATCGCCATCGCCGCCCCGGAAAGCACCAGAGCGATCGTCCGCGGGATCCGCGTGATGGCGAACATCTCCCCACCGTCCTGTGCACCGAAGATGTCATAGACACCGGTGAGCAGCGAGAATCCGAGCAGGGCAGCGACGACGAGGACGCCGACCAGAAGGGAAGGCTCGAAGAGCCGGCCCTTCTGGGCAACGTCACGTCCGGTGGTGCTGGTGATCATGAGTGGTCCTCGCCGTTAGCCCTCGAGGGCGTCGGCGAAGCTGTTGAGGAACTCGGTATAGGTCTGGATGCCCTCGTTGGTGTAGGTGTCGGCCGGCATGTAGATGACCTTGCCTTCCTTCACTGCCGTGACATTCTTCAGGGCAGCGGAGGAATCCAGCAGCTCGTTGGCCGGCTGATAGCCGGCTTCATCGGCTGCGACGGCCGCATCGCGGTCCATGGCCAGGATCCAATCCGGATTGGAATCGGCAATCGCTTCCACGGAGATGTCGTCTCCCTGGTGGTCATCACTGGAGTCTTCGACTTCCAGTGCCGGCGTCAGGTCCAGCATGTCGAAGACCGGCCCGAGGGTGCGCCCATTGGAGGGTGCCGAGTAGCCGATGTCCCCGCCCGAGGTAATGACCGCCATGACCTTCTCACTGCCGTCGTAGGCGGCTTTCGCCCGCTCGATGGCGGCGTCGAAGTCCTCGTTGATCTTTTGTGCTTCGTCCTGCTTGCCGAAGACCTCGCCGAGCACCTCGGTCTGGCGTTTGAGCTCTGCGTCCAAGGGTTCGCCCTCGCGGGGGTCGAGTTCGAGGATCGTGGCATCGGGGACGAGCGAGGCGAAGTCCTCGTGGTACTGGGCGAAGCGCTGGCCATTGACGATCAGATCGGGTTCCGCGGCCACGACGGCTTCAAGATCCGGTTCGCGGTGGTTCCCCAGATCCACGATGGAGTCATCATTCGTGTAGTCGATGGTGTCCGGCATCAGGGCCACGGCACCGGCGGAGAGTTCCACGCCCCAGTCCGAGAGGGTCTCGAACGTGCGGTTGTCGGTGGCGACCACCGAGGCCGGGGGGTTGGGTACCGCTTGCGTTCCGTTGTTGTCTTCGATGCTCACCGTCGCTCCATCGGAAGCATCGGCCGAAGCCTCGGAGGCTCCTCCGCAGGCGGTCAGAGCGAGGGCAGAAGCGCCCAGGAGCGCCCCCAGGCGCAGTTTCAGGGAGGACATATTTTCCTTCGAATGAGGCCGAGCATGCGGGCCACCGGATGGGACTTCGGTCCAACTTAGCCCACCCTGAGTAGATAACGCACATTTAGGTTGATGTTATTCTTGTCACTTTTCCCGGGTTGTTGAATTCCCGAATTCCGGGTAGTACGCGGGCCCGCTCACCAGGCGTGCACCATCAGACGCGCCCCATCGGTGCCGACGCGGGGTGAATCCGGGGCGGCGGGCGCGGAACGCCAAAAACCCTGCTCGTGACCAGGTCGACGCCGGGCGCCATCCACCCCCTTTCCCGTGACCAAAACGCCGCCACCTTGAGGCCGTTCGGTGCTGGAATCCGAGTATTTCGATCTCGGGATCACATTTATGCACCAACGTGATTAACCCTCTTCCGCGGGGCCGTTTCGAGGAGCACCATGGAGCATCATCCACCGCAGGATCATTGGAAGGAAAACCATCATGAAGGCCATCAAAGTCGGTCTAGCCGGCGCACTGTTGGTCGCGGGCCTGGGGCTGGCCCCCGCACTACCCGCCGCCTCGGCCACCGCTGCTTCCCCCTATTGCGGCATCACCTGGGGTTCTCTCGCCGACTCCCACGGAACTTCTTCTTCGGCCCGGGTAACCGGGGTGCGCACCGGACAGCACGCCTGCTACGACCGGCTCGTCATCGACCTGAAGGGCAAGATCAAGGGATACGACGTGAAGTACGTGAAAGCCGTCTACACCGAAGGCCAGGGCAAGCACGTGCCACTGATCGGTGCCGCCGACCTGCAGATCCTCCTTCCCTCTCCAGCCAGCACCTCCTACGCCCCCGCCCATCGCAGCAAGGTGGCCAACGTTTCCGACTACCGCACCTTCGATCAGGTGGCCTATCTGGGTAGCTTCGAAGGCCAGACGTCCTTCGGCCTCGGTGTTCGCGCCCGACTGCCCTTCCGCGCCTTCATCCTGGACGGTCCGGGGACCGGATCTCGTCTCGTCATCGACGTCGCCCACCGGTGGTGATGCCCTCGACTCGTTGAACATCACGTCATGAAGCCGGCGGGGAAGCCCCCTCGCCGGCTTCGGTGTGCCACCATGGCGCCATGCCCCAACGACAGTTCCGCCAGGTCGACGTCTTCACCTCCACCCCCTATCTGGGCAATGCCCTGGCCGTCGTGCTCGACGCCGAAGGTCTGGACGAGGAGGCCATGCTGCGTTTCGCGAACTGGACCAACCTCGCCGAAACCACCTTCGTCCTCCCACCGACGGATCCGGCAGCCGATTACAGCGTGCGGATCTTCACCACCACGACGGAACTCCCCTTCGCCGGACACCCCACGTTGGGTACCGCCCATGCCTGGCTCGAAGCCGGCGGGCGTCCGCGCCACCCCGGGGTGATCATCCAGGAATGCGCTGCCGGGCTCGTCGAAGTTCACACCGTGGGCCGCGATGGTGAGGGCCGGCAGCAGTTGGCTTTCCTCTCCCCTCCCTTGCGCCGCACCGGGCCCCTGGAAGCAGATGTTCTGGACTGGGCACTGACCGGATTGGGCCTGGAAGCAGAAGACGTCGTGGCTCATCAATGGGTGGCCAACGGCCCTCAGTGGGCGGTGTTGATGCTCCGTGACGCCGATGCCGTACTGGCTGTGGAGCCTGACTTCGTGGCGTTGGAGGGGCTGGAAATCGGGGTGATCGGCCCCCATCTGGCCCCGGGGGTCGAAGCAGCCCCTTACTCACAGAGGGCCGAGGACCGCCCGAAGGGTACCCGCGCCGAACTCGAACCACTCCTGCCCGCCGAAGACGCCGCCGCCTTCGAAACCGCGGTCCGGCCCATACCTGCCGACTTCGAGGTCAGAGCCTTCTGCCCGGGCGAGGGAATGCCCGAAGACCCGGCCACCGGAAGCCTCAACGCGGGTATCGCCCAGTGGATGATCCCGGAGGGCCTCGTCTCCCCCTCCTATACCGTGCGCCAAGGCACCCGGCTCGGACGTGCCGGATACCTCAGGCTCTCGGAGCACGACGGCGGAGTCCTCGTTGCCGGGGATGTCGTCACCTGCATCGAAGGAACCGTGGGCTGGGACTGATCCGGCAGGTGCGCCGGCACCGGAGTATCCTCTATCGGTGACCAACACCCAGACCCCCGCGCACACAGCCCCCGACGACCGCGCCGCTTGGTCTGCCCTCTGGGCCCTCGTCATCGGTTTTTTCATGATCCTGGTCGATTCCACCATCGTCGCCACGGCCATGCCGGCGATCATGCGGGGTCTGGATACGGGAATCAACGGTGTCATCTGGGTCAATAGTTCCTATCTACTGGCTTTCGCGGTTCCGCTTCTGGTGGCCGGGCGGCTGGGGGACCGTTTCGGCCCCAAGAACCTGTACCTGATCGGTTTGGCCCTATTCACCGTGTCCTCGCTGTGGTGCGGGCTCTCCCCCAGCATCGGGATGCTGATCGCCGCCCGCGTGGCCCAGGGGCTGGGGGCCGCCCTGCTGACCCCGCAGACCATGACGTTCATCACCCGCATGTTCCCCGCGGAACGGCGCGGTGCCCCGATGGGTGTCTGGGGCGCCGTTGCTGGTGTCGCCACCCTGGCCGGACCAATCCTCGGTGGTGTACTCGTGGACACCCTGAGCTGGGAATGGATCTTCTTCGTCAATGTGCCCGTCGGCGCCCTGGCCATCTGGAGGGTCTGGCTCAAGGTCCCGCAGCTGCCCCGGCACAGCCGGAACTTCGACCTGTTCGGCGTCGTGCTCTCTGCTGTCGCCATGTTCCTGATCGTCTTCGGCATCCAGGAGGCCAACACCTATAACTGGGGAACGATCATCGGCCCGATCACCGTCTGGGGCCTGATCATCTCGGGAATCGTCGTCCTGGCTGGCTTTATCCTGTGGCAACGCTTCAACCGGCGCGAGCCCTTGGTGCCCTTGGGCCTGTTTCGGAACGTGAACTTCTCGCTGGCCAATATCGCGATCACGGCGATGGGTCTGGCCATCATCGCGTTGAACTTCCCGATGATCCTCTACCTGCAGTCCGTGCGCGGGCTCTCCCCGACGCTCTCGGCACTGATGATCGCCCCCATGGCGATCGTCTCGGGGGTGCTGGCCCCCTTCGCCGGCAAGCTCACCAACCGGATCGACCCCAAGTTCTTGGCCGTTCCGGGATTCCTGCTCTTCGGTGGTGGAATCGTGGTTTACGGGCTGATCCTCAGCCCTGACATCCCCTTCTGGGTGTTGTTGCTACCGCCGGTGGTCATGGGTATCGGCAGTGCCGGTATCTGGCCCTCGGTCTCGCTGACGGCAACCCGCGATTTGGGTCAAACCAACGCAGGTGCCGGTTCGGGGGTCTACAACACCACCCGCCAGGTCGGCTCCCTCCTCGGCTCGGCCCTGATCGCCTTCATCATGGAGTCACGTATCAGCATCGAGTCCACCGCGGCGCTGGCCGGCACCGGGCGCGCGGGCGGCGGGTCCTCCGCCACCCCTGACGGGCCGGCAGCCACCATGGGCCAGGCGGTCCCGGAATTCCTGCACGGCGCATTCTCCACGGCCCTGGGACAGTCCTTGCTCCTGCCGGGTCTGGTGGCCATCTTCGCGGCACTGGTCTGCCTCTTCTTCCAACCCCCAGCGGGGCGGAAGGCGGCACGGCGGTGAGTGCCGGCCGTGCTAGATTCACCGGCATGGAGAACATCGTCACCGTTCCCGAGGAAGCCCTCCGCCTGCTCGTCGAACGCGGGTTCGATGCCACCAGTGTGGACCAGCTGGCAGCAGTGCTGGGGATCAGCCGCAGCACCTTCTTTCGCCGCTACCTGTCCAAGGAGGACATGGTCTTCGCGGATATGGAAACCGTCATTGCCGGAGTCCACCGCGAGCTGGCAGCCCCGGGGCGCCGGCTGGCCGACCGGCTGGCTGCCGCAGCCCTCTGGGTCTTCGACCACCACACCAGCCGGCCCCAAGCCTCGCTGCTGCGCTTCGAACTGCTGCAGGAAGTTCCCGCCCTGCGCGACCGGGAGCTGGTGAGCACTCACCGGTACGAACGCGCCTTCCGTCACGGCCTCCGTGCAGCCCTGGATGTGGAACCCGGACTCGACGACGTCAACCTGGCCATCACTTCCTATGCGGCCTCGGTGGTCGCCGTGCACAACGCCTTCCTGCGCAGCTGGCTGAATACCTGTGACGACGGCCTGCGTGCCGGGCTGGTGAGCGAATTGGCGAAGCTGGCCGCCCTGCATGTGCCGCGGCTCCAGGAACAGGCACCCGAGACGCAACAGGGCAGCCCATCTCCGGGCGTCGTCGTCACCGTATCCAGCAGCGGCACAGGCACCGAGGAGATCATCGAGGCGGTCCGCCGTGCCCTCGATCAGCCCTCCGGCCACCCACCATCCACCCTCTGACACTGGGTGTCTTGACCTGAACCGCAGTTTCATAGATGCTGGTACGGATTGATTCCCCGTGACCGGCGACGCTCCGACGGCCGGCCACGCAGAGCCGAAGGACACTCCGTGAGCACTTCAGAAACCACCTCCTCCCAGCCGACGCAGGCCAGCCCGATGGCCGAATTCCCTCTCGGGGTCATCGAACCCGAGTACGAGCTCTGGGGTGAGGTCGATGTCGACCCAGCCGGCCTCTTCGACCAGGAGAACATCCCGGCGGAGGACCGCGACTATTGGGATCGCGCCCGCCGTTTCGGGCTGGACGAAGTGCGTCCGGAGATCGACGACTACTGGGACCGCGCCGACTATCCGTTCCACTTGGCCACCCGGCTGGGTGAACTCGACCTGCTGCGCGACGGCATCGACGTTGACGGCTACCCGGCGATGAGCACCCTGGCCGCCGGACTGGTGAACATGGAACTCTCCCGCGCCGACGGATCGGTCGCCACGATCGGTGCCGTCCAGTCGGGTCTGGCCCTGCGCTCGGTCGCCTACTGCGGCTCCGAAGAACAGATCGCCCACTGGGTTCCGAAGCTGGCCCGGGCCGAAGTCCTGGGTGCCTTCGCCCTCACCGAACCGACGCACGGATCCGATTCGGTGTCCCTGGAGACCCGGGCCACGCGCGTGGACGGCGGCTATGTCCTCAACGGTGAGAAGAAGTGGATCGGCAACGGCTCCACCGGCGGCATCACGGTCGTTTGGGCCCGCGACGATGAGGGCAACGTCCGCGGTTTCATCGTGCAGCAGGAGTGGGAGGGTTACACCGGGACCACCATCGAGGGGAAGCTGAGCCTGCGCGCCATCTGGCAGGCGCATATCCGCTTGGAGAACGTCTTCGTCCCCGACAGCCATGTCATGCCCGGGGCCAACTCCTTCAAGGACACCGCCAAGGTCCTCTTCGCCACCCGGCTGGGAGTCGCCTGGTCCGCCGTCGGGCATGCCATGGCCTGCTACGAATCCGCGGTGCAGTACGCCACCCAGCGCACGCAGTTCGGCCGCCCGCTGGCGGCCGCCCAGGTCGTGCAGGAACGTTTGGCCCGCATGCACTCGGAACTGGCTACCATGCAGCTGATGGTGATGCAGATGACCCGCCGCGAAGAACGCGGCGAACTCACCGGAGCCCAGGCATCGTTGGCCAAATACACGTGCACGCGCACCGCACGCCAGATCGCCTCCAACGCCCGCGACCTCCTGGGCGGCAACGGCATCCTGCTGAAGAACCGGGTGGCCCGTCACTTCGCTGACATCGAAGCCATCCACACCTACGAAGGCACCGAAACCGTCCAGGCACTGATCATCGGTCGGTCGATCACCGGACTCTCGGCCTTCAATAAATAGCAGGTTCGCTCAGGAACGGGAGCAAGTGGAGCAGGATCTCGTCCACTGCGGCCAGCGTCGAACCATGCGCCTGGCCCTCCAAAGGGACGAACCGGGCCGCAGGCATCAAGTCCGCCGCGGCCCGGGAGTCCAGATAACGCTGACGGTCCCGGGTGCCGGCGATCACCAGGGTCGGCAGCTCGAGTCCTGCCACGACTGACTCATCGATTCCGGGTTCGATCTCGGTGCGTTCGAAGTAGGCGTGCAGGGCCTGGGCATCATTATTCATGAAGGCAAACCGGGTCTGCGGATCCAGCCGCTGCCCGTCAACGAAGGCCTGCATCCCGCCGGTGCGCAGGGCTTCCAGATAGCCGTCGAAGAACACGTCGGCTATCTGGCCGCCCTGCGCCTTGAAGGTCCCGCCGAGCGTCACGAGTTTCTCGACCCGCCCTGGCGCCGCCACGGCCAGCGAGAAACCGACCCTCGCCCCGAAGGAATAGCCAACGACCGCGGCACTGGCCAGCTTTTCGGCGTCGAGCACGGCCAGCACGTCGTCGACCAGCAGGTCCATGGCGTAGTCCTGCGGGCGGTGTGGTTTGGAACTGCGGCCGTGTCCGCGCAGATCGATCCGCACCACGGTGAACCCCTCCAGTGCCTTGACGTAGCCCAGTCCGCGCCAGATGGCCCGTGACAGGGCCGAGCCGTGCAGCAGGACGACCGCGGGCCCCTGCCCTGACACGTCATAGGAGATGGTGGTTCCGTCCCGGGGATTCTGCGTTTCAACCATCCCCACAGGCTATCGGGCGGCACATGGGTGGCGACCCAGCGGTGATTCACACGTGGCTGATCAGCATTTTCCAGCAAACGCCAAGCTTTGGACCTTATTGTTTTTAAGTACCTCTTGAAGGTGCGAGTGATGAGAGCACCGGCTGGACCATCGATGATTCCCCCCAACTATCGATCCAGTCGGTGCTCATCTCGTTAAGCGGCGGCCCACCCTCGACACCCTGTTCTTTCGGGACGAGACTGGTGGCATAGGCCCCGTCAACGAGGGAGGACGTCATGAGCGAAAATACCGGGGGACTGTCCACGGACGGCCCGAACACCACACTCGAGAGTGCGGAAGACGCGGCGAAGAAGGCACGTCAGGCGCAACACGACCACGATGACGAGCGGGTTGATGAATGGGAAGAGGAGTCCTTCCCGGCTTCCGATCCGCCGTCGAACTACTAATCTCCAGACACTCCCACCGAGCTGACACGGGGCGCACAGCTGGCTCCAAGTTTCGCTGGTTAAGCTGAAGGAACCTTCTCAAAGGTGCGAGTGATCAGAAGCACCGGTTATAGCGGTTTGTCGCCTCCTTGTCCGCTATGGCCGGTGCTTCACTCCTTTAACGTCTGCCGTTCAATCGCGTCCGCGCTGGTTCCCACCCCGGTGAGCCTCACCCGATGCCTCCCGCGGAGGGAGCTCCGCTAGGGCCGAAACATAGGTGTGCACCAGCCCATCCCACAGATCCCCGGACTTCAGGGCGCCCAAGGCAACTGCTCCATCCGCCACGGCGACAGGGAGATAGTGGCCGGCCGCCGCCGCATTGAGCAGATCCGCTCCCGCACCCAAGGGTTCAATCCGCCATGACCATCTGAACCAGGGCTGATCCCACATCCGCCTCAGTGCCGCATCATCGCGTGGGACTGGGGTCTTCCCTTCCATCCGTCGGTTCAGTGCCTCACCATGGACCTCAGGGCTCCGGGCGGGAACCGAATAGGCCGGAGCCACTCCAGCCCACGAAGCGACGACTCCGGGGACCCCCTCCATGCCCACCAGATCAAGCCGTGCATACCCCTCGGGAACCCTGCCCTCTGGGTTGCCGAACACCAGCGCCGCGTGCGACGACCCGGCAGCGACCAACACCGCACCATCACCGACCCACAGGGTCAGGTGACTGCCCTCTCCCGGCTGCTCACCCGCGCATTGCAGGGTAAATCGACAGGTCCTGACCGGGATGAGGTAGGAGAGCAGTTCCCCGGAAAACCGTCCCGAGGAGTCCATCAGTCCCGAACGTCGCAGCTCATCCACCTCATTCGCATACCGTTTCCACTCGAGCCGCCCCACCCGTCGCTCCCCTGAACGCTCCGTCAAAAAGTTGATGGTCGACAGCGAGAGCACGGGGCCCTCGGAAACGTAGTGCTGTCCGCTGGAGAACCTGTCCAGCGTCTCCAGCGGTTGGCCAGCAACCCCACCGGCAAAATCGTCGAGGCGTGGCGAGCGTTCAGCCGGAGACGCCCCTGCCTCCGTTTCCTCCGATGGTTCGACCCGTAACGAAGCCGCGATATTGGACATGGCCAATGTCATGTCCAGGGACTGCACCACGGAATAGCTTGCCGTCAGCTCAATCGCGCTGACGCCATCGGTTGTCAGCCACCGATCGACGACCAGGGAATACCCTCCTGCGTCACAAACAAACCGCTGCGCTCGCGCGGGGTGCCCATTCAAAATCATCGGTTCATTTGCGAAAACGTGGCAATTCTCCAACGTCAGCAAAGCGGTCTTGAGGGCAGCCGCGGAGATCTCCGGCAAAGAACGATGATCAAGGGTCCGCCGAACGACAAGATTTGGTCGGAAAAACCCCTCCACGTCGGGATGGGAAACCACGACGGCGTCCGCCACTTCCACAACAGTCCACAGTCCAGGGACATCAAGCCCTAGTCGAAGCCGAGCCAGTGGCCCATCCGACATGTCGCTTCCACCAGCCGCGCCGGGCCGGTCCCCGTTCGCACCATGCTCAGTCAAAGAGACCTCCTACCCAATCCTTTGCTTTCCCGCCCATATCCTTGGCACCATCCCACACCTCAACCGCCTTGTCGGCGACGAAATCGGAGGCCCCCGACTTGTTCGACAAATAGCTCAGGCCCATACCCACGCCGAAACCAATGACGGTCCCCACCGGGCCGCCGATCATCGTGCCCACTGCGGCACCAGCCATGCCCGCGCCAAAGTCAACTGTTGTCTTGGCGGTGGTCTTCACTGCTCCCACCTCCCGGGCACGGTCGGAAATCTTGTCGTCCGACCAGCCTGGATTCTCTTGGAGCAGCCGATTATATTCCTTGTCGCGTTCGTTGACGTATGTCAGCCCCGTGGTCGCAAGAGAAAGTGCGACGTTTCCTCCCTTGAGGAATTTCGTTCCTTTGCCCGCATTCTTGAAATCATCCAGCCACGAAGCGCTGGATGGCTGCTGCCAGTGGCCCGCCCGGTTGGCTGCGTAGTTCCCGTACCACTTGGATTTCCCCTCGATCCATTGCCGCCAACGAGTATCAGTCGGCGTCCAGTTCGGCTTCCAGGTTCCCTTCCGCTCGATTTCCTCCATGCTGATCACGGTCACGTGGTGGGTCGTGGTGTCATAGCGCCAAACTCCCGCCCCGGGGTCAAATTTGCCGTTGTTCCACAACCGAACCCATGGCCGGAGCTTCTTGTCTTGGTGGGAAAATGTGTATGTCTGGACGTTGACGTGCAATTCCGTGTAACTGAAAGAAGCAACCTCATTCAACTTCATATATTTGGAGATGCTGCCAGTGACTAGCCCTCCCTCTGGAGAAGCGAGGAATCCCCCACCTGGTTTGGCTTTGATGGTGATGTCCTTGAGCGCTTGGGCACACTCGTTGGCCCGGTCCTTGAGGTCCTGCGCGATGGCATCGATGGTGGCTTGGATGCCGGTTTCGGATGAGTAGCCGTAGTCAAGCATTTCCTCATCGTTTGCCACTTTCGTATTGAAGGCATCGACCCGGAGCAGCACGTTCTTGCGGCGTGCCTTCAGGGCAACTACATCCGCGGCGAAGTCATCCAAGGCATCACGCACGAACCCTGAAGCGGTCCGAATGGCCTCGCCATGATCCTTGACCGGGGAAAACGCCCGCAGGACCTCGCCACGCCCAGCCCCCTGGCGGTAGGCCGAACCGATGGGTGTCCAATCATCAGCTGCGTTTTCGATTTTGTCGTCGTATTTGCCTCCGGCGGTGGACACGGACGCCGCTGCCGCGCTGATGGAAGCCGGGTCCGGCCATCCTTCGAGACCGGCTGTATCGAGCCCCATCAGATGTCCTTCCCGTCTTCGATCAACACGTTGGGGGCATCATCCGCGGCCCGCGATGCTTCCTCCATCATCTTCTCGTCACCACTGCGATAGGCGGCTGCCGTGGTTCGGATGGCCGAACAGGCATTCTCGATGCGGGTCTGGGCCGCTTCGGCTTGGAAAGCAAGGATCTCGCTCCACACTCCGGTCAGAGCAGCCGTGATGTCTTGCATCTTGCAAGCCTCCGCGGCCTCGTCCAAGGTGCTGCTCAGCGTCTTCCTTAACCCTGGAAGCAAATCGAGCTCGACTTCAACGTTGCTTGCAACGTTGTTCATAGCGTCGGGTGACAGGTCGTACGTTGTCATGGGGCGTTGTGCCTCTCCGCCGAGATCTGGGCCACGGAGAGAGCGCGACCACAAGCTACTGTTTCAGATATAGGTTATGGCACAGCTGGCCGACATCGCCATGGGGAGTTCTCCCCATGGTGGCCGCCCCTACCTACCCGTTGGCTACGGGCAGGCCCGCTTATACTGATGCCGCAGCACTCCCCAGCCCAAGGAACGATTACGACGTCATGGCCATGAGAAACCCCTATCTCTCCTTTGTCCGCAACCGGCTCATCGCCGCGCTGGTGGGCTCCGCAGTGGCACTTTTGTGGTTCGCGGCTTTCCGGGCTCCCGTCTTGTCCATCGCTGGGGACATCACCGGGGCGGAAATGGCCGAAACAGGCAGCCTGTCCATCATCCAGCTGATCCGCTTCGCCGCGGGCATATTGCTTTTCACCTTCGTTCCGATCCTCGCCTACCTCGGTTGGCTTCGACTCATGCGCCCCGATGCAAGCAAGGTTGTCAGTCCCGGGGTACGGTTCACGACCATTGCCGCTGCGGTGGTTTCAATCGCCTTCTTTGTCATCTGCTGGCTGCCAAGCACCTCAAGTGCCACTTCCGTCCTCGATGCCTTCCACGAGGCGGCTGCCACCGAGGCGCTACCCGAAGGAGTCTTCCTCGGAAACACGCTGGCCGGCGCGGCAGTGACGACCGTCTTGTTAGTGGTCTTCGGTCTGATCTGCCTGTTCCTGGCGCCACCACCACGGCCTGCTGCCGACACCTCACACCCCGGCTTTCCTACCACCTGGTGGTCGTGGGTTCCGCTGCCTGCCTTCATGATCGGCGTCCTCGCGGGGGCGCTGCCCTTCGTCAGCTAAGGGACACCGCCTGGTATCGATCACTGCGGTGTCACGCCCCGGGCACCGCGTAGCATGGGGCTGACCTTGTCTTCCCATCCCCAGGAGCACCCCATGGCTGATGACGTCCGCACGCCGCGCACCCCGGAAACCCACGATCCGTACGTCGCCGCCCTCGAGCGCTACGACGACCTCCAGTACCGCAGGGTCGGCAACTCCGGCCTGTTGCTGCCGCCGCTGAGCCTGGGCCTGTGGTGGAACTTCGGTGACAACAGGACCTTCGACACCCAGCGCGAAATCCTCCGCCACGCCTTCGACCACGGGATCACCCACTTCGACCTGGCGAACAACTACGGCCCACCCGCCGGTTCGGCGGAGGAGAACTTCGGACGCATGATGCGCACCGATTTCCGCCCCTACCGCAACGAAATGATCATCTCCTCGAAGGCCGGCTACGACATGTGGCCGGGGCCCTACGGGAACTGGGCCTCGGCCAAGTATCTCCGTGCCTCCGCCGACGAATCCCTGCAGCGCATGGGGTTGGACTACGTCGACATCTTCTATTCGCACCGCCCCGATCCCCAGACGCCCATCGAGGAAACCGTGGGCGCCCTGGACCAACTGGTCCGCCAGGGCAAGGCCCTGTACGTCGGCATCTCTTCTTATTCCCCCGAGCGGACCGCCGCCGCCAAGGCCGTGGCCCGTGAACTCGGTACACCGTTGGTGATCCACCAGCCCTCCTACTCGATGCTCAACCGCTGGGTCGAGGACGGGCTGCTGGACACCCTGAAGGAACTGGGGATGGGCTCGATCGCGTTCACCCCCTTGGCGCAGGGCCTACTGACCGGAAAATATCTGGACGACAAGAATGCGGTCCCTTCCGGAGGCAGGTCCTCGTTGGCCGGGCTCACCGAGGAGAACCTGTCCACGGTCCGTGAGCTGGCCCGGCTGGCCGAACAACGCGGTCAGACCCTGGCCCAGCTGGCGATCGCCTGGCTGCTGCGCGAGGGCGGAGTGACCTCGGTGCTCATCGGGGCCTCCTCGACCCGGCAATTGGATGAGAACCTCTCGGCCGTGGAGAACACTTCCTTCTCCACGGAGGAACTGGAACTCATTGACGGGATCACCAACGGTGCCGATAGCGTGGATATCTGGCGCCGTTTCTCCCAGTCCTAGTCGGGGCGGCGGAACCGAGCACCGACGAGGAGGCCACCGGGTGAACACCGACCTGCGACCTGTCAGGGACAGGGAACCAACGACGACGGCGGGAGCCCGCCTGGCCCGGCTCCTGGCAGCGGCCGCGCTGGCCGTGGCGGCCCTGGTGGGCGTCGGCTCGCCCGCCCAGGCAAACCCCCCGAAGGACGTCGTCGTCACGGACACCGCAGGCATCCTCGACGAGTCGAAGCTGGTCCCGGCCATCAAGGACACCAGCTTCCGCAGCCCCACCACCGTCGTCGTCCTCACCCAACGGGGGGCCAAGGATGACATCTTCAACGAGCGGGTCCTGGCCTACGCCCGGGACCACCACCCCGAATGGCTCAGCGCCGACAGACAGAAGTGGGCCGACGGGCTCTTCATCGTCGCCATCGACCCTGACGGCCGGCATATCGGCACCTACCTGGGCGAGGACCGCAAGGTCAGCATGGATGCCCAATCCGATATCCAGGATGCGGCGAAGGACCTCCTGGCCGACGCCCAGTGGACGGATGGGGCCATTGATGCGGTCCAGGCCGGAGCACGGATCATCAACCGGCCGTGGTACCTGCACCCGGTGACGTTCGTCCTCGGCGGGCTGGGCGTCCTGGTGGTCGGGGCCGTGGTGGTGTTGGTCTTGAACGAACAACGCAAGAACCGGCGCTCGTTTGCCGAAGCACTCGCCCAGGGCGATGAGGCCTACGCCAACGTGACGATGGACCTGGACATCACCGAACTCAACGCCCGGACCATTCCCACCGAATCCGCCTACGGTGCCCGGGTCCTGGAGCGGTATCGGGAGTTCCGCACCCGGTACACCCAGTTGACCGGCCAACGCCGCGACCTTGAGACGGTGCCAACCAGGGTCCGCTCCACCGTCGAAGGCGTCCGCCAGGCGGAGGCCTTCGCCGAGGCAGCCGTCTCCCTGGACAAGCTCGACGATGTCATCGCCGACGCCAACTCATTCCTGAACCATGACTCGAGCTGGGACGAGGCGTGGGAGAACCAGACCCGCGATCTGCGCGAGGACCTTGACGGCATCGACGAGGTGCTCAAGACCTCCGCAGCGGACCCCAACGAAGCAACTGCCGCATCGCTGCTGTCCTTCCGCGATGAGATCCAGGCTGCCCTGCCCTCCTGGCGTGCCGGCCTGGCCGACGGCAGCATGACCCCCGACGAGGGGCTCGATACCCTCCGGGACACCCGTGCACGACTCTCGGAACTTTTCCAGGCCCATGCCGAGGCGGCGATCACCGCCCACGCTTCCTCCACCGCGGAGGAAGAACTCATGCGCCAGGAGCTCAAACAGGCCCAGGAAGAATCCACCCGGCCACGCGCCCGGAGGACCAGCATCCTGACCACGTCCTACCCCGGGGTCTTCTACTTCAGCGCCGCCACCATGAACACCGGCTACACCTCCGGCCAGGCATCGGTGGCCAGCGCCCAGAGTTCGTCCTCCTCCGGCTACGGCAGCAGCGGCGGTAGTTTCTCGGGCTCCGGCAGCTCCTCGAGCTTCTAGAACCGCACCACCCGCATCCCGGGCCCTTGCACTGAAGCAGGGCCGCCAAAATGTGCAGATGCAGTGACTCGATTCACAAACCCGGGTATCCGCGACATGATGGGTCCGTGCGGCCTCCGCCGAGGGCGCCGTGAGTTTCAATGAAGAGGAGACCGGCAGTGACCACCACCGCCCAGCAGTCCAACCCGTCCGGCTACCGCGTGCAGAACCCCGCCACCGGCGAGGTCGTCGAGACCTTCGAAACCGCGACCGATGCCCAGGTCGTTCAGGCCGTGGACGCCGCCCAGGCCGCCTACGAATCCTGGGGCGCCCTGCCCATCGCCGAGCGGGCCGTCGTCGTCAAGCGCGTCGCCGAACTGTTCACCGAACGTGCCGATGAGCTCGCCTCGACGATCACCCTGGAGATGGGCAAGCCATTCTCGGAGTCCAAGGGCGAAGCCGAATTCTGCACCGACATCTTCAACTACTTCGCCACCGAGGGCCCCACCCTGGCCGCCGATCAGGAGATCAACGCCATCGGTGGTGGCCGCGCCGTGGTCCAGCGGTTGCCCGTCGGCCCGCTGCTGGGCATCATGCCGTGGAACTACCCGTACTACCAGGTCGCCCGTTTCGTGGCACCCAACCTGATGCTCGGCAACACCATCGTGCTCAAACACGCCGAAACCTGCCCCCGTTCGGCCATGGCCATCGCCCAGATCATGGACGATGCCGGCGTTCCGGCAGGTGCTTACGTGAACTTGTTCGCCACCCATGATCAGATTGCCGACATCATCGCCGACCCGCGGATCCAGGGGGTCTCACTGACCGGTTCCGAGCGAGCCGGGGCCATCATCGGCCAGTTGGCCGGACAAAACCTCAAGAAGGCCGTGCTCGAGCTCGGCGGTTCAGATCCCTACGTGGTGCTGGACTCCGAGGACGTCAAGGCAGCGGCCAAGCTGGCCTGGGACACCCGGATCGAAAACACCGGCCAGGCCTGCAACTCCAACAAGCGCATGATCGTCATGGAGGATATCTACGACGATTTCGTGGCCGGTCTCACCGAGCAGGCCAACGGTCTGGTTCCCGGGGACCCGGCCACGGAGGATGCTGGTACGTTCGGCCCACTGTCTTCCCGCGCCGCAGCCGAGGCAGTGCACGAGCAGGTGCAGGACGCCGTGTCCAAGGGCGCCACCCTGCACGCCGGCGGAACCCTCCATGACGGACCATCCTGCTACTACTCCCCTGCCGTATTGACCGGCATCACCAAGGATATGCGGGCCTACCGCGAAGAGCTCTTCGGCCCGGTCGCCGTCGTCTATAAGGTCTCCTCCGACGAAGAGGCCATCAAGCTCGCGAATGATACCCAATATGGTCTCGGCGGCGCGGTCTTCAGCACCGATGAAGAGCGGGCCCGCAAGCTCGCTCACCGGCTGCAGGTCGGCATGGCCAACGTGAACGGCATCGGCGAGGACGCCGACTTGCCGTTCGGCGGGGTCAAGCGTTCGGGCTACGGTCGCGAGCTGGGCCCACTAGGAATGGACGAATTCGTGAACAAACGTCTGTTCTACATCGCGGATTAGCAGGTCAGCGCCCGTTTGCTCGCCTAGAGTGGTGGTCATGAAACCAGAGGTCATCCGATGAGTCTTCGATTATTCCGCCGCCGCTCCGGGCGCAGCTCTGCCCCGGCACTTCCCGTCAGTCCCGGCGCGCGCCACGCCCAGCTCGATGCGCTGGGGCCCGCGGATTCCCGGGTGGCCCCCGCCGACCGGGTGGCTCTGCTGTGGTCCAACGCGTTGGGCCGCAACGCCACCCGGGCCGCTCAGATCCTGCTGGTGCTCGTTCTGACCGGTGTGGCAGTCGTCGGGTTGGCCCAGGTGAGCGTCGTGGTGCTTCCGTTGTTGATCGCCCTGATCCTCACCAGTGCCATGTGGCCACTGGTGATGTTCATGCGTCGACACCTCTCCTCGATGCTGGCCGCCTGGACGGTCTTCCTGGGGTCCTTGGTGGTCCTGGGCGGGATCGGCACGGCCATTGTCTTCGCCGTGCGCGCCGAATGGTCGGGGCTCGTGGATCAGGCCGTCGAGGGTTTCGGTCAACTGCAGGACCTGGCCAAGGACCTCCCCATTCAGATCGGCCAAAAGCAGATCGATGAAGGCGTCAGTGTCGTCACCGATTTCCTGACCAGCAAGCAGTTCGGCGCCGGCGCACTGTCGGGGATCTCGGCTGCCGGGAGCTTCTTCACCGGGCTGGTCCTCCTGCTGGTGATCCTGTTCTTCTTCCTGAAGGACGGCGACAAGATCTGGGCCTTCTTCCTGTCCTGGGTCCCGCGCAGCCATGACGCCCACTGGCGCGCCAGCGGATACCGCACCATCCACACCCTGGGTGGCTACATCCGCGGCACGGCCATCGTCGCCTTCGTTGACGCCTCAGGTATCGGAATCGCCTTGTGGATCCTGCAGGTTCCCTTGGCCCTGCCCTTGGCGGCCATCGTCTTCATCACCGCCTTCATCCCGATCGTCGGAGCCACCTTCGCCGGCATCCTGGCCTCGTTGGTCGCCTTGGTGGCCAATGGCCCCGTGGTCGCCCTGATCGTGCTCGGCGTGGTGATCCTGGTGAACCAGCTCGAAGGCAACTTCCTCCAGCCCGTCGTCATGGGTCAGGCCCTGCACCTGCACGCGCTGGTCATCCTGCTCGCATTGACCGTCGGCACCGTGCTCAGTGGCGTCGTCGGCGCAGTACTGTCGGTCCCGCTGACCGCCGTCGGCTGGGCCATCGTGAAGATCTGGACCGGACGGGACCCGGAAGCCGTCGAGGAATACAAGCCCGCGACGGCCGACGGGGAGTAGCCTCCCGGCCGGAGACACCGATCCCGGGCAATACCCACGCGGCATACAGGTAGCTCAAAGTTTCGGCCCCTAGAGTTATCAGTACCTCATCAGGTGCGAGTGATGAAACAGCAAGGCCCCAGTCCTGCCCGGACTGGGGCCTTCATCATGTTCCGCGCTTTCCCCCGCCTAGAGCGAGACGATCACCAGTGTCGCGGCGAAGACCAGCCCGGAAGCGATCAGCACGATCGTGGTGTATCCGAGAATGTCACGCATCTTCAGCCCCGCGATGGCCAGCAGCGGCAACGCCCAGAACGGCTGGATCATGTTGGTCCACTGATCCCCGTAGGCCACGGCCATGATCGGGACCGAGGGGTCCACTCCCAGTTGTTCGGCCGCCGTGAGCATGATCGGGGCTTGAACGGCGAATTGGCCGCCGCCTGAGGGGACGAAGAAGTTCACCACTCCGGCGCTGAGGAACGCCAAGACCCCGAAGGTCTGGGGCGTCGAGATCGCCACGAAGGCGTTGGAGACCAGCACAATCAACCCGCTCCCCTGCATGATGCCCAGAATGCCCGCATAGAGCGGGAACTGCAGCAGGATCTCCCCGACGTTCGAGGCAGCGTCCTTGGTGAGGGCCACCAGCTCGAACGGGTGGCGCACCAACAACAAGATCAGTGCCAGGAAAGACCAGTTCACGATGTCCAGGGTCAGGCTCCCACCCTGGGCGAAATGGATGACCAGGTAGGCCACCAGCATGATGCCCAACAGCAAGGTGGGCAGCCGGCTGGCATCGACACGGTCCGCGGGTGTGAGGACCTCCTCCTCGACGACCACCCCCGCTTCACGAGCATCACGGGTCAGCTCCACGATCTTGTCCGACTGTCGGGGCGCAATCAAGAACAGGGCCAGGGCGACGACGGCGATCGTGATGACGGCAGCAATCATGTTCCAGCTCGAGAACGTGGTCTCCGAGATCGGCAGCGGTGCACCCAACTCCTCGGCAATGAAGGAGTCGGGGGTGGCTGCTGTCAACGGCCCCGAACCCGAGTAGCCCATATGCCAGACAACGAATCCGGCGAACCCGCAGGCCACCAGCATCGGGAAATGCAGTTTCATTCCGCGTTCGCGTCCCTGGGCTGCGACCTCCTTGGCGAGCAGGGCTCCCACGACGAGCCCGAGGCCCCAGGTGATCAGCGAGGCGACGGCCGCCACGAGGAAGACGAAGAGGTAGGCCTGGATCGGCGAACGGGGGATCCCGCCCAGAAACCCCAGAAGCCTGCGGACCGGACGGGTGTTGGCCAGGATATATCCCAGCAGGAGCACCAGAGCCATCTGGGTCATGAAGGCCAGCAACCCGGCCAGCCCGTCACCCCAGCTTTTGATAATCAGTACCGGGGAGGAACCGGTCAGGGCCAACGCCAGGACGGCGACGATGAAGGTCAGCACGATGGCGAAGACCAGCGCCGAGGGAATGAACTTTTCGACCAGATGGTTGACCGGACGCATGGCCCGTGACAGGACCGTGCCTTGCTGATCGGTAGCGGTGCGGTTGCGCACTAAAAACACCTCGCGGGTTTCAGGAGTGGGTGACGCTCGCCACATTACCCGTGGTTTGCAGTCAACCCCCACCGCACGCACAGCGAACAACTAGGTTCGGACCTTAGTGTTTTAAGTACCTCATCAGGTGCGAGTGATGAATCCGGCCCCGGCTTTCTCCCCCCGAAAGCCGGGGCCTTCTTCATGCCCGCCCGTCCCGCCTCCGGGCGCCGGCGCCGGGCAGGACGGCGAAGATCTCCGGACTCCCGTACCCATCGGCGGCGAAGCGCTCACGGACCGCGTCCCCCACCGTCTGCGCTGCGGCGGCATCGACGAGGGCGATCGCCGAACCACCGAATCCGCCCCCGGTCATCCGGGCTCCGAGCGCCCCGGCCTGCTGGGCGGCCTCGACGGCAGCATCGAGTTCGACGCAGGAGATCCCGAAGTCATCACGCATCGAAGCGTGGCTGGCGTTCAACAGGGCACCGATGGTTCGCGGCCCCTCGGCCTCCAATGCCGCCACCGTCTCCAGGACCCGTTGGTTCTCGGTCACAATATGGCGCACCCTGGAAAAGGTCGGGGCGTCCAGGACCTCGGCGGCCTCCGGCAGCCGCTCGGGACCCACATCACGCAGTGCGGCCACCCCCAGCCCTGCAGCACCGCGGGCGCAGGCCGCAACAAGATCCTTGTACCCGCCGGACTCGTGCGCGTGGACGACGCGGGTGTCGATGACCAGCAACACCAGGGATTCGGCCACCAGATCCAGCGGCACCTGCCGGGAGACCCTGCTGCGGCAGTCCAAAAACAATGCGTGGCCCGAAGTGCCCAGCAGGGAAGCCGACTGATCCAGGATCCCGGTGGGCGCCCCCACGAAGTCGTTCTCCGCCTGCTGGCAAACCAACACCAGTTCTTCGCGTTCGATGCCGATCTCCAGCAGTTCGTCCAGGGCCAGGGCCACCGCGCATTCAATGGCCGCCGAGGAAGAGAGCCCGGCCCCCGACGGGACGTCCGAATCCAGCAGGATATCCAGCCCGGGCACGGGGTGCCCCCGCTGTTGGAGGGCCCACATGACCCCTGCCAAATATCTGGCCCAGGGGGCGACGCCTGCGGGGTGAAGATCGGTCAGATCCACCTCGGCAATTTCGCCGGCCAGGGCCGCCTGCCCGGTTCCGGCAGGATCTGCCCCCTGCAGGGAGGCTGCCCGCAGCCGTGCCGGCCCCGTGGGCCGCAGGGTCACGGCGACCCGGGCACTATTCTCCAAGGCAAAAGGAAGCACAAAGCCTTCGTTGTAGTCGGTATGTTCCCCCATCAGGTTCACCCGACCGGGCGCCGCCCACACGCCATCTGGTCGGCCGCCAAAGAGGGTGGAGAAGGCCGCCGAAAGGGCCTCAAGGACCTCGGTGTCCGGCTGGCTCATGAGGTGGCTCCGTTCAGTGTTCCGAGCGCCACGCGCAGGCGTTCTGCAGTGGTCTCGGGAGTGACGTCGGCGATGAAGGCCCCCATCGCGGCTTCCGATCCTGCCAGGTATTTCAGTTTGTCTTCCGCCCGACGCGGGGACGTCAGCTGCAGGTGCAGACGCAGTTCCTCGGCGCCCGGATGCCTGACGGGGGCTTGGAACCATGCGGCGATATACGGGGTAGGGGTCAAGTAGAGGGCGTCGACGCCACGGATCAGACGCAAGTAGACCTCTGCCAGATCGGCCCGTTCTTCGCCGGTCAGTCCCGCCAGGTCCGCCACGTGCCGGTTCGGAACCACGTGGACCTCGATGGGCATGCGGGCGGCGAAGGGCACAAAAACGGTGAAATGCTCGGTCCGCTCCACCACCCGGGTTCCTTCTCCCACTTCAAAGTCCAACACGTCCTGCATGAGGTTGCGCCCCGTTTTTGCACGGTGCCGTTGTGCCTGCTCCAGTTGGGTGAGGGTCCGCGGGGTGACATAGGGGTAGGAATAGATCTGCCCATGTGGATGGTGCAGGGTCACCCCGATCTGGGCGCCCCGGTTCTCGAAGGCGAAGACCTGCTCGACACCCGGCAGTGCCGAAAGTTCTGCGGTGCGCTGGGCCCAGGCTTCCACGACGGTCCGGGCCCGTTGTGGACCCAAGTCGCCGAAGGAGTCCTCATGATCGGCACCAAAGGCGATCACCTCGCAGCGGCCTTCAGCGGGGTAGGTGGCACCCAGCGCATCGGAGCGATCGTGTTCGTGCTGCCCCGGACCGAAGGAGGGGAAACGGTTCTCGAAGACGACGACGTCGTATTGTGCTGCAGCAACCTCGGTGGACCGGTCGGGGGCCGAAGCGCAGAGCGGGCATTCGTCGGCAGGGGGCAGATGGGTTCTTCCTTGCCGGTGGGCAGCGAAGGAAACCCACTCCCCGGTCAGCGGGTCCCGGCGCAGACGGGCGGCGGCGGGCCGCTCGGGCAGTTCGCGCAGGTCTGCCGGGGGGACGAAGTCCTCGTGCTGGTCGGGATGGTCGAAGAAATACAACAGTTCACGGCCATCAGCCATCCGGGTGCGGACTGGCCGACGGAGGGCCTCGGTATCGGTGGTTTCGGTGGGGCTGTTCATGGTGCTCACAAAGCCTCCAGTGCTTCGGCGTGGAGCAGGATGGCCCGCTCGGGATTCAGGGCAGGTAAGGCCAATCCAACGGTTGATAAGTAGTTGCCGGTGGCGACGAAGCCGTTGTTGAGCCAGGCCGGCGGTTCCCGGTGAATGAAGGTTCCCGGTTCGTTACCCGGCACGATGGCCGAGACCCGGTATGTCTTCTCCGGCCGCAGACCCGGCAGGGCCATGACGCCGGGGCCGACCCCGACGGAGGAACGCAGCAAGGCAAAGGCATAGAGCGCCTCGGACCCGTCGGCGGCTACGGTGCCGTACAGGCTGAACGCGTCATCGCCGAGATCGGCCCGGACCGAAACCCCGGAATGCAGCAGCCGCCGGTGCTTCCGGTAGAGCCCGACCAGCTGGTGCAGGGTCTGCCGGTCGGCCCCCTGGGCTTCACGGATATCCCATTCCAGCCCGAAGTGCCCGAAGAGGGCGGTGATCCCGCGGAAGGCCAGTGCGTGGGTGCGTCCCGAGGTGTGGGCTGTGGCCGGGCCGATATGTTGTCCCACCAGCTCGGGAGGCAGGAGCCGTTGGGTCAGTTCCTGAATATGTTGGCGTTCCAGGGCGTCGTTGGAATCCGAGGCCCACACCCTGTCGGCGTGTTCGAGCACCCCCAGATCGACCCGGGCTCCCCCCGAGGAGCAGGCTTCGATTTCCAATCCTGAATGTGCGGCCTTCAGTTCATCCATCAGGGTGTAGGCGGCCAGGGTCTGCCGATGTTGTGAGGGTCTTCCGGCCGAGGCCATATCGGTCTGGTCACGGTTCTGGTCCCATTTCAGGAACGCGATCGGCGTTCCGGCCCGTTCCGCATCGGTCAGCACCGTGTCCAGGGCGGTGAAGATGTGGGCGTAGGCCGCAGGGATGGTGAGGTCCACGACGTATTGGTTCCGCCAGGTCGGGGCGAGCTGGTCGCCGCGGGCCCGGCAGAGCCAGTCGGGGTGGCCGGTGGCCAGTTCGGAATCGGGGTTGGCCATTTCGGGTTCCACCCAGAGGCCGAATTCCATGCCCAACGCGTTGACCTGGCTGATCAGGGGGGTCAGGCCCTCGGGCCAGACCTGGGGTGAGACCTGCCAGTCCCCCAGACCTGAGGTGTCATCGCGGCGGGAACCAAACCATCCGTCGTCGAGCACGAATCGTTCCACGCCGGCCTCGGCGGCGGCTTCGGCCAGCGAGATCAGCTCGCTGAGGTCGTGCTGGAAGTAGACGGCTTCCCAGGTGTTCAGCACCACGGGCCGTGTCCGGCGCGGATGGTTGGCGCGTGAGCGCAAATAGGTGTGGAAACGGGCGGACACCCCGTCAAGCCCGGTATCCGAATAGGCGAAGTACACCCACGGACTGATATGACTCTGCCCGGTTTCGAGGACGATTTCACCGGTTCCCGGTAGTTCGCCGGCACCGAGGAGGTGGCTTGGATTGGTGCTGCGTTCAGCGAAGACCGTGCTATTTCCGCTCCACCCCAAATGCGCGGCCCAGAGTTCGCCCCTGCGGTTGGCGAAGCCCGGGGTGCCAGCGGCGAGCAGCAGGGGTGCGTCATGCCCGGTACGCCCTCGACGACCGGTCCGGGCATGGGTTCCGATGCCGAAGGGCAGTCGCTGTTCGGAGCGTTCACGGGACCAGCGTCCTGCGGTGTCCAAGAGTTCGGTGGCCTGTTGCCCGACGGGAAGCATGGCGTTCAACGCCCTGACTTCATAGCCGTCCTCCCCGATATTGGTCAGGGTATGGCGCAGGCGCAGCAGACCGCCGGGCAGCAGTTCGAGATCGGTGGCTAGTTTCAGCCCGGTCTGGGCATCCGTGGTTGAGAGGGTGAGCTGGCTTTCCCCGGTGGTGACCCGGGGGTTGGCGAAGCTCACTGAGGTGTCCCGGCCACCCCGTCCGCCCTCGAGGAACGGGGTCCCGGCCCAGCCGGCACTGGCTTGAGGCCATAGCGGCAACGTGAGCGGGTGGTCATAATTCGAATGCAGCACCGGGCCGGTGGATTCCTGCTCAGGCGGGTCCCCCGGATCGGCGCCGAAGTGCACGACGGCGGGATCGCCGGCGGTCTGCAGGATCAGGGCCACGCCGTGCCCGCTCAGCGAATGGAGACTCATGCCGTTCCATCCCCGCCCGGGAGGACGGCCAGCTCGAGGAGCAGCTCGGCACGGCGTGCGGTGAAGGCCTCCGGTTCGGCGACGTCGATACCGCAGGAACGGCTGCCCAGGCCATGCTGTCCGGCGTCGATTCCCAGATGCCAGTGGGTGGATTCGGGCAGCTCGGTGGGGTGGCTGGCGGCGGCCAGTTCCTGCTGGCTCCACGGGCTGAGCGTAAATCCGGTATCCGGCGGCCCGTCGAGGATGGTCAGCCGAAGGGTCCTGCCGTCCACCAGTTCAAGGTCGAGGGACCGCAGATCACCGCGGCGGCCGTTGGCTTGGGGGCGCGGATAGTCGGTGCGCAATGCTCCGACCGGCAGCGGGTGGGTGCCGAAACGTTGGGCCGCACGGGAGTCCGCATAGCTTTCACCCGGCCCCGCCCCGGTGAATCGGGCGGTGGAGGCGTCAGTCAATACCGCGGCTGGCAGCGTGAAGCCAAGCCCCAGTTGGGCCAGAGGGAATCCGTACTCCTGCAAGGCTTCCATCCGTGCCCGCAGGCGCAGGGACGTGCCGGTGGCGCTGAAGTTCAGGTCCACGCCGAAGCCTTCGGGCCGGGCCGGGGCACCATAGCGGTGGGCACTGGCCAGTTCCCCGGCCGTTGCCCGCGTCGACACGGTCCGGCGTTGCAGCCGGTGCAGCCCCGCGGCACGCCACTTTTCGGCGATGGCTCTCACGGGTTCGGGGGCCAGCCCCGCATAGGCATCCCAATCGAAATCCTCGGGGGCCTGTGCATTGGTCCCGACGGTATCCGGACCCCCGGGGCGCATCCCGCGGCTGGGTTCGATGGTCCCATCGTCGTTATCGGTGGGGGCTCTAAAGGCCAACAGTTCGGGACCGGCCAGCTCCAGCTCCGCGAGGGAGCGCAATAATCCGGCCTCGTCGAAGGCGGCCAGCTCCCAGGGCTGCGCAGCAGTGCCTCCGGGGTGCTTGGCGAGCTCTGGATCCTCTGCGGGGCCCGGACGACCAGTGGTCAAACCCTGTCCCCAGGCCACCTCGTGGCCGGCAGGGGCCCACCAGGTCGGCTCTGCCAGGTGTACGGAAACGCTCAGCAGGGCACCGGGGTGCTTATTCGCCGCCGCCGGGAGGGCAAGAGTGCTGGTGGACCGGGGCGCAGTGGTCGGCACCTCAAGGATGCCGGCGGCCAGGGGCTCCCCCGCCGCTTCGGGTCCCCTGTCGGCACCATCGATCCGCCAGTGGAAGGTGTACCCGGTGGTGTCTTCGAAGTCCTGACGGTTCTGGATTCGGAGATCTTCCCCGATGGTGACCCTGAAGGGTTCGATGACCTTGGCATATTCGATGAGTCCCGGGCTCGGGGTGCCGTCGGCGAAAACGAGTCCGTCCAAGACGAAGTTGGAATCGTGGATCGGCTCGGCGAAGTCACCACCGTAGGCGTACACCTGCCGGCCATCCGGGGTGGAGGCGAGGATCCCGTGGTCTTTATATTCCCAGACGAAACCACCTGCCGCCCGTGGGTGGGTGTCGAAGAGGGCCTCGTAATCGCTCATCCCGCCGGGGCCGTTGCCCATGGCGTGGACGTACTCGCACAAGATGTAGGGCTGGGCTGAAATCCTGTCAGAACCTTCGGCGCTCACCCAGGGGACGGGGTTCCGTGCCAGAAGCGAATCCGATTCGGTCGGGGTGGCATACATCCGCGAGTAGACGTCGGTGTAGCGGGCCTCGTGGTCGCCCTCGTAGTGGATGGGACGCATGGGGTCATGGCTGCGCAGCCAGTCGGCCATGGCGGCCAGGTTGGCGCCGGTACCTGATTCGTTGCCCAGCGAGAACATCACCACTGAGGAGTGGTTCGCGTCGCGGCGCCAGGTTCGCTCGATCCGGTCCAGGTAGGCAGGAAGCCAGATCGGGTCATCCGAAGGGTTTGCTTCCCAGCCGGTGGCGACGAAGCCGTGGGTCTCCAGGTCGCATTCGTCGATGAGCCAGAACCCGAGTTCGTCGGCGAGGTCGAGCAGATGGTGGTTCGGCGGGTAGTGGCTGGTGCGGATGGCGTTGATGTTGTGCCGCTTCATGGTTTCCAGCTCGCTGCGGGTGAATTCGGCGGTAATGGCGCGTCCAACCCTCGGGTGGAATTCATGCCGGTTGACCCCGCGGAAACGGATGGGTGCACCGTTGACGCGCAGCACTCCGTCGGAGATGTCGACCCGACGGAATCCCAGTCGTAGCGATACCGTTTCTTCGCTGGAGGCCAGCGTGGCCGCGTAGAGCCGCGGCGTTTCGGCGCTCCAGCCCAGGACCGGTCCGACGGCCACGTCGATTTTTGCTGTAGCGGTTCCACCGGTCGGTGCTTCGATCCGGTGTTCGATCCCCAGTTCCGGGATCGAGAGCCGCAGCGGGTAGGCCCTGGCCGGGGCCTCGGCTTCGAGGGCGAGGTGGCCGGCACCGTCGTGGTAATCGGCGACGATACGCACATCCTGGATGCCTGCGGCAGGTTCGCCGATCAGTGTGACGTCGCGGAAGATGCCCGGCAGCCACCATTGGTCTTGGTCTTCCAGATAACTGGCGGCAGCAAAGGCATGCACCCGGACGACGAGCCGGTTGCTCCCGATCCCGTGGTGCAGGTGGTCCGTGACATCGAATTCGTGGCTGAGTCGGCTACCCGAGGCGTGGCCGAGTTCTGTGCCGTTGAGCCAGGCCTTGAACGTCGATTCCACGCCTTCGAAACGCAGGATCACCCGGCCCAGGCCGGCCAGGACTGCTGCGCTGAAACCCAGGTCCTCCAGCGTGAATTCGCGCAGATAGTCTCCCGTGCCGTTTTCGTCGGGGACATAGGGCGGATCCAGCGGAAACGGGTAGTCGACGTTGGTGTACCAGGGGCTGCCGAAGCGGTTGATTCTTCCGGTGATCAGGGACCCGTTGGCCGCATCAAGGACCCAGTGTCCGGGAACGGCCACCGTATGGGGGAACCGGGAGTCCTGCGCGGCAGGGTCCTGGTGGGCGGCAGCCACGGACGCGGAATATCTGAAACCCCAGTCCCCGTTCAGGGTTGCTTCCGGCCGGTCCGAGGAAAGGTGGGCGCGTGCGGGCAACGTGCCGGCGCCGGGTGAGGGGTCGAGGTGGTACGGCAGGGACTGCTGCTGGGTCACGGTGCTTCTCCTACTTATTGCTGCCGAGGGTCAACCCGGCGACGAAGTGCTTCTGCAGGATCATGAACAAGATCACTGTGGGCAGGGCGATCATGACCGCACCGGCGGCCACGAGATTGTTATCGGTGAAGAACGCTCCCTTGAGGTTGTTCAACGCACTGGTCACCGGCATGGCGTCACCATCACGCAGCAGGACCAGCGCCCAGAAGAAGTCGTTGTAGATCCACGCGAATTCAAGCGTTGCCAGGGCCGCGAGCGCGGGGCGGGTCAGAGGCAGGACGATCTGGTAGAACTGCCGCCAGACCCCGGCACCGTCGACCTGCGCGGCTTCTCCCAGTTCGTCGGGCAGTGCCTTCATGAAGTTGCTGAGCACGAAAACACAGAAGCCCATCTGGAAAGCCACGTTGATCAGGACGACGCCGAACTGGGTGTTGTAGATGTCCAGGCTCAGGAACATGCGGTAGAGCGGGGTGATGATGACCTGCTGGGGCAGCAGGTTCGCCGCGGTGAAGAACATCAGCATGAACAGGTTGAGTTTGAAGCTGAAGCGGGCCAGCACAAAAGCCGCCATCGAGGACATGAACAGCACGATGATGACCGCCGGGACGGCGATGTACAGCGAGTTCAGGAAATAGTGGGGCAGATCGGCCTGGGTCCAGGCAGTGGTGTAGTTATCAAAGTTCAGGGTGTCCGGCAGGGACACATACCCCTTTTCAGCCGTTTCCGCGTAGGGGCGCAGGGAGGTGTAGACGGCCCACGCGAGCGGGGCCAGCCACAACACCGCCCAGATGATGAGGCCGGTGTGCAGGATGACCCGCCCCGGGCGGAGCGGCGCCTTGTTCTTCCGGCCCGGATGAGGGGCCGGGCCCGAAGCGTTATTGCCGTGGTCGGCTCCACGGCGGCCCCGGTCGGGTGTATCCATCGTGTCCACTGCCGCCTCGTGGGCGACGATGCGATCCGGCTGCGGTCCGTCGGGGGTTGTGGTGGCGGCGCTCATTTGGCCCCCTCCTTCGTGAAGGTCTGAACCAGGTAGGTGATGATGAAGACCAGCGAGATCACCAGCAGGATGACGGCGATCGCCGATCCGAAGCCGATCCGGCTGGCTTCGCCGATGATGTTGTTGGTGATCAGCACCGACAGCAGTTCAAGTCCGTTGGTTCCCTTATTGATGATGTAGACGATGTCGAAGGCGCGCAGCCCCTCGATCACCGTCACCACCAGCACGATCACGTTGATGGGTTTCAGTGTCGGGAACACGACGCGGAAGAACGTCTGGCGCTGGTTGGCGCCATCGATGGCCGCCGCTTCCTTGATCGATTCGTCGACCCCCTTCAGGCCGGCTAGGTAGAGGATCATGATGTAGCCGACGTGTCGCCAGCTGGCCGCCACAAGGACGGCCCACAGGTTGATATCCGAGTTGCCCAGCCAGTTCACGTTGGCCCCGGTGAGCTGGTTGATCAGTCCCTGATCCTGCGAGTAGAGCAGCGTCCAGATGAAGCCGACCAGGGCCAGGGAGAGCACCACCGGCATGTAGAAGATGCTCTGGTACACGCGGGTGCCCTTGATGTTCTTATCCAGTAGCACGGCCAAGAACAGGCCCAACGGTGTGGCCACGAGTCCCAGGACCAGCAGCCAGATCACGTTGTGTTGCAGCGCCGGCCAGAACGGAGGGTAGATGGTGGCCGCTTGATGATAGTTCTGGAACCCGACGGGTTCCATGGGTGTCACCCCGTTCCACCGGGTGAAGGAGAGGAACACCGATCCCAGCGCCGGCCCCCAGATGAAGGCCAGCACCACGAGCGCCGGGGCACCGAGCATCAGGGTGAGTACCACCCGGTCGGTGGTGCTGTAGCGGCGGACCTTACGGGGTTTGGTTGGGGGCGCGTGCTGCGTCGTCGTTGTCATGGTGTTCCTCTCCTGCACCGGAATCAGGCGGTGAAGATGGCCTTCTTCTGTGCCTCGATGTCCTTCAGGATGTTGTTGATGTCCTTCGGGTTCTTGATGAAGGCCTGAAGTGAGGGAATCATCACGGTGGAGGCGAAGTCCGGGCGGGTGTCGCGGTCCAGGAACTGGGCGGTGTGCTTGGCTTCCCCGACCAGCTCCACGGCCTTCTTCTGCAGTGCCGTGTAGTTGGAGGTATCGATATCGTTGGCCGGGCCCACGATCGACCTATCTGCTTCGGTGTTGATCTGCTCGGCTTCGGCACTCCCCAGGAACTCCAGCAGTTTCATGGCCGTTCCACCGTTTTCCGTCTTGGCGCTCATCATGAACCCATCGGTCGGGGCATCGATGGAATCCGTGCCGTGTTCGTCGTTCATCTTCGGGAACTTGAAGAAATCCAGGTCCTCGAGGGCGTCGCCGCCTTCGGCTCCCTGGAACTGTTGGGAGATGGACATCCCGAATACCGCCATGCCGGTCTTCTTCTGCAGCAGCCCCTGGGCCATTTCCTGCCAATCCCTGCCCAAGCCGCCCTTCTGGTGGTAGGGCATCTGCTTGGTCCAGGCGTTGAAGACCTCTTTGACCTCGTCCGATTCCCACGACTCCTCGCCGGCCAGGAGGCTGGTGTGGAAGTCGTACCCGTTGATGCGCATGTTCAGGATGTCGAAGGTGCCCATGGCCGGCCAGCCGTCCTTATCGCCCAGACCGATGGGGGTTAGCCCGTCCTTCTGCATCTCCTGACTCAACGTCATGTACTCGTCAATGGTGGTCGGGATCTCGTAGCCCTTATCCGCGAAAACCGATTTGCGGTAGAAGACCGCCCACGGGTAGTAGGAAACTGGAACGAAGTACTGTTTTCCGTCCGTTGCGGTCGCGGAGGCCTTGAAGGCCTCACTGAAATCGTCACCGATGCTGTCCCAGACCGAGCTGATGTCCCCGGCCAGCCCCTGGTCGGCGAAGAAACGCATGCGGTATCCGGCAAACCAGCTGAACACGTCATCGGGTTCGCCCTGCAGGTAGGAGTTGATCTGCTCCTGGTAGGTGTTGTGGTCCACGGTGTTGATGCTGACCTTGGAGCCCGAGTCCTTCTTGAAGGTGTCGATCATCTTCTGATAGGCGGCCTTCGGCACGGCGTCGGACTGGTTGGAACCGAAGGAGATGGCGCCGGTGCCCTCCTTGACGTCAGAGCCGCCCCCGCCTCCTCCGCAGGCCGTCAAGGCGGCCATGGCCGAGAGGCCCACGGCACCACCGAGAACCGATCGGCGGCCCACCGGGACGCTGAGGCCCGCTCCGAGCGAGGACGGGCTGGGTGCGAACGAATATCCGCTCTTCCGAGGGTTGGAATGTGCCACGGTGACTCCTTGGGTTGTGCCGCAGACCCGTTTTCAGGTGCCAAGCGACGGAGAATTCTTGAAGAAACGCTCAAAGTCGATCATAAAGCAACGCAATCAGACTTTCCGTTACTATGGCACGGGTCACTTTCGAGCACAAGGGGTGACTGTCAACGAATTGTGAATGGCCCTACGCCGCGTCTCCTCGGGGTTTTGCTTTCGCCAATTCATTCGCACAATTTCGAACCTCGACTATGCTGGGCGGAGCATGTCACACGGCGTGCCCCTCCTTTGACCACCCGCCCATCCCAGAAAAGGTGCCCGATCATGGCAGAAATGCTCCCGCCGCAACGTCGTCGGCACATCTTGGACGAGTTGAACAAATACGGACAGGTGCGGGTTACCGAACTCTCCCACGAGTTGGGGATCTCGGAGATGACCGTCAGGCGAGACCTGAATGCGCTGGCATCGGCCGGGGAACTGGTCAAGGTCCATGGCGGGGCAACCCGTGAACAGTCGGCCACCAGCGTCGAGCCTGGCTTCATCCGCAAACTCGGCCTCGCGGCACCCGAGAAGGAGGCCTTGGCTCTGCGTGCGGCGGAACTGATCGAGCCGGGCATGTCCGTCGCACTGAACTCCGGAACCACGACCTATGCCCTGGCCGGTCAGTGCACGGGCATTGCCGATCTGACGGTGGTCACCAATTCCCCTCGCATCGCCGAGATCTTCTACAGTGCCGAGAACGCCTCACAATCGGTGATCCTCATCGGTGGCACCCGCACCCCCTCGGATGCCCTGGTGGGCCCCCTGGCCACTACAGCCCTGGCCCAACTGCATGTTGACATCTGCTTCATGGGAATCCACGGCATGACCGCCGAAGACGGCTTTACCACCCCTAATATGCTCGAAGCCCAAGCCAACCGGGCGTTCATGGCCGCAGCGGCAGAACTCGTCGTCGTCGCCGACCACAGCAAATGGGGCATCACCGGTCTCTGCCAGATCGCCGAACTCGGTGCAGCCGATGTACTGATCACCGGAGACGCACTCTCCCCCGAGGCCGTGGACATCCTCGGACAGTCCATCGAGACCCTCCTGCTGACGTCCACCCCCTAAACTGACGGCATGACCCAGCCCCTCAGCCACGAACTGGCTCAACGCGTCATCGACCAGGTCGCCCCGACGCTGGAGTTCAACATCAACATGATGGATCCGGCGGGACGGATCATTGCTTCCACGGATCCCGATCGTGTCGGTTCGACCCATACGGTCGCACGGGCCGTCGCCGGAGGCGAGCCGGGGATCGTGCACGACGGCGGATCGCCCGCGGAACGTCCGGGAGTGAACCTGCCCTTACGGCTCGACGGGAAGATCGTCGGGGTACTGGGGATCACCGGGCCCCCTGAGCGGGTTTCACCGGTGGCCCAGGTGCTGGTCCTGACCACGGTCCTGCTCTTGGAACGCGAACGAGAACTCGACGATTCGGCCCGTCGGGAAGCCGCCGACCGCGAGTTGCTCTCCGGACTGGTATCCGGGGAAGTGGATGGTTCGGCCATCACGCAGGCGTTGGCCTCCGGGCTGCCCGAGATGGCGGCCCCGTGGAGGCTCTACGCCGTCCTGGACCATCAAACCGCCGGTACCCTGGAACCCGAGGTGGAGCAGGCACGTTTGCCCGGACCCCAGCGGCGGGCCCGCTTCGGCGGAGCACTGTGGGTGCTGACCGGGGTCCGGTCCACCCGACCCGACTCCCGGGCCGCGCAGATCCCCCCGGCGGGGACCATCGTCCTTGATGGTGGCTCCTGCGCCGGTGGCGACGATCTGTCCGGGGCGGCCCAGGCCCTGGGCGCACTGGCCAGCGCCCCCGAGCTCCTCCCCGAGGCACCGGCTTCCGGGATTCTCAAACTCGATGAGCTGGCCCCCGAGCTCAGCGCCTCCTGCCTACCCGCGGCAACCAGGATTTCCTGGGCCCACCGGGTGGACTCCCTGAGCGCCGGTCACCGCCAGACGGTACTGGCTTTCCTGGACTGCGGCGCCTCGGTTTCGGCCACGGCCCGAGAGCTCTTCCTGCACCGGAACACGACCTTGCAACGCCTGGAACGCATCGCCGAACTAACGGGACTCGATCCGCGGATCCCGGCCCAGGCAGCTTCATTGCAACTGTCCATCATCGCGGCCCGCCACCCGCCCGAGCAGCGCGCGGAGCAGGCCCCCTCCCACTGATCCCTCATCCTTCCGAGAAAACCACTCAACAGTGCATCCTGCACAGCTTCCTTCGAAGCAACCGTTCAAATAGTGGACACTTAATCCATATTCCTTCGAACCGAACTCCCCTAGAGTGGAGCCATGAGCCCCACCCCCTCTCCCGTCATCGTCGTCGCCCCCGATTCGTTCAAGGGCAGTGCTTCCGCCGCACAGGCTGCCGCGGCGCTGGCCCGCGGGGCACGCGCCGTCGCCGGCCCCGCGGCCACCATCATCGAACTGCCTATGGCCGACGGCGGGGAAGGCACCCTGGACGCACTGCTCGCCACCTGGGGCACGGAACCGTTGACCGCAGAAACCACTGATGCCCTACGCCGGCCCTGCACGGCACGGTACGGGCTCTCCGCGGACGGCAGCACGGGAATCATCGAGGCTGCCGAAGCCAACGGGTTGCCCCAGGTCGCAGATCTCGACCTACGGCCCCTGGACGCAGACACCTACGGGGTCGGTCTCATCGCTGCCCGCCTGCTCGATGCCGGGGTATCCGAGATCCTGCTGTGTATCGGCGGCTCCGCCACGACCGACGGAGGCACCGGGATGCTCACCGCCCTGGGTGCCCGGTTCCTCGATGCCCAGGGCAGCCCCGTCGGCCCCGGGGGCGGCGCGCTGTCGTCCATCGCCCGCGTGGACGTCAAGACGCTGCATCCACGGGCTGCCACCATCTCTTGGAGGATCGCTGTGGATGTCGACAACCCGCTCTGCGGTCCGCGGGGAGCCGCAGCCGTCTTCGGCCCCCAAAAGGGGGCCACCGACTCCGATGTTGCCACCCTGGATGCCGGGCTCGCCCATCTGGCGACCGTGCTCGACGCCGAAGCCGCGGCCAAACAACCAGGTTTCGGCGCCGCCGGCGGGCTGCCCCTGGCCTTGGTGTCCCTCGTCGGAGCCGAAACCGTCCCGGGGGCTGAACTGGTCTCCACCGCCGTCGGACTGCGCAACGCCCTGGCCGGTGCCGACGTGGTGCTCACCGGCGAGGGACGACTGGATACCCAGTCCCTCGGCGGCAAGGTCGTTGATGCCGTCCGCCGCACGGCCAACCCGGACACCCGGGTCGTCGTCATCGCCGGAGCAGTTCAACTCGATGCCGCCACCTGCCGGGAGGCAGGACTAACAGCGGCCTTCTCTATTGCTTCCGGGCCTGCGGCCCTCCCCGAGCTCCAAGCAGATGCCGAACGCCTGATCGAGGACACCGCGGCCCAGGCCTGTGCCGCCTTAGGCCTGGGATCCGGAACGGCACGCACCGTCGGCCCATAGATTCCCGCCATCGGCGGCTAGGCTCGAGGGTCATGAAGATTCTGGACAAAGCGGTACGCATCGACGCATGGCTCTGGGGAGTGCGCGCCTTCAAGACCCGCTCCGCGGCGACGGCGGCCTGCCGGGCCGGCCACGTCAGACTCAACGACCGCCCGGCCAAGGCCGCGGCGGTCATTGTTCCCGGGGACATGATCCGGGTCCGGGAATCCGGGTTCGAGAAGATCCTCGAGGTGCGCGCCCTCATTTCCAAGCGCGTGGGCGCACAAGCAGCGGCCAGTTGTTACACCGACCACACCCCTGCGCGCCCGAAGGCGCCATCGTTGATGGTTCCGGTCCGCGACCGCGGAACGGGGCGTCCAACGAAGAAGGATCGGCGCGAGCTCGAAAGAATGCGCCGGGAGCTGGGAGGTTAAGCCGCGTCGCCGGCGCCCGGCCGGGCCGAGAGCTCTGCGTCCAGGCGCAGCAACCCGTTGCCGTCCTTGCCGATCAGGCGGACGCGACCGATAATTTCTCCCACCGTGGCTTCTTCCTCCAGCTGCTCCTCGACGAACCAGTTCAGCAGCGGCAGCGCGTCGATGTCCCCCTCCTGCTGGGCCAGACGGTAGAGGCTGCGGATGGCTTCGGACACCTTGACCTCATGGGCCAGCGATGCTTCAAAGGCCTTCAGGACGGTATCGGTCTTCACACCCGGAGCCTTGATGTCGCCGATGGCCGGGCTCGCGTCGCGATCCGTCATATGGGCAATGAACTTCTCGGCGTGAACGACTTCCTCATGGGACTGGGCCCGGAACCAGCCGGCGATACCGGGCAGGTCGTGGACGTCCATTTCGATGGCCAGCTGGCGGTACACCATGGAAGCCTCGAGCTCGAGGGTCACTTGGTCGTTGAATGCTTTTTCGAGTGCTCCAGTAAGTTTCATATGACTTAATCTACGGTGATTCCGCAGGGCTGTCACCGGAGTCTGGCCTAACTGGCCTGAGCAGGGATCCAATAGCGAACACGGGCGTTGTCCCCCACAGGTCGGGGTTGGGAAGCCATACCTGATCGCCCCTAGACTGGCCGGATGGGTCATATTGATGTTGCCGGGATCGACTATTTTCTCTCCGATGGCACGCAGCTGCTGAACGAGGTCTCCTTCAAGGTCGGCAACGGCAGCAAGACAGCCCTGATCGGACCCAATGGTGCCGGGAAAACCACGCTGTTCAAGATCATCGCCGGTGACCTCACCGCCGACGGCGGGACCGTCGGCCTTTCGGGGTCGATGGGCATCATGCGCCAGTTCGTCGGCCAGGTCCGTGACGAGTCCACGGTGCGCGATCTCCTCGTTTCCGCAGCACCTCCCGCCCTGGCGAAGGCTGCGGCCGAGCTGGCAGCCGCCGAGGACGCCATGCTCGAGGACCACTCCGGCCCCGCGGCCGAGGAGAAGACGCAGATGCGTTACGCCCAGGCGATCGTGGACTGGGGTGACGTGGGCGGATACGACATTGAGACCGTCTGGGACGTGGTCTGCATGGAGGCCCTCGGCCTGCCCTTCGAACGCGCCGCCCACCGCCCGGCGACCACGCTCTCCGGTGGCGAGCAAAAACGGCTGGTCCTGGAGGCCCTCTTCGCCGGCAACGACGAGGTGCTGCTGCTCGACGAACCGGATAACTACCTCGACGTCCCGGGTAAGCGTTGGCTGGAAGGCAAGCTGCGCAGCTCCGACAAGGCCGTGCTGTTCATCAGTCACGACCGCGAGCTGCTGAACCAGGCCGCCGAACGCATCGTCACCCTTGAACCCGGCGTCAACGGGGCCTCCGCATGGATCCATGGCGGGTCCTTCGGCACCTACGGCGAGGCTCGTGCGGACCGCAACGCCCGGTTCGAGGAACTGCGCAAACGGTGGGACGAGGAGCACGCCAAGCTCAAGGAGCTGGTGAACATGTACAAGAACAAGGCGGCGTTCCGCTCCGATATGGCCACCCGGTACAGCGCGGCACAGACCCGGTTAGCGAAGTTCTTGGAGATCGGCCCTCCCGAGGCGCTGCCGATGGAGCAGAACGTCAAGATGCGACTCAAAGGCGGACGCACCGCCAAACGGGCAGTGGTGGCCACGAAACTGGAGCTGACCGGGTTGATGAAGCCCTTCTCCACCGAGGTCTGGTTCGGGGACCGGGTGGGCGTGCTCGGTTCCAATGGTTCGGGCAAATCGCACTTCTTGCGGCTGCTCGCCGCCGGCGGCACCGATCCCGAACGCGAGCACCTGCCCGTCTCGGATATCACCCTGACCGAGGTCCCCCATGAGGGCAAGGTCAAGCTCGGCGCCCGCATCCGGCCGGGCTACTTCGCCCAAACGCATATCCGGCCCGATCTGGGCCATCGTTCCCTGCTCGACATCCTGCACCGTGGTGACGAGCACCGTTCGGGCCTGGCTCGCGAGGCAGCCTCGGGCGCCCTGGACGGTTATGGCTTGGCCGCACAGGCAGAGCAGGCCTTCGATTCGTTGTCGGGAGGTCAGCAGGCCCGTTTTCAGATCCTGTTGCTGCAACTCTCGGGAGCGACCCTGCTCCTCCTCGACGAACCGACTGACAACCTTGACCTGCACTCCGGCGAAGCCCTGGAACGGGCGGTCAATGCTTTTGAAGGAACCGTCCTGGCGGTCACCCACGATCGCTGGTTCGCCAAGTCCTTCGACAGGTTCCTGGTCTTCGGCTCCGACGGCAGGGTCTACGAGTCGGAGGAACCCGTCTGGGATGAGGCCCGGGTCCAACGGTCCCGCTGAGCGGGAATACTCGCCCCGCCCTGAACGCTATGCCTGAAAGCTGGCCGTTAAGGAATAATGGCCACGATCTAACGTTCCCCATCGAAGGAGACCACGTTGAGCATGTACGCCGTCACCAACCCAGCCACCGGAGAAGTTGAGAAGGAATTCGAGACCTTCACCGACGCGGCCCTGCAGGAAGCCACCGCCAGCGCGCATTCAGCCTTTGGCACGTGGCGGAACACCTCGGTGGATGATCGGGCCGCCCTGCTCGGACGGGTTGCCGACCTCTACGAGGAACGCCGGGACGAACTGGCGGCGATCATCACCCGGGAGATGGGCAAGCCTGCCATGCAGGCCAAGGGCGAAATCGGCATCGTCGTCTCCATCTACCGCTACTACGCGGCCAACGGCCCCGGATTCCTCGCCGACGAGGAACTCGACGTCGTCGCCGGCGGCTCAGCCGTGGTGCGCAAGGAGGGCCTGGGCGTGTTGCTGGGAATCATGCCCTGGAACTTCCCGTACTACCAGGTGGCCCGATTCGCAGCCCCCAACCTGATGAACGGCAACACGATCCTGCTCAAGCACGCCCCGCAGTGCCCGGAATCTGCCGTGGCCATGGAACAGATCTTCCGTGATGCCGGGGCCCCTGAGGGCGCCTACGTGAATATCTTCGCCACCAATGACCAGATCGCCGAGCTCATCGCCGATCCGCGGATCCAGGGGGTATCGCTCACCGGTTCGGAGCGTGCCGGTTCCGCGGTGGCCGAAATCGCCGGCCGCAACCTGAAGAAGGTCGTCCTGGAACTGGGCGGATCCGACCCATTCATCCTGCTCGACACCGACAACCTGGATAAGACCGTCAAACGCGCGGTCAACGCCCGCATGGGTAATGGTGGCCAAGCCTGCAATGCCGCCAAACGCTTCATCGTCATGGCGGACCTCTACGACGACTTCGTCGAGAAGTTCACCGCTGCCGCCGGTGCCATCACCCCGTCGGACCCCACCGACGATCAGACGGCGGTGGGCCCCTTGTCCTCGCAGTCGGCGGCAGACAACCTGCAGAAGCAGGTCGACTCGGCCATTGCCGAGGGAGCCCAGGTGCTGGTCGGTGGTTCCAAGGTCGCCGATGATTCGGCCTTCTTCCAGCCCACCGTGCTCACCGGGGTCACCGATGACATGGAGGTCTTCCATCAGGAACTCTTCGGCCCGGTCGCGATGATCTTCAAGGTCTCCAGCGAGGAGGACGCCGTGGCCCTGGCCAACGACACCCCGTTCGGCCTCGGTTCCTCGATCTTCACCGAGGATCCCCAGCGGGCCCAGCGGGTGGCACACCAGATCGACGCCGGCATGGTCTTCATCAACGAGCCCGGCGGCACAGCAGCCGAACTGCCCTTCGGCGGGATCAAGCGCTCCGGCGTCGGCCGCGAACTCGGCAAATACGGGATGGAGGAGTTTGTGAACCGCAAGCTCATCCGCACCCGCAAGTAGCCACCGCAAAAGGCCGTTTCCACCCTTCGGGGCGGAAACGGCCTTTTGTTGTTCCTGGGGCTCAGCCGACCTCGAAGCCTCCGCGGTCTCCGCGGACCTCGATCTGACGGACGTCTAGACGTTCTACCCGCCCCGGGGTCCGGGGCGAGCGTAGCCAGTCGATGAGTGCCGCGACCGCATCCGCGGAGCCCTGCACGGTCACACAGACGCTGCCGTCGGGAAGATTCACCGCGGAGCCTTCCACACCGAGTGCTTCGGCGCGTTCCCGGGTCCGGTAACGAAATCCGACGCCCTGCACCATGCCGTGGGCCATCGCCTCCGCGGCCGTCACCGCGGCATCGGTTTGCTGGCCGCCGGTGTCGTGGGTGTGGTGTTCGGCGCTCATGCTGTCCCGGGGTCTCCCCTGGTCAATTCGATGGGCGCGACATCGGCCTCAAAACCAAAGACGCGGGCGTAGAACGCCAGCGAGAGTTCCTGGGCACGCACGATATTGGCTGCCTGCCGGAACCCGTGTTGTTCCCCAGCGAAAAGCACATAGGCATGTTCGATCCCCTTGGCAGCCAGAGCGTCGGCGAACTTCTGCGACTGATTCGGTGGCACCACCTTGTCCTCGTTGCCTTGGAGCAACAGCACCGGGCAGTCCAGCGCATCGACGTGGTTGATGGGCGCCCGTTCGGCATACAGTTCACGGGCCGCGGGCCACGGGCCCACCAAGGACTCCATGTAGTGGGCCTCGAAATCGTGGGTGTCCGCGACGAGCGCCTCCAGATCGGCCACCCCGTAGCGTGAGATTCCTGCGTTGAAGGTCTCGGTGTTGGTCAGGCAGGCCAGGGTGGTCCAGCCGCCGGCCGAACCGCCTTCGATGGCCAGTCGGTCCGGGTCGGCCAACCCGGCATCGACCAGGCCCCGCATGACCGCGACGGTGTCCTGGACATCGGCGACGCCCCATTGTCCGGCCAACCGATCCCGGTAGGCCCTGCCGAATCCGCTGGATCCCGCATAGTTGACGTCCACCACGCCCAAACCATGGCTGGTGTAGTAGGCGATCTCCAAGGACAGCCCAATCCGCGCCTGCCCGGTCGGACCGCCGTGCACCATGGCGATGAAGGGAGGTTTTTCACCGGTACGGCCCAGGTAGCCGGCGAGCGCCGGTTCGTAGACGTTTGCGTGCACCACCGTCCCGGTCTCGTCGGTGAATTCCATGGCCTTCCCGGTGGGGAGGACCCCGGGGTCCGGGAGTTCTGCCAAGGACCTGCGGATGGTCCTCATCTGGCAGGAGGACAGATCGATGACCCGGATGCCGACTCCCTCGGTGGAGTTCTGCGAGACGGTGAGGACCTGTGGGCCCGTGCCGTCGTCGTGAACTTCGATGGGCAGGGCATGGGTCAGGACGGCCTCGACGTCGTTCAGGGTCCCCGTGGCCGGGTCGAGTACACCCAGCCGCATCCCGTGGGTGCCATGGGCGGCCAGGATCTTCCCGTCCTCGAGCACCGCATACCAGGTGCTACCGACCTGCCAGAGAGGTTCGGCGAATTCTTCTTCTCGCGGGCAGAGCGCGAGGGCCTGCCCGCCGTTGATCGTCTGACGGTAGAGATTCCACCAGCCCGAGCGGTCCGAGATGAACGCCAGGGTCCCGGCGTCGAGCCATTCGGGTTGGAGCACCGATTCGTTCGCCGAGCCGGCCAGGTCGGTTACCTGGGCAACCTTCCCTGCCTCGTCGAGTTCCCCGACATGCAAAACGGTCCCGTCCCAGGGCATCTGCGGGTGTTCCCAACTGATCCAGGCGATATGCCGCGCGTCGGGGCTCAGGCGAGGAAAGGCAACAAAACGGGAGGAGGGCGTCACCCGGCGCAGCCGTGTCGCGTCCTGGGCGGCGCTGCCGTCCAAGGGGATGGCGACGATATAGCGTTCCGGGGTTGTTCCCCTGAGGTCCTCGCAGACGGCCAGAATTTCGTCGGCGCTTCGTGAGGGAACGAACTCGGCGAAACGCAGTTGCGGGTCACCCCCGGCATCGGGGCGGGGCCAGGATGCGGGGGTCAGCGCGCTGATGCCTGCACGGGAGCGCAGGTGGACCCGCTGATCGGCGAAGTTCGCGAAGACGAAGCTGCCCGTTTCGGCAGCGTCGACCAGTGGAGCCCAGGCCGCGCCCCCGTATTCGTGGACCCGGCTGCGGACGTTATAGGGAGCCGGGAGCAGCTCCACCTGAGGTTCTCCCTCGGCCATGATGGTGCTCCGTCCCCCTTCTTCGGGGAGGCCTTCAACCCACCAGACGGCGTCTGCCACGAAACGGGGAAAGCTCACCGGCCTCCGGGTGGCAACCAGTGATGCCGCGGTCAGGGGGGATGGCCAGGAGCCGAATGCTGCACGAATACTCATGACACCCGAGCCTACCGGGGGGCCTTCCGCTGTCGAACCCGGCGAGGGCAGAATAGGGCCATGACACGCTTTGCCGTCTTCCTCCGCGGCATCAATGTTGGAGGCGTCCGCATCACCATGAAGGACCTTGCCGCGACGCTGGCTGCCGCCGGCTACCGGCGGGTGGATACGGTGTTGGCCTCGGGGAACGTCCTGCTTGATGCCGACGACGACGATGCCGGCGCCCTGGCGGAGACGCTCGAGGCGGTGTTGAGCGAGCGTTTCGGCTATCCGGCGCGGGTCGTCGCCGTGACGACGGCACGGGTGGCGGCACTGGTCGGGGCCTATCCGTTCCCCCCGATCGACGACGGGGTCCCCCGGCACGACTACGTGGTCCTCGCCGCCACCGAGGAGGCCGTGGCCTCGGTCGTGGCTGCTGCCCCACGGCCCGCCGACGGGGAGAATTACGCTGCCGGGGACTCGGTGCTGTATTGGCAGGTTCCCCGCGGGGCATCGCTGAGCTCCCCGCTCGCCAAGGTCCTGGCCAGCCCGCGGCACAAGGAGCGGTTGACCACGCGGAACCTGAAAACCCTGCGCAAGGTCCTGCTGCGTTCGGCCGGCACGGACTAGACGCGTTCGGGGGTCCTGGCGGCTTCGGCGTCGTCCTCGATCTGGTGCGGCCCGTTGATCATGAAGGCACCGGTCACCATGACCACCAGGCAGACGCCCAGCATTCCGAAGGAGGCACCCCAGCCGCCGGTGGCCTCATGGACCACACCGAAAAGCAGCGGGGCGATCGCGGCACCGGCGTAACCCAGGCCCTGGCTGAATCCTGCCAGCACCCCGGACCCATAGGTGGTGCGCGAGCGCAGGTTGATCATCAGGAGTGCCATGGCGAACGTCCCCTGCCCGAGTCCGGCCGAGGTGATCCACCACCAGGTGCCCTGCGTTGGGAGGAAGAACATGCCCAGGTGCCCGGTGATCCAGAGCAAGACGAAGAATCCGACGGCGTAGATGGGTTGGCGCATCCGCGGGACCACCAGCGGCACCAACAGGCTCACCGGTAGTCCGAGCACCGCGAAGTAGGCCAGCGCGCTGCCGGCCACCGCCGGGGAGATCCCCTCACCGATGAGATAGGGCGGCAGCCAGGTGAAGTAGACGTAGGTCTGTCCGGAGTTCCCGGCCAGGAAGATGGCCAGGCCCCAGGCCACCCGGGAACGCCAGGGGTTGATCCTCCGGTCCGCTTCCACCGCGACGACGCCGGCGAGCCGGGTTTTGGTTTCGGCCGGGGTCTCTCCCGCCGCGATCCGGGCATGTTCTGCAGCCTCCGCACCCCGCCGGCGCCGGTCGGCCGCGAACTGGATGAACCAGGGCACCAGAACGACGGCGCTGGCCAGGGTCCAGAAGCCGATGGAGAACCGCCAGTTGGACACCTGCTCGAGCGGGACCGCGAACATGGGACTCATGGCGGTGCCGATGGCGATCAGGGTCACGTAGCCGGAGGTGACGGTGGAGATCCGGTCCGCGAAGTATTTCTTCACCAGCGGCGGCAGGACCACGTTGCCCATGCCGTAGCCGATCATCGTCAGCGCCGAGAGCAGCAGGAAGGAGGTCACGTCCCCCACAAAGGCCCGGCCCGCCTGCCCGACGATGGCCAGCGCCACGGAAAGCAACAGGGTGCGTTCCAGTCCCAGCACGGCAATCATCCGCGGGGTGAACAGCCCTGAGATCCCGAAGATGATCGGGGCCAGCATGGCCAAGAGCCCGGTGCTGAAGGCGGTGAAACCGAGCTCCGGACCGATCAAGTCCAACAGCGGGGGAACCGAAACGACGGCGGCCCGCACGCTCAGGGCCATCAGCATGATCCCCACCAGGGCTGCGATACGGCCCTTCCAGGGTTTGGTTTTGAAACGCAGGGCCATCATGAGCCTTTCTTGAGTCGATCGACCTGCTCGAGAAGGGCCCCGATATCCCTACCCACCAGTGAACGGGACCAGGTCCCGGGCATCGTGGAATGGTAGTAGAGCCCCTCACCGATCAACATGATGGCCTCGGCGGCGTGGGGGTCTGAGACATCTTCGCGGACCAGTCGTTCCCAATCGGCGTGGACTTGGTCCAGAGCGGTGACGGCTGGGGCGTGCGATCCCGCCGCCAGACGCACGACAGCCTGGTAGAAGGCGTCGAATTCTGTTTCCTCGACAGTGGAGGTGCGCACGTAGTATCTGGCAGCACCCTCGGGCGCGGTTGCCATGCGTTCGCTGTCCTGTTGCGCGGCGTCGAGCAGGCGCTCGATCACGGCTTCGGCCAGCGCGTCCTTCGACGGGAAGTGGTAGAGCAACCCACCCTTGGAGACTCCGGCGAGCGCGGCGGTCGCGTCCATTGTCGCCGCCCGTTCCCCGTCGCTGCGCAGCAGGTTCGCATAGGCGTCGAGGATTTTTTCTCGTGCTGCTGGTGGTCTGGACATGATCCCGACTCTAGCGTTTTTGGTCGCCTCCGACGTCATCGATGTCATATGGACTCAATACCGTCCGGACGGTACAGTTACTCGGGAGATTCCTCCCCAATCCAAGGACCTTGGCATGAGCACGTTGCAAGACCAGCACACCGGAAGGCAGCACCCCGGGCGAGCGCGCCGCTGGGCGGCTCTGGTCGTCCTGATGTTCCCTGTCCTGTTGGTCGCCGTCGACAACACCGTGCTCAGCTTCGCCGTCCCGTCCCTGTCGCGGGCCCTGGAACCGACGTCGACCCAGCTGCTCTGGATCATCGACATCTACCCCTTGGTGTTGGCGGGCCTGCTGGTCCCCATGGGGAGCCTGGGCGACCGGATCGGCCGGAGGAAGCTGTTACTGATCGGCGGGGTGGGCTTCGGCCTCGTCTCGGCCGTGGCCGCCTTCGTCCCCGACGCCACCTCGCTCATCGCCGCTCGGGCGCTCATGGCAGTCTTTGGCGCAATGCTCATGCCGGCAACCTTGTCCCTGATCCGGAACATCTTCACCGACGACTCCGAACGCCGCACCGCCATCGCCGCCTGGGCTTCTGCTTTTTCTGGGGGTGCCGCACTGGGGCCGATCCTGGGCGGTTGGCTGTTGGAACATTTCTGGTGGGGGTCGATCTTCTTGATGGCCATCCCCATGCTCCTGCCGCTGGTCGCGCTGGGTCCGTTCCTCATTCCCGAATCCCGCGACCCTCGCCCGGGGCGCATCGATCCACCCAGCATCCTGCTGGCCGTGGGGACGCTGCTGCCGATCGTGTACGGCATCAAATCGATGACGGGCGCCGGGTCTCTGGCCCTGGGGATCGGGGCGATCGCCCTGGGTCTGGCCTGTGGCACCATCTTCGTGCGCCGCCAACTGGCCAGCCGCTCACCCATGCTCGACGTCCGCCTGTTCCGCAACCCTGTCTTCTCCGCCGCTTTGGTCGTGAACCTCTTCAGTGTCTTCGCGCTGGTGGGGTTCATCTATTTTCTTTCCCAGCATTTGCAGCTCATCGCCGGCCTGTCACCGATGGAGGCTGGGGTCTTCATGGTCCCCGGACTGGTGTTAACGGTCGTTTTCGGGTTCGTCGCCGTGCCGCTGGTCAAACGGATCGGACCTGCCGGCGTGGTCATGACCGGTTTGGCCTTCAGCGCCGCGGCCTATGCATTGATCGTGGCGCTGGGAGGGTCCGGATCGTTGATCGGCCTGCTGGTGGCCTTCTGCATCCTCGGCATCGGGGTCGGCCTGGCCGAGACGATCTCCAACGACCTGGCTCTCTCGGCCGTTCCTCCGGCACGTGCGGGTTCGGCCGCGGCCATCTCGGAGACCGCCTACGAGGTCGGATCGGTGCTGGGGACCGCAGTTCTGGGGAGCATTCTCAACGCCGTCTACAGCCGGGGGGTGACCATCCCGTCCTCGCTGGATGCGGCAGCGGCCGATCGTGCCCGGCAGACCTTGGCCGGGGCCTCCGATGTCGCCGGCTCGATGCCCCCGGGTTCCGCGGCCACCGGATTGGCCGAATCCGCCGCACGGGCTTTCGACGGAGGTGTCACCATCACGGCGGCCATCGCCGTCGTCCTCATGGTCGCCGCATTATTGGTCGTCCGCTTCGCTCTGCGGGGCAGGAGCACCGGCACCGGAACGCCGGAGGCGCCCACCCCGGAAACCACCGCGGAAACCACCAAGGGGCGCTCCCCGCAGGCCCATCCCGGCCCACCTACCGATGAAATCCCAAAGAATTTGACCATCCAATAGGTTCTTGGAGCGATCTCGCGTATTGTTGATGACGTAGTCGTAGTTTTCTCGCAGTAATTTCAGTGTCAAGGCCCCGTTCGCGGGGAGTGTCTCTTTTTGACTCGCGGTAAATACTCGTAGCTGCATGTCACCGTCAAGTCCGATGGCGACAACCCCTACGTCCCCTGCGGACAGTCTCGAAAGGACACATATCATGGCAATTGGTACCGTCAAGTGGTTCAACGCTGAAAAAGGCTTCGGCTTCATCGCTCCCGACGACAACTCGGACGACGTGTTCGCACACTACTCCGCGATCCAGTCGAACGGCTTCCGCTCCCTCGAAGAGGGCCAGCGCGTTGAGTTCGAGGTGACCCAGGGCCAGAAGGGCCTGCAGGCCACGGACATCCGCACTGTCTAAGTCTTCCATTCGGCCCTAACGGGCCAATGTGAACGCCTGGAAACGGTGGTATCCCCTCGGGGATGCCACCGTTTCTTTTTGCCCTGATCGATGCTGGACGAACGCCTCGGTGATGGATAGGTTGGGCTGAGAGAGCGAAGGACCGACCATGCCATCCCCCACGGATTCGCCACACCCCTTAGGCGCAGAACTGGTGCGCGGATTCTCCTTGGAGATGACCGGCAAGGACCAACGATCCCTGGCCGAAGCTGCCGGAACCATCCCGGCGGGGACACGGGTCAACGTCACGTTCCTGGGCAATGAGGATGCCGGTCTGCGCGTGGCTGCAGCTGCAGCCGTCCGCGCTGCGGGGCACGAGCCGGTCCCCCATATTTCTGCTCGCCGACTGGCCTCCTTCGGCGAACTCGACGGATTCCTCGATCAACTGGTGACCCAGGCCCGGGTCACCGAAGTCTTTGCCGTCGGCGGGGATCCCGTGGAGCCACTCGGCCCGTTCCCCGACGCCCTGGCTCTCATCGCCTCCGGACGACTGCAAGCCCATGGCGTGACCGGCGTCGCCATCGCCGGCTACCCCGAAGGCCATCCGGAGATCGACGACGCCTCGTTATGGGCGGCACTGCAGGACAAGGCGTCAGCCGTACGTTCGGCAGGGCTTTCCGGATCCATCATCACCCAGTTCGGCTTCGATACGCGCCCGGTGCTCTCCTGGCTGGCCGAGCTACGCGGCCGGGGGATCGACCTCCCGGTCAGGATCGGCGTCCCCGGCCCGGCAGGTATCAAGCGGCTACTCAGCTACGCCCGCCGTTTCGGAATCTCCTCCTCGGCAGGCATCGCCCAACAATATGGTTTCTCACTGGCCAACCTGCTGGGAACTGCGGGCCCGGACCGGTTCGTCAACGATCTGGCGGCTGGGCTGGACCACCGGCTCCATGGTGAGGTGCGCTTGCATTTCTATACTTTCGGGGGGCTGTCCGCCACAGCCCGTTGGGCGCAGGACTTCCGGGCAGGACCCTGAGAGCGGCGACACCCGGGGAATGTTCGGGGACGCAGGTGGGTTGCCCCCTATGTGAGTATTCCCCTTTCCCTTCTTGACCTTGCTTCCGTTTCCGCAGGAAGCACCATCGCCGACACCTTCCGGGGGTCCGTCGAGCTGGCGCAAACCGCCGAAGCCGCTGGGTACACGCGCATCTGGTATGCCGAGCACCACAACATGTCCAACATCGCCTCCAGTGCCACCTCGGTCCTGATCGGGCATATCGCCCAACAGACCTCGACCATCCGGCTGGGTTCCGGCGGCGTGATGCTGCCCAACCACTCCCCACTGGTCATCGCCGAACAGTTCGGGACCCTTGAAACCCTGTTCCCCGGACGCATCGATCTCGGACTGGGCCGTGCCCCGGGGACCGATCAGGCGACGTTCCGTGCGCTGCGACGTGATCCGGCGGCAGCCGATGCCTTCCCGCACGATGTCCTCGAACTGCAGGGCTACCTCACCGGGAACTCACGGATCCCCACGGTATCCGCCATTCCGGGCGCAGGAACCAACGTGCCCCTGTACATTCTCGGGTCAAGCCTGTTTGGAGCCCAGCTGGCCGCCCAGCTCGGTCTGCCCTATTCTTTTGCCTCACATTTCGCCCCCGATGCCCTGCACGCGGCCGTCGCGGCCTACCGGGATAGCTTCCAGCCTTCCGAACAGCTCTCCGAACCGCATGTCATCGCTGGGGTGGGAATTATCGCAGCCGAAACCAACCAGCAGGCCCAGGCCCAGATGGAGCAGTCCCGGCGGGATCGGGTTGCCATGTTCCTCGGACGTGGCCGCGAGGTCCCCTTCACCGAGCCGGAGATCGACATGTTGATGGAATCCGCAGCAGGCGAGCAGATCCTCAAGATGATGGCGTACACCGCTGTCGGCACGCCAGAGGCCGTCAAGGACTACCTCGAAGGCTTCGCCCGGAGCGCCCACGCCGACGAACTCATCACCGTCCACAACGCCTCCACGGCCGCTGAGCGGCTCGCCTCCGTCCGGCTCACCGGCCAGGCCATGGGGCTGACCGACTGAGGCCCCGTTCCCATTGCCGTCCCCACGTTCTACGCTGGAGGAGTCAACCGTGCTCAAGGCATCAGGCCCGGCACGTGGACTAGGAGGGTAACGGCCATGAGCGGAACCTACGACGAGACGGTGTTCGACGAACTTCCCGATGATGATCTCGACGAGCCCGAAGACGGACGTTACGGCTCCCCCGAGGACGGCTCCTCGGATAATCCGGAGACCATGGACCGCATCGACCCACTGCGCCGTCATAGCTACCTTGTCGTGGAGGACCTCGATGACAGCGGTGAGTCCGAGGAAAACGACTCCGAGGACGAGCAGATGGCCTCGCAGTGGGAACTCGATGACGAGCAGGAAGCCGACCGGGAGGACGACGAGGACTAGCATGGCATAACATTGCTTGCTGTTCCCCTCTTCGACACTCAGGAGTGCTGTTGGTCAACCCGGTGCATCTTCGCACCCTGCTCGAAGTCATCGCGCACGGCTCGTTTGCCGCCGCTGCCGTGCCCCTCGGCTATACGGCATCGGCTGTCTCCCAACAGATGACTGCGCTGGAGCGCGATACCGGCGTCGCGCTTTTCCGGCGGTCGGCCCGGGCCATCGAACCCACCGAGGCGGCGACGACCATGGCGCGGCATGCCCGTAAGGTTCTGACCGATATTGATGCACTTCTGGCGGCGAGCACGACGGCGGCCGGGCGGCCAGGAGCGGACCCTACCGAGGAGCTCCGTCTGGGCATCTTCCCTTCGCTGGCCACCTTCGCTCTGCCCCGGCTCTTGGGATCCGCCGGATGGAACGATCTGGGCATCAACCTGCGCATCAGCGTCGGCGAGCCGCACCAGACGATCGCCAGCCTGCAAAGCGGAAACGAACTGGATCTGGCGTTGGTCTTCCAAGTCGGCCAGTCAGGGCTGGGGTGGCCCGGCACGATGGACCGGCAATGGCTCGGCGATGATGACTTCAGGGTAGTCGTGCCGGCTTCGTGGAAGATCGCCGAGGGGGCACAAATTTCGGCGGCTCAGCTGGCGAACATGCCCTGGATCATGCATCACGCCGGCACCTCGGACGCCACCGTCATCTCCCGACTCTTCGCCTCCTGCGACCTCCATCCTCGCGTGGTTGCCTACTGCGACGATTTCAACGCCTCTCTGCACTTGGCAGGTGCCGGACTCGGCGCCGCCCTGGTCCCGGCGCTGGCCATGCAACAACGGCCCCCGGGGCTCGTGGTTCTGGATGTTCCCGAGATCCGGTTGGCCCGCAGTATCTTCGCCCTTCAGCTGGGTAACTCCAGAAGCCCAAAGGTCGACGTCTTCATGGACAAATTGGCCGCCGAACTGCGGAAGATCAGCATCGTCCCGTGACATTGCCGGGGCCTTCCATCATCTGGGACCGCAGGACACAGACCGGCCAGTTGTCCCACCTTCGAGACTCCGCCCGCCATGGGCGGTAGCTTCAATGAATGGGAACAACGCAGGATGCAATCAGGGGACGGGCTTCGATGACACTGACCAACGGAACGAACGCCGCGGAGGATGAGCAGGTGTCGATCGACGTCATGGACGGTATCGGCCTGCTGACGTTGAACCGGCCCCGACAGATCAATGCCCTCACCCGGGGGATGGTGAAGACCCTGACCGACCAGCTCGAACAGTGGCGTGGGGACCCAGCGGTTGGCATCGTCGTTCTGCGAGGGGCTGGTGAGCGCGGTTTCTGTGCCGGCGGCGACATTCTGGCCTTCCACACAGCCATCACCACCGGCAAGCAGCACGAATTCCTGTCGTTCCTGGCCGAGGAGTTTCGCCTCGACGGACTCATCGCCGCCTACCCGAAACCGGTCCTCGCCTATATGGACGGGGTCTGCATGGGTGGTGGAGTCGGTCTGGCAGGTCATGCAGGGATCCGCATCGTCACTCCCCGTTCGGCCATTGCCATGCCCGAAACACGCATCGGCTACTCCCCCGATGTGGGTGGAACCCACCTGCTCGGCCTGGCTCCGGGGCGCCTCGGGGAACACCTGGCCCTGACCGCCTCGACCATGGGCGCCGGGGACGCCATCCATGCGGGATTCGCTGACTTCTGCATCTCCGAGGATTCCTTCGAGGATGTTCTGGCGGCCCTGCCCGACCTGATCGGATTGCCCGCCAACGAGGTCGCCGTGGCCCTCGAGATCCTCCACGGCACCCCGGCACCCGATGCCCGACTGGTTGCGGAAGCCGTCTGGATCGACGAAGCGTACGCCGCCGATGATGTTTCGGCCATTCTGGAACGGCTCGATGCCAGCCCGTTCCCGGGGGCTGCCACGGCCGCCACAGCAGTACGAGGCAATTCTCCGTTATCCACCCAGACGGCGCTCCGGGCGGTCAGGGCCGCCCGCGACGAGGCCCATCTGCCCTCGGCGTTGGCCCGGGAGCTCCGGGTAGCCGACTACCTGATGAAGCATCCTGACCTGCCCGAAGGAATCCGCGCCCAGATCATCGACAAGGACCGCACACCGCGGTGGTCTCCCGCCGATCCAGCGGACGTCGACCAGCAGGAGATTGCCGCTGCCATCGCCGCTGGGTGAACCTGGACCCGCCTAGCCCCCGGGTCTGGATTCAGGCCGGTTTCCCGAGGACTCGACGAGACTCGTGGTGCCGGTATCGGTGTCATCCACCGATTCCCGGTTCGTGTGTTGCTTGACCGTGGCCATGATGCCGGTTTCGTCCCACCGGCCCATGTCCGGCCGGTCGCCACCTGAGATCCTTTCCCCGCCAACGGTATGCTCACCTGCTGCTTGGCCGGCGTCCTGTTCCATCCATGGCATCGGAGCGAACTCGCCAAAGTGATCGGCGTCTGCTTCCTTCCAGTCCACCGCCCAGCCGCGCGGGGGGTCCTCGAGGAGTTCCCCCGGTCGCAGCCAGTTGAAGATGGCCGCATAGCTACTGGTCGTCAGATGGTCCACGCGCCGACGCAGCATGCGTGGATTGAGTTGCTCGGGGTTGGAGACCCCCATCGATGCCATGATCTGCCCAGCTTCGGCAACCGTCAGCTTGTGGTAGTTGTGCACCCGGTTTCCTTTGTCATCCACATCGACCGCCCGCATGAGCCGAGGATTTTGCGTGGTGACGCCGACCGGGCAGCGGTTGGTATGGCAAAGCTGTGCTTGAATGCAGCCGGTGGCCATCATCATCGAACGCGCGCTCATGGTGAAGTCTGCGCCCTGAATGAGTCGTTTGACGATATCGCTTCCCGTGGCGACTTTTCCGGCGGCGCCCAAGCGGATTCGACCTCGCAGGCCCGTTCCTACCAGGGCGTTGTGCATCAGCATCAGGCCCTCAGTCAGTGGGGTTCCCACATGATCTTCGTATTCCAGCGGTGCGGCGCCAGTGCCGCCTTCGGAACCGTCGATGATGATGTAGTCGGGGGTGACGCCAGTCTCCAACATCGCCTTGCACATGGCCAGCACATCGGTACGCGAGCCGACGCAGAATTTATACCCGATCGGCTTCCCGTCGGCGAGCTCACGCAATGTCCCCACGAATTCCATCAATTCGCGAGGGGTGTGGAACGCCGAATGCGAGGCCGGGGAGATACAATCCTCGTCCATCGGCACCCCGCGAGCCTCGGCGATCTCGGGCGTGAGCTTCTCCATCGGCAGGACGCCGCCGATGCCTGGCTTCGCACCTTGACTGAGCTTCAAGGTTATTCCCTTGACCTGTTCGGTGGCGGCCTTCGTCCGGAAGGTCTCCGGGGCAAATTTGCCCTTCTTATCGCGGCAGCCGAAGTATCCCGATCCGATTTCCCAGAAAATATCAGCACCGTGCTCGAGGTGGTACTTACTGAGCCCACCTTCCCCTGTTTCCTGGACGAAACCACCCAAGGAGGCCCCTTTGTTCATCGCCAGGACCGCGTTTTTGGACAGTGCCCCGAAACTCATCGACGAGATGTTCATCAAGGAGATCTCATAGGGTTGTCGGCAATCCGGTCCCCCGATGCGGACTCGGTGTGCCCGTTCCGGCGGTGCCACCGGCGCGCTGGAGTGCAGTAGAAATTCGTAGCCTTGGGCATTGACATCGCGTTCTGTCCCGAAGGCCTTATGGCTGTCGGCCCCCTTGGAACGGGTGTAGATCAACGAGCGGGTATCCCGGTCGAAGGGCCGCCCATCGGTGTTCCGCTCGATAAAGTACTGCTGGATCTCCGGGCGGATGGATTCGAGCAGGTAGCGCATACGTCCCAGCACCGGATAGTTGCGCAGGATGGCATGTTTGGTCTGGAACAGGTCATGCAAACCCAACCCGACGAGGAGCAACACCAGGACCCCTAAAACGACCCAACCGGTGGTCCCGAATGAGGCCGCCACGACAGCGGCCGCTGCCAGAACGACGAATAAGGTCAGAAGGAAAAAACGCACCATGGGGCCGAGCTTACTCGCCATGCCGCGAAGTCGACACAACAACGCCCGGTCAGGGACAATGATGGGCATGTTGGAGCATTTGGGACGGCCTGCCGCACGCTTGACGGGGCTGGTCGGCATCGCGGCAGTCGCCGCGCTCCTCGGGGGCTGTTCCGCGGGAAACATCATCGACCCGGATACCCCCGACGACGCCACGGCGACCGAGACACGCACAGCTGCTGGCACTGCCCCCACCTCACCCGCTGCTCCCGAGGCGAGCATCCCCGCCCACGAATCCCCGGTGCGGATCACCAGTGAACGCGGGCTGCCACTCTATGCCCCCGGGGATGAACTGACGCTGCAAGGTTCAGACGCCGAACCCCAGATCACCTTGACGGTCACGTCCCTCTCGGTTCACGAGACCTGCCCGATCGACGGCGGCAAACCCGATCATGACGCCTTCGCCGTGCTCGAGATCGACGCGTCCTTCAAAGCCTCCCACGGAGACGCAGCACAGCGCCCCTTGAGCCTCTCCCCGAATCAGTGGTCCTTCTACTCCACAGCCGATGCCCGGTTCGACGGCGACTTGGGCACCACCCCTGCCGCCTCCTGCCAAAACGCAGGCACGGCATTGCCCGTCGAACTGAAGCCAGGCGCCTCGGTCCACGGAACCCTCGTCCTGGACATCCCCGCAGCGAAAGGTTCGCTCACGCTGGCCGATGTCGACACCGATATCGCCGAGTGGCAGCTGCCCTGACGAAATATGCCTCAAGAGCCGACGTAGGCCGCCAAGTGTTCGCCGGTGATCGTTGTTTTCCCCTCCACCAGCTCGGCCGGAGTCCCTTCAAAGACCAGTGTCCCGCCGTCGTGCCCCGCTCCGGGACCGAGATCGATGATCCAGTCAGCATGGGCCATCACCGCTTGGTGGTGTTCGATGACGATCACCGTCTTGCCGGCATCGACCAGACGATCCAGAAGGCTCAGCAACTGCTCCACATCGGCTAGATGCAGTCCCGAGGTGGGCTCGTCCAGAACGTAGATCCCTCCCTCTTCTCCCATCCGGGTGGCCAGCTTCAGGCGTTGCCTTTCCCCTCCGGAGAGGGTCGTCAACGGTTGGCCCAGGGTCACATAGCCCAGCCCGACATCGCTCAGCCGTTCGAGGATCTTCACGGCGGCAGGGATCCTGGCGTCCCCGGCAGCGAAGAAGCGCAGGGCCTCATCGACCGGCATCGAGAGGACCTCGCTGATATTTCGACCTTCAAGCCGGTAGTCAAGGACCGCCGCTTGGAATCGTTTGCCCTCGCATTCCTCGCAGACGGTGGACACTGTAGCCATGACGCCCAACTCGGTGAAGATGATCCCGGCTCCGTTGCATGCCGGGCAGGCACCCTCCGAATTGGAACTGAACAGCGCGGGTTTGACCCCATTGGATTTCGCAAACGCCTTGCGGACCGGCTCCAACAACCCCGTGTAGGTGGCCGGGTTGCTCCGCCGTGAGCCCTTGATGGCCCCCTGATCGATGCTGACCACCCCTTCCCGGCCGGCGATCGAACCCTGGATGAGTGAGCTTTTCCCGGAGCCTGCCACCCCGGTGACCACGCACAGGACTCCCAACGGAATATCGACGTCAACATCGCGAAGGTTGTGATGGTCCGCCCCACGGATTTCCAGGGTTCCTGACCGCCGACGCGGCGCCTTTTTCAGGGCGGCCACATAGCCGAGGTGCCGACCGGTAGGGGTATCACTGGTGCGCAGCCCCTCCAGGTTCCCCTCGTAGCACAGCGTTCCTCCATCCGTGCCGGCCCCCGGGCCCAGATCAACCACATGATCGGCGATGGCGATCGTCTCTGGTTTATGTTCGACCACGAGAACGGTATTGCCTTTATCGCGGAGCCGCTGAAGCAATCGGTTCATCCGGGCGATGTCGTGTGGATGCAGTCCCACGGTGGGTTCATCGAAGACATAGGTCACGTCGGTCAGCGCCGAGCCCAGGTGACGGATCATCTTCGTCCGCTGGGCCTCGCCTCCCGACAGGGTTCCGGTGGGCCGCTCGAGGGAGAGGTAGCCCAGGCCGATCTCCACGAACGAGGCCAGCAGTCCGGCCAATGAATCGAGCAGCGGCGCTACGGCGGGTTCGTCCAAAGTGTGAACCCAATCGGAGAGGTCGCTGATCTGCATCGCGCAGACGTCGGCGATGCTCAGGCCGGAAATACGGGAGGAACGGGCCGCCTCACTGAGCCGGGTACCGCCGCAGTCGGGGCAAGCAGTCAGCGTGATGGCACGCTCCACGAAGGCACGGATATGCGGCTGCATGGCGTCCAGGCTTTTGGTGAGCATAGATTTGCGGATCTGTGGAATGAGGCCCAGATAGGTGAGGTTCACGCCCTCGACCTTGATTTTGGTTGCCTCCTTATGCAGGAGGTCATCGAGCTCTTGCTCACTGAAGTCCCTGATCGGTCGATCCGGGTCGAACCAGCCACATCCCCTGAAGATGCGCCCGTACCAGCCCTCCATCGAGTATCCCGGAATCTTCAGGGCACCCTGGTTGAGGGATTTTTCCTCGTCATATAACTGACTCAGATCGAAGTCCGAGACGGTGCCACTGCCCTCGCAACGTTGACACATTCCACCGGTGATGGAGAATTCGCGGCGTTCCTTGACCTTTTTGCCCCGGCGTTCCATGGTCACCGCCCCGGCACCGCTGATCGAGGCGACGTTGAAGGAGTAGGCCTGCGGGGAACCGATCTGGGGTTTCCCGAGACGGCTGAAGATGATGCGCAGCAAGGCGTTGGCGTCCGTTGCGGTGCCCACTGTCGAGCGGGGATTCGATCCCATCCGTTCCTGGTCCACGATGATCGCCGTGGTCAGGCCCTCCAAAACGTCGACGTCGGGGCGCGCCAACGTCGGCATGAAGCCCTGGACGAAGGCGCTATAGGTTTCGTTGATCATTCGCTGGGATTCGGCGGCGATGGTCCCGAAAACGAGGGAACTCTTCCCCGAACCTGATACCCCGGTGAAGACGGTGATCCGTCGTTTCGGGAGGTCGAGGCAGAGGTCCTTCAAGTTGTTTTCCCGACCACCACGGATCTTGATCAGGTCGTGCTGGTCGGCGAGGGCGTCGTGGGTGGACGCGTTGTTTCGGGACATGGTCACCAGTGTAGGCGCGACTCAGCGGCAGGAGAGGGTAGTGGTCCGGTGCACCCGAAAGCACTTTGTTACTGAAACCAAAATTTTTTCTACTCACCCCTTGAAAACCTACCGGACAGTAGGTTCAATGTAAGGCAGGTCACAACCAACGACGTTTGTCCGCTGCGGAAATCCACTGCTCGGGCCACCGCGATCGCCGGCCATCCGGTCAGGCATCACGGACCAATCAACCGGTACTGGATCCGGCGAGTACGCAGCGGCATGATGCCGAACAGTGCTGAGCCGTCCGGACCGACCCGACCTCTTCGAGGAGACGCATGCATGCACATCACGCTGCCAAGCAGCATTCGCTGATGCACACCATCATTACCGTCCTGCTGGGCCTCTTCCTGGTGGCGGTCCTGGCGTTCTATGTCATCTATTCGAGCCAGGTCGCCACCGGGGCCTCCAAGCTGGACAACGGCATGGGCCAGGCCCAGGCAGGAATCAGCGAACTGAACAACGGTGCCACACGCGCTGCCAGCGGCGCCATCAAACTCCATCAGGGCACCGGGGACCTCGACGAGGGCGCAGGAAAACTCTCGAAGGGCATCAGCACGGCCTCCAACGGCGCCGGGGACCTGGACGATGGTGCCAAGGAACTGCATTCCGGTACCGGCGAACTGTCCACCGGCGCGCAAGCAGCTGCCAAGGGGGCCACGAAGCTGGCCGATGGCGGCAAACGCCTATCCGTCGGGTCCCAGAAGGTCGCGGCCGGTGCTGGCCGGGCAGACCGCGCAGCCAAGAAGCTCGACGACGGCGCCGTGAAGCTGGTTGACGGCACCAAGAAGGCGGCCGCCGGCGCGGATCAACTCAACGCCGGGGCCGCCCAGCTCGGCGACGGGGGCCAGAAGCTCGGCGCCGGGGCACAAGAACTGCAGGCCGGCGCGCAGAAGGCTTCTGCGGGCGCCAATGAACTCTCGGCGGGGACCAAGAAACTCTCCGCGGGAACCGGCGAAGCCCTCGCCGGCAGCGCCCAATTGAAGGAAGGTACCGCCAAGGCCGCCCCCGGCGCCCACGAATTGGCCGACGGCTCGGCGGAACTGGCCGCTGGCACCCAGGAGCTCCTCGATGCCGCGAAGGGCCCCAAGGGCGTGGTTCCATTGGGCTTACTGAAGGAACAACTGACCAAGCTCAACAACGGCGCGCAGAAGATCGCCGCCGGCAATGGCGAACTCTCCGCCGGTACCGATGAGCTCAAGGACGGTACGGCCCGTCTCTACGCAGGCCTGAGCGAGATCGACAACGGTGCCAACCGTCTGAATCAGGGCGCTTCCAAGTTGGCCACGGGCAATGCGGCCCTGGCCACCGGTGCCGGTGAACTCTCCGAGGGTGCCGATAAGCTCTCTGCCGGGTCCGCACGTGTCGCCACGGGAGCCTCGGATCTTGCCGAGGGAAACCATGCGCTGTCGGCCGGCTCGGTCAAGTTGCAGAAGGGCACCAGCGAATTGGCGCGGAAAACCCCTGATCTCGTCAGCGGCGCCCAAGAGGCAGCCGAGGGCTCGGTCAAGATTCGTGATGGAGCCGGGGACCTGGCCGAAGGCAACGGCAAGCTCGCCGTCGGTGCCGGCAAACTCGATGCCGGTGCCGAACGCCTCTCCGCGGGCACCAGCCAGCTCGGAGACGGCCTGGGTAAGCTCGATACCGGTTCGAAGACCCTCGAAACCGGTGTCGGCAAGGTTGATGACGGTGCCGGCGAATTGGCCGACGGCAACACGAAGCTGTCCGATGGCACCGCAGAATTGTTCTCAGGTTCGACGGAGCTTGCTGGCGGAACCGAGGAGCTGAGAGGGTCCACCGACGCGGTGTCTGCGGACTCGATCATTACCTCACCGAGGGGCCTCTTGCTCCTGCTTCCGCTGCTGTTGTTGGCGATCCCCGCCGTTCTGCTCCTGCGGGCCCGGCAGCACCTACGCCGCCGCTAGGAGCCAGGCTGGCCACTGCTGGCCAGATGGCATAGGCCGGGCCTCGGGCATTTTTGCCCGAGGCCCGGCCTATTGCCGTGGGCACTCGCTACGTTGACGAGGGTTAGGGCTTTGCCTGTTCCCCCAAACGGGCAGCGGCTGCCCGATCCAGCACCACGGTGACGTTCGGGTGACGCTGGATCACCGACGCGGGAAACTCCTGGCCTACCGGCCCTTCCAGAGCTAATCGGACGGCTTCGGCCTTATGCTCACCATGGGCGATGAGCAGCAGTTGGCGGGCTTCGAAAATCGTCCCGATCCCCTGCGTGACACATTGTTCGGGGACTTCTTCGGGTGACGCGAAGAACCGAGCATTGTCCTGTCGGGTTCTCTCGGCCAGCGGAACCACGCGGGTTCGCGAATCGAAAGCGGATCCCGGCTCGTTGAATCCGATATGGCCATTCGAACCGATACCTAAAATTTGTACGTCGATCCCGCCGGCGGCGCGGATGGCAGCATCATAGGCTTCAGCGTCGGCCGCGTGGTCTTGCCCATGTGGTTCCGGGGTGTGGACCAAGACTGGATCAAGCCCCAAGGGGTCGGTGACCTCGGTGCGGACGACTTCGGCGTAGGACTGCGGGTGCCCGTCGGGCAGGCCGAGATACTCGTCGAGGGCGAATCCCGAGACCCGTGAGAAATCGGCATCCGAGACAGCCAATGCCGCATAAAGGGGTAAGGGTGAGGACCCTGTCGCCAAACCGATCACTGCCGCAGGATTGGCCTTGACCGTTTCCAGGATCACCTCGGCGGCAAGCCGTCCGGCTTCTGCGGGGTCTTCCCCGATGAGGATCCGTGCGTTCAAATGGTCGACGCTACTGGCCACGTTGTCTCCTGATGCTGATATACGGCTCATGATCGGGTTCCATTATGGTGCAGGGCGGCGTCAAACCATCCGGTGATGCTGCTCGGGTGGGTGATGGCCGTGCCCACAACCACGGCCACGGCACCGGCGTCGAGAGCCTCACGGGCCTGAGCCGGTGTGTGGATGCGCCCCTCGGCGACCAGTGGCCGGCCGAGGTCGGCGGCGGCAATCGCGGCCAACAGTTCCACATCGGGCCCATCGGTCTTCGGCCGCTCCCCCGTATAGCCGGCCAGGGTGGTGCCGATCAGGTCGGCGCCCGCCTCGACGGCGGCCACCGCATCATCGAATGATCCACAGTCGGCCATGACCAGGGCAGGGGTTTCGGCATGTACTCGGGCAATGGTCTGGGCCAGTGTCAGCCCGTCCGGGCGGGGACGACGCGTCCCGTCAATCGCCACGACGTGGGCCCCCGCCGAAGCGACCGCCAGCGCATGATGCGCTGTGGGGGTGATGAAGACACCTTCGTGTCCGTCCTTCCAGAGCCCGATGACCGGGACCTCGACGGCGGATCGGGTGAATTGGATATCTGCCAGCCCCTGGACGCGTACGGCTGCGGCGCCGCCGGCGACAGCGGAGGCTGCCATTTGCGCCATGGTCTGGGGGTTGCGCATCGGTTCACCAGGATAGGCCTGGGCGGAGACGATCAGGCGCCCTTGAACGGTGGAGAGGAAATCATCGGGCGACATGGTGCGCTCTTTCTGTCCGGGCGTATTTCATGAGGGACGACTGCGGGCCTGCCGGTCCCGTCAGCATTCTTCCATGCTGAAGTTGCTGACGGGAAGCCGTATGGCTGGCAGAACGGCGCCGGAACCTGCCGGTGTCCGCCGGTCCGCCGGTTTGTGTTTAGAGCAATCCGGCCTGACGCAGGATGGCGGCGATGGCCTGACTTTCGTCCTCGTTCAAGGAAGCCATGGGCACGCTCATGGTGTTGGTTTCGATGATGCCGAGCAGCACGAGAGCGGTTTTGAAGGAACCCAGACCGGAGGCGCCGCCTGAAACGCGGTTGGAGTCAGGGGTGAAAGCAATCTCGAACAGGTTCGCCAGGCGATCCTGTTCGGCGCGGACCGCCGGCCAGTCTCCGGCCGCGGCGGCATCGAACATCCGCCGGTAGCCGGCCGGATCAACGTTGCCCAGACCGGGAACGACACCGTGAGCGCCGCCGAGCAATGCCCCGTCGACCACTACTTCGTGTCCGGTAAAGACGCAGAATCCTTCGATGTGAGCGGTAGCCAGCAGCAGACGACGGCAGGCCACGTCGTCGCCCGAGGAATCCTTGACCCCGACGATGACGCCGTCCTCGGCCAGGCGGATCGCCACGTCCAGGGGCAGCTTGGCATGGGTGCGAACCGGCACGTCGTAGGCGAAGAGATCCAGCCCGGTCGCCTTCTTCACCGCACGGAAGTGTGCTTCGATCTCGGCGGCGTTGGACAAGGCATAGAACGGGGTCGTGACGACCAGTGCGTCGGCACCGAGTTCGACCATGCGTAGGCCTTCGTTGATCACCCGGTTGGTGGTCTGTTCGCTGGCACCGGCCAATAGCGGAACCCGCCCGTTATTGCGAGCGGAAATGGTGGTCATGACCAGCTCACGCTCGTCATTGGTCAGGTAGGGGACCTCCCCGGAGGAGCCCAGGACGAACAGGCCGGAGACCCCGCCGTCGATCAGGTGGTCCACGACCCGTTCGAGTGAGGCCGTGTCGATCTCACCTTCCGAGGTGCGGGGGGTGATGACCGGCGGAATGACCCCGGAGTAGGTGCGGGTGGGTGCGGTCGATGCTGCGGTCACGGAATGCGTTTCCTGTTCTGCTGGATACTATCGGGAAAATTTTCGGTGGCGGCCGAAACCGGCCGCCGGTCTGGAAGGGTGGAAGCGGGGCCGGCTAACCTGCGTGAAGCAGTGATGGAGCCGCACCCAGCAATTTGCGGGTGTAGTCATTCGTCGGGGCGTCGAAGACCTGGGCCGCGGGGCCTTGTTCGACGATCTCCCCGGCATTCATGACACAGATTCGGTCGGAGACGTAGCGGACGGTCTGGATGTCATGGGAGATGAACACCATCCCGAGGTTCAGTTCGGTCTTCAGGTCGGAGAGCAGGTTCAGTACCTGGGCGCGCACCGAAACGTCGAGCGCGGACGTCGGTTCGTCGGCCACGATGATGTCAGGGTCCAGGGCCAGTGCCCGGGCGATGGCCACCCGCTGACGTTGGCCGCCGGAGAGCTGGTTCGGGACAGCAGCTCCAGCGGACGCCGGCAGGCCGACCAGGCCGAGGAGATCGGCGGCCTTCTGGCTGCGGCTGGCCATGGTGCCGATTCCATGCACGGTCAATGGGTCCATCAGAATGTCACGGACCTGCATGCGGGCGTTCAGCGCCGTCGAGGGGTCTTGGAAGACGACCGAGACACTGCGGCCAAACTCCTTGCGCAGGGCGGCGTTGCGTTTCAGCGCGGGTTTGCCCCGGAAGAGTACCTCGCCGGAGGTCGGTGGCTGCAGTCCCACGAGGACGTTGGCCAACGTTGACTTGCCGCAACCGGATTCCCCGACGATACCGACGGTCTCACCTCGACCAATGGTGAAGTCGACACCATTGACTGCCTTGACGATCAACGGTTTGAACGCTTTTCCGGAACGGGCCCGGTGGTGGACGTGCAGGTCCTTCAGTTCGATGACCGGGACGGGCTGGCTGCTCGCTGCTGCCTGGCTCATGACTGTTCCCCCTTCGTGGTGGTTCCTCGGCCCCTGATCGTTCCGGTTTCCTGCGGGCTCGCCCAGAGGTGCCCTTCATGGCCGCCGACCGGTGTCAGAACCAACTGGCGGGACCCATCGGCTCCCGGCAACGTGGAGCGGTCAGCAAACCGATCACCGTCGGCGAAGTCGTTCGGGGACGGGACGGTTCCGGGAATCTGGTGGAGTCGTTCGGCACCGGATTCAATCGAGAGAACAGCGCCGAGCAGGCCCCGGGTGTATTCGTGCGTCGGATGGGTCAGCAGCGCGTTGACCGGACCGGACTCGACCACCTGTCCGGCGTACATGACGGTGACCCGGTGGGCCAATGAGGCCACCAAGGCGAGGTCGTGGCTGACGAAGACCATGGCAAAGCCCAATTGTTCGCGCAGCTCGTTGAGCAGGTCAACGACCTGTTTCTGCACGGTCACGTCCAGCGCCGTCGTCGGCTCGTCGCAGACCACCAGTTTGGGTGAACGAGAGAGCGCCATGGCAATGAGCACGCGTTGGCGTTGCCCGCCGGAGAGCTCGTGCGGGTAGGACTTCAAGGTGCGCGATGGATCCAACTTCACCAGTTCCAGCAGTTCCGCCGGGCTCTTGCGGCCGCCGCGCCGGGTCAGTTGGCCGAGCTGGTCCTTGATGAGCATGGCGGGGTTCAGCGAGGACAATGCGTCTTGGTAGACCATGGCGATCTGTGAACCGCGCAGGCCCTTATAGACCGTGGCGTCCCCGGCCCGGGTCCCGCCCTTGCCGTCCTCCGGCAGGAGTTCGCGGTCACCGAACCGGATCGATCCGGTGATCCTGGCGTTGTCCGGCAGCAGGCCCATAATGGCCAGCGAGGTGATGGACTTGCCGCAGCCCGATTCCCCGACCAGCCCCATGGTTTCACCCTCGCGGACGGTGAAGGAGACGTTGTCCACGATGCGCGTCTGACCGTAGCGTTCGGGGAAGCGGATGGAGAGGTTGCTGACTTCCAGCACCGTGCCTGCACCTGCTCCACCGCCCGCCAACTGCAACCGGTCGGTGCGGGTGGTTTCTACCGCGGCCAATCGGTCCAATTCCGCGGCCAGTCGTTGACGATCGGCCTCTGTCTGCCCACGGCTGCTACTTCCTGCACCGATGGCGGCCGAGAGGTCCCCGGAACCGCTGCCAGCCTCGACGTCAGGCGCGTTGGAGCCCTCGTCCTCAGCTTCGGGCGCTGTCAGTTCCTCGGTGGCGCGGCGGACGGTAGAGTCACCGGCGGCTTCGACTTCGACGCTGGCGGTATCGGAGACCTTGGTCTTGCCGCGCAGCTTCGGGTTCACGAGCGCATCGGTCATGCCCTCGGCGAGGATGTTCAACGCCAGGACGGTCAGCAAGATGACTAGACCGGCGAAGGTGGTGGCCCACCAGGCACCGTTGAGGACCAGGGTGCGCCCGTAGGAGATGACGTTGCCCCAGGAAGGGTTGGGGTCCTGGACGCCGGCTCCGAGGAAGGAAAGTGAAGCCTCAAGAATGATCGCGTCGGCCACCATGACCGTGGCGAAAACCAGGACCGGGGCCGCAGTGTTGCGCATGATGTGCTTGATCAGGATGTGGAAGCGGCCGGCACCGATGACACGTTCGGCGCGCGAGTAGTCCTCGTCCCATTGGGAGAGCACGTTGGCACGGACGACCCGGGCGATCTGTGGGGTGTAGATGATGGCGATCGCGATGATGATGACCGGGATCGAGTTACCCAGGGAGGCCAGCAGGGCGGCGGCCAAGGCGATACCGGGGAAGGCCATGAGCATGTCCATGATGCGCATGATGACCTCGTTGGTGGCCTTGCTGCTCGTCGCTGCCAGCGAACCGAGCAGCCCACCGGCCAGCAGGGCCAACGCCACGGAGCCGAGACCGATGACCAGCGAGGAGCGCGCACCGTAGAGCAGGCGCGAGAAGATATCGCGGCCCAGACGGTCGGTACCGAAGAGGTTTTCGGCACTGGGCTTCTGCGCGGGGATCCCGGAGAGCAGCGGATCGTGCGGGGCCAGAACCGGTGCGAAAATCGCTGCCAAAATGATGAGGAGCAGGAAGCCCAACGCGATCTTCGAACCGGTGGTCAGGGATGTGAAGCGGGTGGCGCCGGAGCTCAGGCGCGCCACCAGGGCATTGCGTGGTGCCAAGGGAGCCATCGTTTACACCGTCCTAATGCGGGGGTTGATCAAGAGGTACACGAGGTCCACCAGGATGTTGACCAGCACAAACGTCACGGCGATCGCCAGCACCACCCCCTGGACCAGATTGGTGTCGTGGGCGGTGATGCCGTTGAGGATGAGTTGGCCCATCCCCGGCAGGGAGAAGATCATTTCGATCACGACGGCCCCGCCCAGGAGGTAGCCGATCCGTAGTCCCAGCACGGTCACCGGGGTCACCAGCGCATTGCGCAGGACGTTGCGGCTGATCACTTCGTTGCGCGGTACGCCGTTGCCGATCGCTGTGCGGACGTAATCCTTATCCAGTTCCTCCACCATGGAGGTACGCACCACCCGGATCAGCGAGGCGGAAACGGGAATTGCCAGGGCGAAAGCTGGCAGCGTCATATGCGCCAGCCACCCACCCAACCCTTCTCCCGGGCCCGCCATGCCGCCGGAGGGGAAGAGTGGGTTCTTGCCCAGCGCCAGCCACTGGATGAGCAGAATACCGAGCCAGAAGGACGGCGTCGCCACGGCTGCAATGGAGAAGACACGAATCAGCTGATCGGGCAGCCGATCACGGTAGAGCGCCCCGAGAACACCGAAGACCAGCGAAATCACCACGGCGATCAGCACGCCGAAGGCGGTGAGTTGCAAGGTGAGCGGGAAGGCCTGCGCGATCATCCCGGCCACCGGACGTGACGGAGGGGTGGTGACCCCAAAGTCCAGTGTCAGCAGCCGGCCCAGGAAGGCGACGTACTGGACGGGCAGTGAAAGGTTCAGACCGCGTTCGGCCCGATAGGCTTCCTTGGCTTCGGAGCTGGCTCCCTCACCGAGGGCCTGGGTGGCCTCGTCGCCGGGGGAGAGTTTGAGGATCACGAACACGAGGAACGTGACGCCCAAGATCATGAGCGGAAGCGCGGCAAGGCGGCGCAACAAGAGTCGCAGGAGGGTCCCCACGGTTGAACTCCCATGTGTCGGGGAAAGATGTGCTCAAAAAAAGTCGGCACGAGGTGCCGCCGGACGTTCGCCGGCGGCACCCCTGCCGGGGCGGCGCTAGGCCGTGGGGGTAACCCCGAGGAAGGAGACGCCGGTGGTCGGCAGCGGCTCGAAGCCCTCGAGTTTGTCTTCGTCCCAGGCGGTCGGCAGCTGGCGGTGGAAGATCGGGTACAGCGGCGCCTCCTCGGCGAGGATGTTGATGACCTCGCTCCAGGCGGCTTCCGCCTTCGCCTCGTCTTCAGCCGTAGCGGCCTCGTCGAGCTTCTTCTGGACCGCCTTGTACTCGGCGGTCTTATTCCAGCGGAAACGGTTCTTGGGCCATACGTCGCCCCGGTAGAACCAGCTCAACAGCAAGTCCATGTCGTTACCGAAGACCGAAGGGTCACCGGGTGCTGCCACCACCGAGAACTTGCCGGAGTCGACGTTCTCGTCATAGAGGGCTCCGGACTGCAGGCTCCGCAAGGTGACCTTGACGCCAGGGATCTTATTCCAGGACTCCAGAATCAGCGGGGCAACGTCCTTGACCCAGGAGGTATCCGTGGTCAGCAGCTCAAATTCGAGCTTATTGACGCCGGCCTCCTTGAGCAGCGACTCGGCCTTGGACTGGTCGTAGCCGTACACCGTATCGGCTTCCACATACTGCGGGTGGGTGTCCTGGACGTAGGAGGTGGCCGGCTTGGCGTTGCCTAGCAGCGCGGTCTTGATGATCGACTCGGTGTCCATGCCGTAGTGCAGCGCCTGGCGGACCTCCTTCTTGTCGAAGGGGGCCTTGGTGCAGTTGAACATGAGGAATAGGAGCCCGAAGGACTGGACCGATTTCACGGTGATCTTTGAATCCAAACGGTCCACGTCGAGGTAGGGAACGTCCTCGATGGCCGCGACGCGTCCGGATTCGGCGGCCGTGACCCGGGCCGCGGCGTCCGAGAGGAGGTACCACGTCATATCGGCAGCACCTGCGGGGTACTTGCCGTTGTAGTCGTCGAACTTCTTGAAGACGATCTTGTCGTCCTTGGTCGCCGAGACCAGCTGGTACGGGCCCGAGCCAATGGGCTTGGCATCGAAACCTGCTTGGTCCTTGGACGCGATCTTCTTCGGGACGATCTTCACCACCGAGATGCGGGTGGCGAACAGCGGGAAGGCGTATTCGAGGTTGAACACCACCGTGTCCTCACCCTTGGCCTTGACGGACTTGATGAACGGCACGAACTGGGCGAAGAGCGAAGCATTCTTGGGGTCGAGGACGCGCTCGAAGGAGTAGACGACGTCGTCCACGGTGACGTCATCGCCGTTGTGGAAGGTCGCGCCGGAGCGGAGTTTGACCTCCCACGTTGTCTCGTCCACTTCCTTCGGTTCGGCTGCCGCCAGCGCCAGGTAGGGCTCACGGGTTGCCGGGTGGAGGTCGACCAGACCTTCGAAGATATGTAGATTCGCGGCGAAGGGGGTGGCGCCCGAAGACGTCATCGGGTCGAATCCCGTCGAGAGGGCGTAGGAAATGCCTGCCTCGATCGTGCCCGTGCCTGCCGCCGCGGAAGCTGCTCCGGCTCCTGCGGAATCGGGGCTGCTGCAGGCGGCAATACCAGCCGAGAAGGCTGCTGCGACACCCATCAAGCCGGAGACCTTGAGGAAGTTGCGTCGGCTGCCTTCGGTGGCCGCCAGGTTGTTGAGGGGCACGTTTTACCTCTTCTGTACGGTAGAAGTCGGACGTAGGATGTCCGACGTATTCATGTAGACTGTAAGCGTCATCACAGACAATGGTCAAGTGGTGTCGCCCACACTTCGTCAGTCATCAACGAGCGGGCCATTTACACCGGATCGCTCCCTCCCCGGGAAAGGAAGCCTGCCTTGAGTGCTCCTGCACGTCACACCCGACTCGGCGCCCAGGAACGTCTGCGCGCCTTGACCACGGATCTCATGGACCTGATCATCGACCGCGGCCTCAGGGCCGGGGATGCCCTACCCACCGAGGCAGTGCTAACGGAGGAGCTCGGCGTAGGCCGCAATACCTTGCGCGAGGCCATCAAGGTCCTCCAGGCCCTCGGTGTCGTGGAGATTCGGCACGGGTTCGGTACCTTCGTCGCCGGCAACAACCTGGTCGCCCTGGCCGATAGCCTCACCTTCCGGGGACGGATGTCGTTACGCCATAAGGGCCACGAGGCGCACGAACTCGTCGAGGTCAGGCAAGCCCTCGAGTCCGGTCTGATCGGCTCGGCCATCGACGCCCTCGATGAGAGTCGGCTGGACGAACTGACGACCCTGGTCGTCCAGATGGAAGCCCACGCCCTCGATGGGCGGACCTTCGTCGAGATCGACCAGGAGTTCCACCGCCTGCTGTTTTCCTGTCTGGAGAACGAATTGTTGACCAACCTGTTGGGAGTCTTCTGGCAGGTTTACCGCACGATCCACGAAGCCATCGACAGCCTGGGCGGCAATACCCCGGGGACCACCCTGACGGAAACGGCTCAAATCCACCGCGACATCCTCAACGCGGTGCGGTCCAAGGACAAGCCGGCAGCCGCGCGGTTGATGCATCGCCATTTTGATGGCATCCGCGGACAACTCGCCGAATTCGCTCTTGAGGCCCCGGCCCCGGCCTAGGCGACCGAACGAACGTAGCGCAGATCGGGCCCTTCGCCGGGGTCGAGCACGAACCCCTGGGATTCCAAAACCCGGATCGAGGCTTGGTTTCCGGGCAGGACCCTGCCGAGCAGCTCCCGATCTCCGAACACCGACCGGATCGGTGCCAGTGCCGCGCCGAGCATCCAGCTGGCGACCCCCCGCCCCCAGGCGTCGGGGCAGACCCAATAACCAACTTCCACGACAGCGCCACGACGCGAGGAGACCACCAGCCCCACACGGCGGCCAGCTTCGAGGCCAATGAACCAACGCACGGCCGCCGGATCACCGCCCGGTAGCGCTGCCAGCGCTTCGGTCACGCGTCGGCGCACGTACTCGGGACTCCAGGTGGCCCCGTTGCCGACATATCGTGTCACTCGTGGATCGGTGGCCAGCATCGCCACAAACGGCTCATCGTCGGCGGCGAAGGGGCGGAGGGACCGCGATGCAGGAGCCGTCGCCAGCAGATCGTTCATGCGCCGATTTTTGCACCAGAGGCTTGCTGTTGTCCACGAAGCGGCACCGCGGCTAGCTGCGGACCCGCCGACCCCACGTGTGGGGGGCGGGTTTGCGCGCCCCGGGGAGCGCCGTCGATTCGCGCCACCGCGTCGCCCACTCCGGCAGGTGCAGGTCCTCGGGCACCGCGGCACCGAAGGCCGAGAGGATCTCTTCGTTGGTCAGCGGCCCCTGGCGCCCCAGCAGGCGGGTGCAGATCAGGGCACTGACATAGATTTCGCCCCCGGCGACGATCCGCTGCTCGAAATAGATGCTGCGCTCATCCGTGCCGGCAATACGTGTTTCAACGCTGAACTTCTGGTTGAAGACCACCGACTTCCTGAAGGTGATGGTCTCCGCCTGGACCACCGGGGTCCAGCGACGACGCCTCATCGTGTCCCACGCTCCGGCGCGGACCATCAGGTCGAATCGCCCGAGGTCGAAGATCGAAAAATACATGCCGTTGTTGATATGCCCGGCGACGTCGATATCGGTGAGCAGGGCACGCATCGGCATCGAATCGACGTCGAACAGATCAAGTTTCGGCCGGCGGCGGGCCTGCAGGAGCATGAGCAGGAGGCGGAAAATCATGTGCATATGCTCATGTTACCCGCGGGTAACCACTTCGTCACTCCCCGTTGACGACTCAGCGATTGCGCAGGGAGTACCCGTTGATCGCATCCGCTGCCCGGATCAGGGTCAGATGCGAGAAGGCCTGCGGGAAGTTCCCGGCCATTCGCCCGCTGACGGTGTCGTATTCCTCGGCGAGCAGACCCAGTCCGTTGGAATATCCCACCAGCTGGTCCATCAGCCGCCGGGCGTCCTCGATCCGCTCCGTCCGGGCGTACTGCTCCACCAACCAGAACGAGCAGGCTAGGAACGGGTGTTCGTCGCCGGCCAGCCCGTCATGCCCCGCCGACGTCCGGTACCGCAACAGCAGTCCCGACGCGTCCATGAGATCGCGCTCGAGGCGCTCCACCGTCCCGAGCATCTTCGGATCGTCGTATTCGATGAAACCCACCTGGGGAAGCACCAGCAGCGAAGCGTCCACCTCGGTGTCCCCGTAGGTCTGCGTGAAGCAGTTCTCCTCGGTGTTGAAGCCCTGCTCCATGATTTCCTCATGGAGTCGATCGCGCAGCTGCGCCCACGAGGCGTCATCGCCGTCGAGCCCGTGTTCACGCACCGCCCGCACGCCACGGTCGAACGCGGCCCACATCATCACCCGCGAGTGGGTGAAGTACTGCAGGTCCCCGCGCATCTCCCAGATGCCGTGGTCCTTATGTTCGAAATGCTTCTCGACGTAGCCGAGCAGGGTCTTCTGCAACGGCCAGGAGAAATGGTCCTCGACGCCACCGATGTTCCGCAGTTTTTCCAGCGCCACGAGCACCTCACCGACGACATCGCCCTGGTATTGGTCCACAGCACCGTTTCCAACGCGTACCGGCAGCGATCCCTCATATCCCGGCAGGTGGTCCAGATCGCGTTCGGGCAACCGCCGTTCCCCGGCCAGCCCATACATGATCTGCAGGTCCTCGGGGTCACCGGCGACGGCACGTAGAAGCCAGTCACGCCATTTCAGCGCTTCCTTCTCGTAGCCGTGGGTCATCATCGCTTCGAGGGTCAGGGCGGCATCGCGCAACCAGCAGAAGCGATAGTCCCAGTTCCGTTCACCTCCGAAGTCTTCAGGAAGTGAAGTCGTCGGTGCCGCGACGATCCCTCCCGTGGCCTCATGGGTGAGCGCCCGCAGTACCAGAACCGAGCGCTTGACCACGTCGTGGTAGGAGTCCTGGGTCGGGATATCACGGGACCAGTGCTGCCAGTAGGCGACGGTCTCCTGGATACTTGCTCCGGGATCGATCCGCGAGGGGACCTTGCGGTGCGAGGGGAACCAGCTCAGCTCGAAATCGACAGCTTCGCCCGCCGAAACGATGAAGTCACCGACGTGGCGGTGGTCCTCACCATGGGGCAGCCGGTCGCCATGCAGGACCATGGCGTCGGGGCCGGCCATTGCGACGATCGACGTCACCCCGGTGGATTCGTCTTCGTGCCGCCGAACCCAGGGGATGACCGATCCGTAGCCGAAGCGGAAGCTGATCTCCTGGTGCATGGTCACACTGCCGACGAGGCCTTCGACCCGGCGCACGATCGAGGCCCTACGGGCCCCGACAGGCATCAGATCGGTGACGAGGACCTGACCTTCGACTGTTTTCCAGAGGGTTCTGAGCACGAACGTGGAGTCGATGTAGGTGCGCTGAACGACGACGGGGCGCCCGTCATCGGCCGGGTCGCCTGCAGATTCTGCATCGGCGACACCAGCAGCCCGCGCTGCCTTGACGCGTTCGGAGCGCCGGGCCGGATGGTCTGGTTCGCAGTCATCTGCGGCACCGGCGGGGGCCAGCAGCCAGCGACCATGCTCGGAGTCGCCCAGCAGGGAGGTGAAGGCCGCATCGGAATCGAAGCGCGGGAAGCAGAGCCAGTCGACACTGCCGGATTCGGACACCAATGCGCCGGTGCGCTGGTCGGAAAGCAGTGCGTAATCTTCGATTAAGGAGGCCATCACCCTAGCCAACCGCAGCACGAACGCCGAGGCAAGCCGCTGATGGGGCAGAGAGCGACAGCAAGCAGAGACATTCTTCACCAAAGCCCGTTTATGTTGGTATCTCTTTTTATCTGTTGACTTCTGGTTAGAGCACCCCCTAAAGTCAACGAAACACAGATAAGTTGTGATGAAGGCCACCGAAGGGAAAGCGCCATGTTCGCCGAGGAGCGACACCGTGTGATGGGCGACCGCGTCGCCAGCCAAGGCCGGGTCACCGTCGCCGAGCTGGCCCAGCAACTGGACATCACGCGTGAAACCGTTCGCCGGGATCTGGCCCAGCTGGAACAGGAAGGGATCCTACGACGCGTCCACGGCGGGGCGGTAGCCACCCGGACCACCAGCACCGTGGAGGAAAGTTTGAGCGTCAGGACGTCGCTGAACCACGAGCAGAAATCCCGCATCGCCGCCGCCGCCGTGGAACTGCTGCCGGCGGGTGCCACGTCGGTGGTCCTCGACGCGGGAACGACGACGGAACTGTTCGCCCAGGCCATGGGCTCCAGCCTGGGCACTTCCCGTGCCGCGGATTTATTGGTCCTCACACATTCCGTACCCGTGGCCTACCGGGTGGCCGCCAGCGGTTCCTTCCAGCTCGAAGTCATCGGAGGTCGGGTCCGCGCCCTGACCAGCGCCGCGACCGGCGCATCAACCATTGACCAATTCCGCGCCCTGCGCCCGGATATCGCCTTCATCGGTGCCAACGGCATCGACGCCGACTTCGGGCTCAGCACCCCCGATCCGCTGGAGGCCGCGGTGAAGTCAGCGATCGTCGCCTGCGCGCGCCGCGTCGTCGTCTTGGCTGACTCCAGCAAACTCGGTGAACAGACCCTCATCCGCTTCGCCGCACTGGACCAGGTGGACACCCTGGTCACCGACACGGCCCCCGGCCCCGATCTGGCCGCCGCCCTGGAGCGGGCCGACGTGGACGTGACCCTGGCATGATCACCACCTTTACCGCCAATCCCAGCCTGGACCGAACCATCGATCTGGGCGCCATGCTGATCCGGGGCGCCGTCCAGCGAGCCCTCCGAGCCGACGCACAGGCTGCCGGAAAAGGGGTCAACGTCGCCCGGGGGCTCGTCGCCGCCGGGGTCCCGACATTGGCCGTGCTCCCCGGGGACGCCACGGACCCCGTCGTGATCGGTCTGGGCGTCGATCAGCTGCCGCACCGGGCCCTGCCCATCGGACAACCACTGCGCAGCAACGTCACGCTCACCGAACCCGATGGAACCACCACCAAGGTCAACGAACCGGGCCCCACCCTCGGTCCCGCACAACAGTCGACCCTCACCGAAGCCCTGGTCCGGACGGCGAACGGCTCCTCCTGGGTGGTGCTTGCCGGTTCGCTGCCTCCCGGCCTGCCGACCGACTACTACGCAAAAATAGTCGCCCATCTGCATGAGGTCCTCGGCGCAAGCCGGCCGCTGCTCGCCGTCGACACCTCGGATGCTCCGCTCAGCGATCTATACGCCGGATCCGGCCCGCTCCCGGACCTGATCAAACCCAATGCCGAAGAACTGGCCAGCCTGGCCGGGACCCACAACGCCGCAGAGTTGGAGGCCTCGCCCGAGCTGGCAGCCAGTGCAGCCCGCCAGCTAGTTCAACGGGGAACCGCTGCCGTCCTGGCGACCTTGGGCGCCCAGGGCGCGGTACTCGCCACCGTCGACGGGGCCTGGTGGGCCACCCACCCACCGGTGCGGGCCCGCAGTACCGTCGGCGCCGGGGATTCATCCCTCGCCGGCTACCTCATCGCCCACGATCGCGGCGCCACACCGCCCGAATGCCTCCGATCCGCTGTCGCCTACGGTGCGGCAGCGGCATCCCTCCCCGGTTCGCTGATCCCCACCCCGGAGCAGACCTCGCCGGAATCCGTCACCGTCACGCCTCTGACCGCCGCACCCACCGGCCAGCTGCTGGCCTCATCGACCCAAACTCCCAAGGAGTAAGCATGTCCGAGCTCATCACCGAAGATCTCGTCCTCCTGGACCGCGATCTCGGCCCCACCAGCGCCGACGTTATTCGAGCGCTCGCGGCGGTCGTCACCGAGACGGGCCGCGCCACCAGCGCGGAGGACCTGGCCGCGGACGGCATCGCCCGCGAATCCAAGACCGCCACCGGCGTCCCCGGCGGCATCGGCATCCCGCACTGCCGTTCGGCGGCGGTCACCGAGGCCACCCTGGTGATGGCCCGCCTGTCCCCACCCGTTGATTTTGGCGCCAAGGACGGAACCGCCGATCTGGTGTTCTTCATCGCCGCCCCCGAGGGAGCCGACCAAGAACACCTGAAGCTGCTCGCCAAACTGGCCCGCTCCCTGGTCAAGAAGGACTTCACCTCAGCACTGCGTTCAGCCGGAAATCCCTCCGAGATCGTGGAGCTGGTCCAGGGCGCCATTTCCCCGGCACCGACCCAGCCGGCGGTCAGCACCGCGAACACGACGGCACCAGCAGCCGCAGAGCCGGCCGCCCGCCGTCGTACCCTGGTTGCCGTGACTGCCTGCCCCACGGGGATCGCCCACACCTACATGGCCGCCGACTCACTCGTCGCAGCGGCTGCCGAAGCGGGAGTGGACCTCCAGGTGGAGACCCAGGGTTCCGCCGGCTCGACCCCCTTGGACCCGGCAGTCATCGCCGCGGCGGATGCGGTGATCTTCGCCGTGGACGTCGACGTGCGCCATAAGGACCGCTTCGCCGGGCTCCCCGTCATCCAGGTTCCCGTGAAGCGAGGCGTGGACGAGCCGGCCAAGCTCGTCGCCGATGCCCTGGCCGCAGCTGACAACCCGCAGGCCCGCCGGGTACCGGCAGGGACGGGCACCTCCGAGACGGACGGCCAGTCGGGCCAGGGCCACGAGCGGATCGGCGCTGCGCTGAAGCGTTCGCTGCTGACCGGCGTGAGCTACATGATCCCGTTCGTCGCTGGCGGTGGCCTGCTCATCGCCTTGGGCTTCGCGATCGGCGGGTACGACATCACCGACGTCGCCGACAAGGTCAGTCTGCAGAACAACCTGTTCAACCTGCCCGATGGCGGCCTGCATATCTACCTGGGCGCCGTGGCGTTCAAGATCGGCAGCCTGTCGATGGGCTTCCTCGTCCCGGTCCTCGCCGGCTACATCGCCTACGCGCTGGCGGACCGCCCCGGTCTGGCGCCGGGCTTCACCGCTGGAGCCGTCGCCGGCTTCATGGGTGCCGGCTTCCTGGGCGGCATCGTCGGCGGCCTGCTCGCCGGTGTCATCGCCCGCTGGATCGGCAACTGGCGGGTCCCGAAGCTGTTGCGCGGACTGATGCCCGTGGTGATCATCCCGCTGATCGGCTCCATTCTGGCCTCCGGCGTCATGTTCCTGTTCCTCGGCGGGCCCATCGCGGCCCTGAGCAACGCGTTGAACAACTGGCTCTCCGGCATGTCGGGCTCCGCAGCGGTACTGGTGGGACTCATCCTGGGACTGATGATGGCCGTTGACCTGGGCGGCCCGGTGAACAAGGTCGCCTACGCGTTCGCCGTCGCCGGCCTGGGCACGGGTTCCGTCACCAACCAAGCCCCCTGGGAGATCATGGCCGCGGTCATGGCCGCCGGCATGGTGCCCCCGCTGGCCATGGCCCTGGCCACCGCCCTGGACAAGAAGCGGTTCACCACTGCCGAGCAGGAGAACGGCAAGGCGGCCTGGCTGCTCGGCGCCGCCTTCATCTCCGAGGGCGCCATCCCGTTCGCTGCCTCCGACCCGCTGCGCGTCATCCCCGCCAGCATGCTCGGCGCAGGCGTCACCGGCGCCCTGGTGATGGGCTTCCACGTCACCAGCCAGGCCCCGCACGGCGGCCTGTTCGTCGCTTTCGCGATCGGCAACCTGGCCATGTTCATCGTCTCGATCATCGTGGGCATGATCATCTCCGCCCTGGCCGTCCTGGCCTTGAAGCGCTACGCGGTGAAGGGCAAGCCCGCCGTCCGGGACCAGCGGGTACCGGTCTCCGCCTAGGCGCAACCACCCACGACACCCCCAGAACACCACAGCAGTAAGGACAGGCAGATGAGCACCCTTCACGGAATCGGCGTCAGCCCCGGCCGCATCCTGGGCCCGGTCCGCCGCATGGCAGATGCCATCGACTCCCCGCAGGACACTGATGCCTCGGTACGCCAAGCTCCCGGCTATGTCGAGGACTCCACGGCCCGGTTGAAGCAGGCGGGACAGGCCGTCGCCGCGGGCCTGCGCGCCCGGGCCGAACAAGCCGATCCTGCCGGGGCCGACGTCCTTTCGGCGACCGCACTGATGGCCACCGACTCGATGCTGCACAAAACCGCAGGAAAGGCTCTGGCCGCCGGCCGCGGGCTCGAGCCGGCCATCTGGGAGGCAGCAGAAACGGTGGCGGCAATGCTGACGTCGTTGGGTGGCTATATGGCAGAACGGGCTGCCGACGTCTACGACGTCCGTTCGCGCATCATCGCCGAACTCCGCGGGGTCCCCGCGCCCGGGATCCCCGATTCGGCAACAGAATTCATCCTGCTGGCCCGGGATCTGGCGCCCGCCGACACCGCCACCTTGGATCCGGTCCGCGTCATCGCCCTGGTCACCAGCGAGGGCGGCCCCCAGTCCCACACGGCCATCCTGGCCCGCGCCTTGGGCATCCCCGCGATCGTCGCAGCCACGGGAGCGGAATCGATCCCCGAGGGCACCGATATTTATGTCGATGGTGCCGCAGGCACCGTCTGCACCGCCCCCGGGGACGAGCAGCGTGTTGCGGCCCAGGCCTTTGCTGCGCGGGCCCCCTTGGAGATCTTCGACGGTCACGGTACGACGGCGGATGGTCGCCGGGTGCCTCTGCTGGCCAATGTCGGTGGCGGGGCGGATGCCGGCGCCGCGGCCGCCGCCGGGGCCGAGGGCGTGGGGTTGCTGCGCACCGAATTCTGTTTCCTGGGCCGGGACACCGAACCCGGGCACGATGAGCAGGTCGCCGCCTACGGGGCGGTCTTTGCCGAGTTTCCTCGGAAGAAGGTCGTGGTGCGGACGTTGGACGCCGGAGCCGATAAACCGCTGCCCTTTCTCACCGATGCCAGCGAACCGAACCCGGCACTGGGTGTGCGGGGGTTCCGTACCGATACCGGGGCCCCGGGGGTCCTCGCCCGGCAGTTGGCGGCGATCGCCGAGGCAGCGGCAGCCCATCAGGCCCAGGTGAAGGTGATGGCTCCGATGATCTCCACAGCCCAGGAGGCTACCGACTTCGCTGCCCTCTGCACCGTAGCCGGGCTGCCGGACTCCGGGATCATGGTTGAGGTTCCTTCCGCAGCGGTACGTGCCGCATCGGTGCTGCGTCCGGTCGCCTTCGCCTCGATCGGGACCAATGATCTCACCCAGTACACGATGGCCGCCGACCGTCAGCTAGCCCCCTTATCCGCCTTGAACGATCCCTGGCAGCCGGCCGTCTTGGAACTCATCCGGCTCACCGTCTCCGGTGCCGAAGCCGCAGGAACATCTTCCGGCCCGATCCCACCCGTGGGTGTCTGCGGGGAGGCAGCCGCAGACCCGGCCCTCGCCGTCGTCCTCGTGGGATTGGGGATCGCTTCACTCTCGATGACCGCCCGGGCCCTGGCCCCCGTTGCCGCCGTCCTGCGGACCGTCACCTACGCACAAGCTTCCGGCTTGGCCACCCTGGCGTTGGAGGCCGAAGGCCCAGCCCAGGCCCGCACGGCAGTGCGCTCGGCCCTACCGATACTGGACGAGCTTGGACTCTGACCACCTACCATCCGCACCACCACCACAGGAGAAAACCATGGCAGAACGTACAGCAACCATCGCCAGCCGCGTGGGGCTCCATGCCCGTCCGGCAGCCATCTTCGCCGAAGCCGCCGGCGAACTGGATCTGGAGGTCACCATCGCCCTTCCGGGCGAGCCCGCCGACGAGGCGATGGACGCTTCAAGCATCCTGTCTCTGATGGGGCTGGGCGCCGAGCACGGGACCACTGTGGTGCTACGGGCCGAAGGGGCAGGTGCCGATGCGGCCCTGGACCGGCTGGTGGGCATCCTCGAAACCGATCACGACGCCGAATAGGCCCCGGGGCGGGAGCCTGTGCCACCCTCTGTCGCCACGACCTGCGGTTCAGCGTTGAATCTGCTGACCGCTCGGATGAGCTCCGAGTGCCCATTTTGTGGGCCACGGCCGTGCCCAGCATGGACGGGGGGTGCCACCCGGTGCCAAGGTAGATAGATGAGCGCCACCATCAACTTCTATTTCGATCCGGTCTGCCCCTTCGCCTGGATGACGAGCAAATGGGTGCGGCAAGTGCAGGCGCAGCGCGACTACACCGTGGACTGGCGTTTCATCTCGCTGCGGCTGATCAATTCCGAGGTCGACTATGACGCGCATTTTCCGCCGGAGTACGAGGCCGGGCACACGGCAGGGCTCAGGCTTCTGCGGGTGGCCGCTCGGGCACGTTCGGAGCATGGCCGCACCTCGGTGGCTGGATTTTATGCGGCCCTCGGCGCACACATCTTCGACGCTGCCCCTGACCCGGCCGAGCAGCGGGGCGAGGGTGAGCTGCGTGAGCGGCGAGGCACGCGTGAGTTCGTAGAGCCAATTCTCGACGAGGCCGGCCTGCCCCGGGCGCTGGCGCAGGCCCTCGACGACGAGTCCTGGGACCGTGAGATCCGCCAGGAGACCGACGAGGCGCTGGCACTGACCGGCAAGGACGTCGGCACGCCCATCATTCACTTCGAGCCACCCGCCGGTGTGGCATTCTTCGGGCCGGTGATCAGCCGGCTGCCGGACGAGGATTCGGCCGTCGAGCTGTGGGATCACGTGGTCGGGCTGGCCAGATTCCCGGGTTTCGCCGAACTCAAGCGCAGCCTGCGTGAGCAGCCACAGCTGGCCGCCCTCGGCGGTGACACCACCCGTGTCGGCCGGCAAGAGGACTGGCAGGGTGGCCGAAAAGCTGACCAGTCGGCACAGGGCAAATCATGAGCCGGACAAGCATCCGCCACCACGAACAGTCCATCACGGTGGCGGCCACGGCCCCAATACTCTACGATCTGGTCTCCGACATCCGCCGGACCGGCGAGTGGAGCCCGGTATGTACCTCCTGCTGGTGGGACGATGAGTCCAGCGCCGGGCTGCCCGGAGCCTGGTTCACCGGCCGAAATGAACTCGCGCACCGGATCTGGGAGACGCGCTCACAGGTCGTGACAGCCGAGCGCGGGCGCGAGTTCGCCTGGATCGTCGGTGGCAGCTTCGTCCGATGGGGCTTCACCATGACCCCGACGGATACCGAAACGATCCTGCGCGAGTCGTGGGATTTTTTGCCGGACGGGATCGCGATGTTCGAGGAGAAATTCGGCGACGGCGCGGACGCCCAGATCAGCAACCGTACCCAGCAGGCTCTCGACGGCATCCCGAAAACACTCGCGGCGATCAAACAGATCGCCGAATCCAGCGGCACGCATGAGGACGCCCGGTAGCGCCACGCGCCTCGGGTGAACCACCAGCTCGATCCACAGGCCAAGGCGCTCTCATTCTTCTCTCCTTCTCGTCTCATCTTTGTCTCATCTTCGGTTCCTAGGCTTGTTCACCAGAGCAACGAGAGGGAATCATGTTTACGTTTTGGATGGCCTTGCTGGCCAATATTCTGGGAACCGCAGTCCTGGTGTACGTCGTCTACTTCCGCAGGCATCACCGCCGGGATCTAGCCCTGGCCTACGTCGCACTGAGCATGGGCATCTTCGCGGTCACCCTGCTGTTGACGACCAGTGACGCCGGGGCGGGTCTGGGCCTGGGCCTGTTCGGTATCCTGTCGATCATCCGACTACGTTCGAACACCCTGACCCAGGAGGAAGTGGCCTACTACTTCATTTCACTGGCCATCGGACTGGTCAATGGTCTGCACCCGGATCCTGCCTGGCTCGCACCGACGATCACCGCCGCCCTGCTGGTCGTGATGTTCGCCGCCGACCACCCCCGCTTTGCCGCGACCACGACCCGCCAGGTCGTGACCTTGGACACCGCCTACCCGCGTAGCCAGGACATGGATGCCGCCCTGGAGCAGCTGCTCGGGGCACGGATCCTCCGCACCGTGGTGCTGGAACTGGATATGGTGCGTGACACCACCGTCGTGGACGTCCGCTTCCGCGAATTGCCGGCCAAGACGTCCCGGCGTGCCCAGGAACGCACGACCGCGTCAGCCCGCCAGCAGGAAACCTCCGGGGTTTCCGCACCCGTCGCCGCGGAGCGGGAGTACGCCAACCAGGGCCACGGGTCCAAGTGAAGGCCCGGGAGGCGTTGGAAGCCGCCGTCGCCGCCCGGGAACCGATCGGGCTCCAGGAGGTCAACGAGGGTGCCGCCCTGCAGACCCGCGTGGACCATAAGTACCTGCTGACCCCCGAACAATTCACTGCCCTGGCTGCGAAGCTGGACGACAGGTTCCGGGTGCTCACCATCGATGGACGGCGTACCTTCCGTTACGAATCCGTCTACTTCGATACCCCGGAATTCGAGCAGTATCGCGCCCACCGGCAGGGCCGACGCCGCCGCTTCAAGGTCCGCACCCGCACCTATGCCGACACCGGCCTGTGCATGTTCGAAATCAAAACCAAGGGCCGGCGCGGGGCGACCGTCAAACACCGGATCCCCCACCAAATGGACGACGCCGGCCGGATCACCGACGATGCCCAAGCCTTCCTGGATGGGGTGCTCGCCGCCGAATACTCCATGTCTCCCACCGAGCTGCACCCGGTGATGGAAAGCGACTACCGCAGGGCGACATTCGTTGATCCCATCGACGGCGAACGGCTGACCTGTGATGTCGATCTGCTCTACACCGACGAGGCCCGTGCCTTACAGGGCCCCGAACTTTTCGTGATCGAAACCAAGACGGCATCGGGCCGGGGTGCGGCCTCCACCGCACTGTCAGAGCTGGGCATCCGCCCGGTCAGCATGAGCAAGTACTGTGTGGGCATCGCCATGTTGAACCCCGAACTTCCGGCCAATAAATGGAGTCGCCTACTGCGACGCAACTTCGGCTGGGAGCCCGCGGCCTGAGTCCGGCGCGACCGGTTCCTTGAGCCGGGTTCCGGGCGTCGCCCCAGGTGGCGGGCACACTAGTTGACCGCCACATAGGCAGTCGCCGACTCGGGAGCGATCTCGGTATGCCCCGCGTCGCGGATCAGTGGTCCCGCGCCCGGAAGAACAGTGCCGGCCAGCAACTCCGCTTCTCCCCTCCAGCTGATGCCGACCTGGGGGCCAGCCCGGAGCCAGGCGGCTCCCCGCTGCGGCTCGAGCTCGAGCACCCAGGCGAACAGTGCGTGGGCGGCTTGGGCTGCCGCCTTTCCAGTACTCATCCCCAGATCCTGATTGAGCACGATCATCGGCAGGCCGTCGGCCGCCGGTTCCGCCGCGCCCGCCGATAGCTGGGTTCCGGAAACCTGTAGCCGGGCCAGCGTCTTGGGCAACCCATCCATGGGCAGTGGCGGCAGGGCCAGGGCCCGTCCCCGGCCCTGGGTGGCCTCGATGGCTTCGGGATGCGCCTGGGCCGTCTTCGCATACGTTTTTGCATCAGCCCGGCGCACCGATTTGGTGACGGGGCCCGATAACCACCGCTGCCAGTCGGGATGGGAGGGATCCGCGGCATATGCCAGCACCGAAGCAAGAGCCACAGCCGCGATGCCATCGGATTCGGGGGCAGGACGGTCGCGGTCCACGAGCAGGACCATGACCTGGACCCACCCGGTCGGGGTGGGCCGGGGTTCCATGTTCATCCGGGGGCATCTTTCTGGGTGGAAGGGTTTTTGCCTCCATCGATGCTGCCATACAGACGAAGGGCGCCGGCCCGGGCTGAGAAGCCCGGGCCGGCGCCCTGATCCGTGCCGCGGATCTAGATGATCGTGTCGCTCAGGTGATCAGGTGTCCCAAAACGATGGGCCGTGATCGAGATTGCCTGTTCGCGCACGAACGGGAGCAACTCGACCCGTCCGGCAGCGACGACCGGGTGGTCGTAGATCGCCACGTCCGGCTTGCCCTGCGCCGCGGCGTAAGTTGCCTGTGAGGAGGCGCCGATGTAGCGGACCCTCGCACCGGAATCGGGTCCGGTCTGGCGAGCCAGACGCTCGACATGCGCCTTCCACATCCGGGCATCCTCGACAGCCACCTCGACGCCTTCGGAGCGCAGTGCCGCCAGGACCCGGGCCGGCAGCTCGGTGGTGACGCTGACGCTGATTCCCGCGCCCGGGCGTTCGGTGGTGCCGATGCGGCCACTGGCGCCGGCACTGGAGGTGGCCTTATGGGCGCGGAGCCCTGCGGAGACCACCCGGAGCAGTTCGGCCATCCCATGCCCCGAGGTCTCTTCCTCGTAGCGCACGGTCACCGGGACCGGACGGTAGCGGAAAATATTGCGTTCGGCCTGCAGCATGGAGACGTCCTTGACGGCGCCGAATTCCTTGACCACCTGGTGGTAGTCGGTGGCCCGCGCGGTCTGCAACCAAGCGAAGTCGGCGGGGTCGATGGCGTTGCCTGCCGCCGGTCCGGCTTCGGCTGCCACGACACCGAGGATGTCGCTACCTCCGGCGACCTCGGCGTTCGAGGTGGCCGAGGTGTCGGTCCCCGTCGCGGTGCGTACGGTGGCGTGGGAGACGGCCGCATGGGATTCTGCGGCTGCTTCTGCCTCGGCGCTGACCGGTGCATCGACCCAGGACCCCATGCCGACCAGGTAGTTCGGTCCGCCGGCCTTGGTCCCGGCACCGACGGCCGACTTCTTCCACCCGCCGAACGGCTGGCGGCGAACGATCGCCCCGGTGATGCCACGGTTGACGTAGAGGTTGCCGGCCTTGACGTTGTCCAGCCAGTAGTCCAACTCATCGGGGTCCAGGGAGTGGAGCCCCGTGGTGAGTCCGTAGTCGATGTCGTTGACCATCTCGACTGCTTCTTCGAGGGTTTCGGCGGTCATTACGCCGAGGATCGGGCCGAAGTATTCGGTCAGGTGATATTCGGAGCCACGCTGCACCCCGGTGCGCACTCCGGGGCTCCAAAGCTGCCCACTGTCATCGAGTTGGCGCGGTTCCAGCACCCAGCGTTCGCCGGTGCCCAACGTGGTGAGCCCACGCAGCAGCTTGCCTTGCGCCGGTTCGATCACCGGACCCATCTGGGTTCCGGCGTCGTCCGGGTAGCCGACCTGTAGTGAACTGACGGCATCGACGAGCTGGCTGTGGAAGCGTGGCGACTTCGCGACCGCTCCGACCATGATCACCAGTGAGGCTGCCGAGCACTTCTGCCCGGCATGCCCGAAGGCCGACGCGGCGACGTCCCGTGCCGCCAGGTCCAGGTCGGCCGAGGCGGTGACGATGAGCGCGTTTTTGCCCGAGGTCTCGGCCAGCAGCGGCAGGTCTTCACGGAAGGAACGGAACAGTTCGGCGGTCTCGTAACCGCCGGTGAGGATGAGCCGGTCGACGCTCGGGTGCGAGACGAGGCGCGTCCCCAGATCGCGTTCGGAAAGCTGGACGTAGGAAAGTAGTTCGCGCCCGATTCCTGCGGCGTCGAGCGCCTCCCAGATGGCCTGGACCATGATGGCTCCGGAGCGGGCTGCCTGCTTGGCGGGTTTGATGACGACGCCGGAACCGGCAGCCAGTGCCGAAAGGGTGGACCCGGCAGGGATGGCGACGGGGAAGTTCCACGGAGGGGTCACCACCGTCAACCGCGAGGGCACGAATGTGGCGCCGTCGACGGTATCCAAGGCGCGAGCAGACTCGGCGTAGAAGTGGGCGAAATCGATGGCCTCGGAGACTTCCGGGTCACCCTGATCGAGGGTCTTGCCGCATTCGGAGGCCATGACCTCGAGCAGTTCACCGCGGTAGGCGGCCAGCCGTTCGCCGGCGTGGTGCAGCACCGCGGCGCGCTCGGCACCGCTGAGCTGGCCCCAGGATTCTGCTGCCGCATGGGTGGCCGTGATCACGGCGTCCACTTCACCGGTGGTGGTGAGCAGATGGGATTCGATGGTGTCGCGCCCCAGGGTGCTCTGCGGAACTCGGGTCAGAATCTCGTTGGCCCACGCCCGGTTCCCGACCAGGTCGGGGTCGGTATCGGGGGTGTTGGAGAACTTCCGCTCTCCCGAAGCGTACTCGGCGACCTCCGAGGCGGCTGCTTCGGCATCATATTTGCTGCGGTCTTGGATGCGGTTCGGTGTCGGAACGGTATCGCTCAGGTCCTCCAGGGAGGCGCGGAAACGATCCGTCTCCCGTTCGAAGAGGGCCTCGTTTTCGTGGAGTTCAAAAACAGCGGACATGAAGTTTTCTTGGCTGGCCCCTTCTTCGAGCCGGCGGATGAGGTAGGAGATCGCCACATCGAATTCACCCGGGTGGACGACCGGGGTGTAGAGCAGCAGCGACCCAACGTCGGCCTTCACGGCTGCCGCCTGCCCGGTGGCCATGCCCAGGAGCATCTCGAAGTCGATACCTTCGGAAATTCCGCGGGCCTTCGCCAGCAGGTGGGCCAGTGCGATGTCGAAGAGGTTGTGCCCGGCGATGCCCAGATGCACATTGGCGATGTGTTCGGGACGCAAGGCGTAGTCGATCACTGCCTTATAGGAGGTGTCGGTGGCCTGTTTGGAATGCCAGGTCGCTGCCGGCCAGCCGTGGATATCGGCTTCCATGATCTCCATCGGCAGGTTGGCGCCCTTGACCAGGCGGACCTTCACCGGTGCGCCCCCGGAGGCGACACGTTCGGCGGCGAACTCCTGCAGTTCGATCATCGCCGGCAGGGCGTCCGGGAGGTAGGCCTGCAGCACGATGCCTGCTTCGACATCCTTGAATTCGGGCAGGGCCATGAGTCGCTTGAAAACGGCCATGGTCAAGTCCAGGTCCTTGTATTCCTCCATGTCCAGGTTGATGAACTTCCGCGGAGAGGAGTCCCGGGCCTGCCGGTAGAGCGGTGTCAGCTGATCCACGATGTTCCCGACGGCTGCATCGAAGTCCCAGTGGTTATGCGGGGCAACGCTCGAGGATACTTTCACTGAGACGTAGTCGACGTCCGGTCGACGCAGCAACCGGGAGATGCCTGCCAACCGGCGACCGGCTTCCTTCTCACCGAGGATGGCCTCGCCGAGCAGGTTGATGTTCAGGCGCACATCCTTCTGCTGGATCTTCTCGATGGCCGGGCCGAGCTTGGCGTCGGTGGCATCAACGATCAGGTGTCCGACCATTTCGCGCAGCACGCGACGGGCCACGGGGATCACCACGCCGGGCAGGACCGGGGCCATGGCGCCACCGAGCGCTACGGCCGAGCGCATGTACCAGGGCAGGAAGGAGGGGACCTTTGGGGCCAGAGCGCGCAGATTGCGGGCGGCGACCTGCAGGTCCTCCGGACGGATCACCCCGTCGACGAAACCGACGGTGAAGTCCAGGCCCTGCGGATCCTTCAGGACTCCTGCGAGCTGGCGGGCCGAGGAGTCGACGGGTTGCTTGGAACCTTCGGTCAGCCAGTGGCGGACCAGTTCGATGGCTTCGTCGGCCAGATCCCGGGGAGAAATATGGCCCGTTCCGGCGGAAGGAGAAGTAGTGGTCACGACGGTGGTGCTCCTAGCAGAAAACGACCGGTGGGGAACCGGCCTGCGCGACATGGGGCAGAGTCCCCCATCGAATAAGTATCCAATGCTCATGAGTTAAGGAAAAGCGACGAATAGTGAAGGATGATGTTAAGCAGGAATGAATCGACGATGAATCGTGAAAGGGGTCACCATGCTGGAGGTCAGGAGGTTGCGCCTTTTACGCGAATTGAGCGTCCGGGGCACGGTCTCCGGTGTCGCCGCGGCACTGAACTACAGCCCATCGGCCGTTTCGCAACAGTTGTCCCTACTCGAAAAGGAGGCAGGCGTGGCACTGTTGCGCCGCAGCGGTCGAATGCTGGCCCTCACCCCGCAGGCGCAGGTGCTCGTTGCGCACACCACCGAATTGCTCGCCGCACTCGAACGCGCCGAAGCCGCCTTGTCCAGCACCTTGCCGGTGACCTCGGGGACCGTCCGTCTGGCCATGTTCCAAAGCGCCGTCCTGGCGCTGATGCCTGCCGCCTTGCAAGCGTTGCGCACCGAACATCCGGGGATCCGCGTGGAGATGACCCAGCATGAGCCTGAGACGGCCCTGCATGAGACGTGGGCCCGTGATTTCGACCTCGTGGTCGCCGAACAGTATCCGGGCCACGCGGCCACGCACTACCGCGGATTGGAGCGACGCCCGTTGGCGCTGGACTCCATCCGACTGGGTGTGGCTGCCGACATCGCCGGATCTTCCACGGTCGAATCACTGGAGCAGGCGGCCACTCTTCCCTGGGTCATGGAACCGCGCGGCACCGCTTCCAGACACTGGGCCGAACAGCTCTGCCGCACCGCAGGTTTCGAACCGGATGTCAGATACGAATCGGCAGATCTACAGGCACACATCGCCCTGGTTCAGTCCGGGCAGGCGGTGGCCCTGCTACCCGATTTGGTGTGGGCCCACCGGGAACCTGGACTGCGGCGCATCGAAGTCCCCTCCCGCCCCTGGCGGACCACCTTCACCGCCGCACGGGAATCCAGTACACAGAACCCGGCGATCGCCGCGGTCCGCAAAGCCTTGGAGGATCAGGCCGATATCCTGGCGCGGGACACCCCACATGTGGTCACGGAAAGATAACACCCCCGTGATGCCAATCACACAGATCTTTGACAATGCCCTACTCTGAGAAGCACACACTCGCATCGCCCGGTGGTTGACAAAGGTTGACAGCTGGCCGGACGTACCTTTCCGGGGGATTCCCCGGACGCACCTTGCACCTTCCAGCCAATTGAGGAACACCATGTCTGAACAAGCATTCCAGATGGTGGCGATTGTCATATACCTTGCTGCCATGCTCGGGATCGGCTATTACGCCTACCGCCAAACCTCTGACCTCGACGACTACATGCTCGCCGGCCGTGGGCTCAAGCCCGGTGTCGCGGCACTTTCCGCAGGCGCCTCTGATATGTCCGGCTGGTTGCTGCTGGGCCTGCCCGGAGCCATCTACGCCTCCGGCCTCATCGAAGCCTGGATCGCCATCGGCCTGACCATCGGCGCCTGGCTGAACTGGAAGTTCGTCGCCCCACGCCTGCGCTCCTACACGGAGATCTCGCAGAACGCGATCACCATCCCCAGCTTCTTCGAGAAGCGGCTCAAGGATAAATCCCATGTGCTGCGCATCGCCGCCTCGGCGATCATCCTGGTGTTCTTCACCTTCTACGTCTCCTCCGGAATGGTCGCCGCGGGTAAGTTCTTCGAGAGCTCCTTCGGCTGGAACTACACCATCGGCATGGTCACCGTTGCCGTGATCACCCTGGGCTACACACTCTTCGGTGGATTCATCGGCGCCACGCTGACCGACGTCGCCCAGGGCCTGTTGATGTTCATTGCCCTGATCACCGTGCCGATCGTGGGCGTCATTGCCACCGGCGGCATCGGTGCCACGGTCGACGGCATCAAGGCGGCCCAGCCCGGAGCCCTGAACCTCTTCGACGGATTCGGTGTGGAACCAACAGGCCTCTGGCTTCTGGGCATCATCTCCGCCGCGGCATGGGGCTTGGGCTACTTCGGCCAGCCGCATATCATCGTCCGGTTCATGGCACTGCGGAGCCCCGCGGACGCCAAGGCCGGCCGTCGGATCGGCGTCAGCTGGATGGCCATCTCGGCACTGGGTGCCGTCGCTACCGCCCTGGTCGGCATCGCCTACTTCGCCGACGACCCGGCCAAGGAGATCACCGACCCGGAAACGGTCTTCCTGCTGCTGAGCCAGATCTTCTTCCACCCCTTCCTCGCAGGCCTGGTGCTGGCCGCGGTGTTGGCTGCGGTCATGTCCACGATCTCCTCCCAGCTCATCGTCTCCTCCTCCGCCCTGGTGGAGGACCTCTACAACATCGTTGGCCGGGAAACGACGGCCAAGAAGCAGGTCATGCTCGGTCGGGCCGGCGTCCTAGTGATTGCCGTCATCGCCTTCCTCATCGCCCTGGACCGCGAAGCCAGTGTCCTGGATCTGGTGGCCTTCGCGTGGGCCGGCTTCGGTGCGGCCTTCGGCCCGCTGGTGCTGCTGAGCCTGTACTGGCGCAAGCTGACCAGCACCGGTGCACTGAGCGGCATGATCGTCGCCGCCGCCACCGTGTTCATCTGGGGCAAGACCCCCGTGTTGACGGAGAACCTGTACGAGATCATCCCGGCGTTCATCCTCAACGTGGTCGTCGCCGTCGTCGTGTCAAAGATGACTGCGAAGCCCAATGACCTCATCGACGAGGAGTTCACCGCCATGGAGGACCAGGTGGCCGTAAAGCCCCGGCAGGCCACCACTAAGTAAACATCGCTCGTCGCCTCGGCGGCATGCCACCATCCGTCCCGATTCTCGGGGGGATTGACGGCATGCCGCCATTGTCGTTTCCCAGGCACCGGTGGGCATGGCGAAGCTCACAGGGCACGATTTGACCACGTATCTCCATATCGTCTATTTCTGTCAATTCTTGCTGGTACTATTTCGCTACGTCACGTCGGAGGCCTCATGCCTTCGGGGCAAAACGCCCACACCACGTGGGAATGCAAAGGAGGAACATCATGAATTTCCTGCCTTTTCTACTCCTCGGCCTCATCGCCGGCGCCATCGCGAAGGCGATCCTGCCCGGTAAGCAGGGCGGCGGCTGGATCGCCACCCTCATCCTCGGTGTCATCGGCGCCATCCTCGGCGGCTGGATCGGAAGTCTTTTCGGCAGCGGGACCGCAGGGTTCTTCAACCTCGTCTCCTGGATTTGGGCGATCGTCGGCTCGCTGATCGTCCTGGTCATCTGGGGCTTCATCACGGGTCGCCGCAAGGCCTAGGCTCCAGCGGCAACAACGAACGAGGTGGCCATCCCGCACGGGGTGGCCACCTCCTTCGTTGACGGCCCTTTCATGGCCCCCTGTTTGTCCGGCGGTTCGCGGCTAAGCTGAAACCATGGCCTGGAATCGCACGCAACAGCATGTGCTCGCAGTGGCGCCGGACGCTCTCTGGCGCATTATTTCCGATCCCTCCAGATTGCCCGATTGGAATCCTGCGGTCAGGTCCCTGGTCCCCGCCCACGACGGGGCCCTGGTTCCAGGTACCCGGCTGGCTTTCACCCCGAACCCGCCACTACTCGGCGCCGTGCATTCGCGCACCGCCCCGGACGCCGTGATCACCCGCAACCAGACTGGTACCTCCTTTGCCTGGCGTCAGCCGCAGCCCGGCGGTGGCCTGCTGGTGCACTGGCAGATCGCCGAGCATCCAGTCGGAACCCTGCTGACCCAACGGGTCGCCATCGAAGGCCATGGCTCCCTGCTGTTCACCGAGTCGAACGCCAAGCCACTGGCCTCCCACTTCGCGGAAAACTGTGCCCGCCTTTACCGACTAGCCGGTGGCACCACGGATCCGAGCCGCCGTGTGGTCATCGCCGGAGGCAGCGGTTTCCTGGGGATCCGGTTGGCCGCCCACCTGTTCTGCCGCGGCCTGGACCCGGTGATCCTCACACGCACCCCGGATCCCGTTTCGCCGTTCCGCCAGGTTCGGTGGGACGGCCGCAGTCAAGGGGCCTGGACCGGTGAACTGGCGAACACCGAAGGTACGGTCAGCCTGGTCAATTTGGCCGGCCGGCTGGTGGACGCGCGCCCCACGACGGAAGTCATCGCCGAGCTGCGGGACTCCCGGGTCGATGCCACCCGCGCCCTGGTGCAGGCAAGCCGCAAACACACAGCCCCTCTTCAACGCTGGGTTCAGGCCAGCACCACCGCCATCTACTCCGATGCCGGAGACGAACGGCTGACCGAGGACTCCCCGTTGCCCACGGCGGGCGCTGCCCTGCCGCAGATGACCGGCGTCGCCCAACCGTGGGAAGAGGCCCTCAACGGCGCCCACGCGGACCGGACCACGATCTTGCGCACCGGCATCGTCTTGGAACAGGAGTGCCCCGCCTTCGACCGTCTCTCGCTACTCACCCGCATCGGCTTGGGCGGCCCCATCGGTTCCGGCCGTCAATGGGTCAGCTGGATCCATCTGGAGGATTGGCTGCGCATTGTCCGGGTGGGCCTCGGGCTGGAACCCGGGATCGAACTGGACGAGGGGGTCGTGGTGGCCGCGGCACCCCACCCGGTCCGCAATGCCGAATTCATGGCAGCCCTGAGGTCTACGTTGGCACCGGGCCCCCTGAAGCGTTTCTCACTGCCCACCCCCGAACCGGTGCTCAGGCTCGGTGCCGCAGCCCTACGGACCGACCCTGCCTTGGGGCTGACCGGAAGGCATGCGTCCTCACGACGGCTGCCCGACGCCGGTTTCACCTTCACTTACCCCGACCTCGATGGCGCCCTGGCTGCCATCACCGGGTAGGCAGACATGCTCACATATGCGTATATGAAATCGCCCATCGGGCGGCTACGAATCTCGGCCACCGAGAACGGGCTGTCCGGCGTGCACATGGAAAACCATGCACACCAGCCCGCTGGACCGCCGGAAGGCACCGAAGTTTCCGGCGCGGGTACCCCCGCAACCATCAGCCGGGCCATCGACGAACTCCACGAGTATTTTGCCGGGATCCGGACCCGTTTCAGGGTGCCGTTGGCCCCTTGCGGGACCGTGTTCCAGCAACGGGTCTGGACCCTGCTGCAAAGCATCGAGCCGGGAACGACGCGCAGTTATGGGGAATTGGCCGCAGAACTGGGGGACCCTCATCTGACCCGGGCCGTCGGCACCGCCAACGGGCGAAATCCGATCTCGATCATCATTCCCTGCCACCGCGTCATCGGCGCCGACGGTTCGATGACCGGGTACGGCGGAGGAATCGACCGCAAGCTCTTCCTGCTCCGGCTCGAAGGTGTCCTGCCTTCGACCGAGGAACAGCCCGCATTGTTCTAACGCCCGAGGAGGCACCATGCGTACTGTCGCCATTGTCTACTACGGCCGCCACGGCCCCAGCCGGGCCTATGCCCAGGCGCTGGAAGACTCCCTCCGCGGTGCCGGGAACCTGGCCGAACAGATCCAAGTGCGCGATGCTGCAGCCAACGACGTGGTCTTCTACGACGGGCTGGTCCTGGTCGGGCCGCCACGTTTCGGCCGTCTGCATGGTCTGGCACTGGCCCGGGCCCTCGCCCCCGAACGCCAGAGCGCCGTCGTCATCATCGGCGGGAACCGTCCGGCGGATCACTACCGGCGGCTGTTCCGTCCAGCCGAGCTACCCAGTATCTCCTTCTTCCAGGAAGGAGCCCACCAGGACACCTCCGTGGTCTTCTCCACGCTGGCCCCCGTGGTGGACTGGACCAAAAGACTCTAGGGCCGCGTACCGTCCCGGCGACGGCCTCCCGGCAAAACCGCAGCCCCACCCCGAGGAGAAGACCGATGACCAGTACCGATTCCCCCGGCACCGCACCAGAACTGGACCTGCGGGTCCTGCGCGCACCGGAACGCCACCCGGCAGTCTTCGCGCAGTATGGGCTCCTACCAGTCGCGGGATCCCTCCTGGTGGTCAACGACCACGCTCCGGAGGGTCTGCACAAAGAGTTCGAGGCCGAACACCCCGGCAGCCACGACTGGCAAAACATACTTTCAGGGCCCGAAGAGTGGCATTTTCGTATCACCAAACTGGCCAGCACGCCGCTGCCCCGGGTGCTGCTGGACACCCATGCCGTGGCTGCCCGGACGGGGGAACCCGGGGTTTCGGGGGCTGTATGGAACATTCAGCTGCCTGAACGAGATTTGGATTCGAATATCATCTCGCTCGAACCGGGAGGCTCCATCGACGCTTACACCGGCCCCGAACTCGATGTGCTCATCCACGTCTTGGGCGGCACGGGTACCTTGGGCACCGAGCGGGACGACCTCCACCTCTCCCCCGGGGCCTTGGTTTGGCTGCCTCGCAAATCACGACGCTCGTTCACTGCCGGACCGGGCGGACTGCGCTACCTCACGGTGCATCAGCGCCGGCAATCCCTCGTGCTGCGGACGACGCGTCCTGATGCCCCCGCCTGACCCCCGCTGAGCCCTCCGGCGCCGCGGCGACCAACTCACCGGCACGGATCTGCACCAAAGTCAGATCCACGAGTGGGGTCTCCACCTCGAGGGCCCGAGCCCGTGACTGCAGATCGCCCAGAATATGCTCCGCCTCCGTCGCCTGTCCGGAGATCACATCACGGTAGAGCGAGGAAACGAACGTCGACCCGGGTGCGGTGAGCAGACCGACCGCCTGGTCGTGGCTGGGAGTCTTCGTGGGGTATCCGGCGGCCACTGCGACGGCCTCGGTCTCGGCGATGGCTGCGTCGATCTGGCTGCGGCCCCCGGCAGCCAGGATATTTCCCACATTATTGCGGAACAGGCAGGTGATGACCCCCGCAGCGGCAATGAACACCCATTTATCCCACAGCGACTGCAACACCTCGCCGGTTTCGAAGAGCTCCAGACCGGGGACCCGCAGCGTGTCCGAAATCCTGGCCGGGACGGCACTGCCATCGAAGGTACCGATGGTCATGGTGGCGAGGCCGGTCATTTGCCGCACCGAGCCGTCCTCGTCCAACGCGGCAAGGATCTTCACCAACCCACCCAGCGGGTTGCCGGCCGGCAGCGCACGGATCAGGTCGATATGGCGCATCCCGTTGAGGAAAGGGATGACGGTGGTGTCGGCGCCGATGAACGGTCCAGCGTCGTGTAAGGCGGCGTCCAGTCCAGTGGCCTTGACGGCCAACAGGACCAGATCAAATTCGGCGGCCGTCTGGTCTGCGGTGATGACCTGGACGGGCAGGACACGGTCACCGTCCGGGGAAATGAACCTCAAGCCGTCGCGTCGTAGTTTTTCGGCCCGGGAGGTTCGGAGCAGATAGGTGACATCGCGGCCGGCTTCCAACAATCGCGCGCCAAAGGCGCCTCCGGTGGCTCCAGCGCCGACCATCAGGATTCTCATATCGACAGTATCCCCCACCCCCATGCCAGAATGTCCCCATGGATTCGAGTTACTTCTGGACCGGCTGGGAGCCGATCATTCATACCTTGCTCATCGGCATCGTCGGCTACCTTGTCTTGGTGATCCTGCTGCGCGGGACCGGGCCACGCACGATGGCCAAAATGACGCCGCTGGACTTCGTCATCGCCGTGACCCTGGGCTCGACGTTCGGCCGCACCGTCACGGCAGTTGATGTCAGCCTCGCCCAAGCGGTGGCGGCTCTGGTGCTGCTGGTGGGAGTGCAGTGGGCCCTGGCCGGCATCCGGGCGCGCTGGAACGTCATGCGCCGGGTCCTGGACTCACCTCCGGTGCTGCTCTATTACAACGATGAGCTGCAGCACCGTGCCCTACACCGCCACCGGCTGACGGAAGCCGATGTGCACACCGCCGCCCGGCAGTCGGGGCAGGGGTCTCTCGCCGATGTTCAGGCGGTGGTCCTGCAACAGGACGGCTCCCTCGGAGTCATCACCCGTTCCGCGATGGGCGATGGCTCCAGCATCCTGCCCTACGCCGAACGCGAAGGCGAATAAGTCCCCCATGCAAAGAGGGCTTCCCGGTTCCAATGAACCGGGAAGCCCTCTTCCTGTGGTGGAGGTAAGGGGATTCGAACCCCTGACCTTCTGCATGCCATGCAGACGCGCTACCAACTGCGCCATACCCCCGCAGGTCATCCCCGCCGCCGTCTTCCGACGTCCGGGACGATTCAATAATCTACAGCACCCGCCCCGTGATGCGCCAATCGAGGGCAGGCCGGGCCGGGCAAAGGCAGCGGGAACGACGCCGGGACTCCGACAGGAAGTGCCTCAACGGATCCTGGTTCTGGCTCCTCATCCCTTCCCAAGTCCGCCGGCCGGCGGCAGGATGGATGCAGGGCACCACAGTGTCCGTTCCCCGAATGAAGGGCACCACCATGAGCATCGGAATGACCCCCTACCTGAGTTTTGGCGGTAATACGCGTGAAGCCATGGAGTTCTACACCTCCGTTTTCGGCGGTGAACTGGCCGTGCTGACCTTTGCCGAGGGGATGGGCGAAAAAGATCCGGAGCGGGCCCAAAAAGTCATGCACTCCTCGTTATTCGTTGAACGCGGCATCCATTTGATGGCCAGTGATCCGGGACCGGGATGCGATCCCACCCCGAACGGGACCATCTCGTTGAGTTCGGACGGGACGGCAGGCCAGGACGCTGACAACCTGCACCGCTGGTGGGACCAGCTCGCCGGCGAAGCGACCGTCACCATGCCACTCGAACAGGCACCCTGGGGGGATTCGTTCGGGCAGCTCACCGATAGGTTCGGCATCAGCTGGATGTTCAACATCACGGCCCAGCAAGGCTAGGCTCCGCGGCGTCTTCGAGACCCATCGCGCGTTGGCTGTTCCGGAGGGGAACATGGCCAGAAGGCTGAATACGGTGGATCAGCCCACCTCGTCCAGGTGCCCCGCCTGCCGTGAGAGCATCACGGCCCGCGTCCCGAACCCAGCTCAGGAAAGCCGTTATGCGCACAGAACCCCGGGACCCCACGCCCCCTGCCCCTGCCCCGAAATCACCGAAATTGGTCTATGCGGTCAGCGCCATCGCCGCCGTCGGGGGATTCCTCTTCGGCTACGACACCGGGGTGATCTCCGGGGCACTGCTCTTCATCAACGACGACTTCTCGCTGACACCGTTCACCGAAGGTGTGGTCGTCAGTTCCATCCTGGTCGGGGCGATCATCGGCGCCGTCGGATGCGGGCCCCTCTCGGACCGTTTTGGCCGCAAGAACACGATCATCACCGCCGCAGCGGTGTTCACGATCGGCGCCCTGTTGGCGGCCTTCGCCCCCACGGCGGAATTCCTCGTCGTGGCCCGCCTGGTGCTGGGAGTCGCGGTCGGGGCCGCCTCGGTCCTGGTTCCGCTCTTCATCGCCGAAGCAGCACCCCCGGCGATCCGCGGCCGACTGGTTTCGGCGAACCAACTGCTGATCACCATCGGCATCCTCGCCGCCTACCTGACCAACGCGCTGTTCGCCCACGACGGCGGCTGGCGCTGGATGTTCGGCCTCGGCGTCATCCCGGCGATCGTGCTGGGCGTAGGGATGCTCTTTTTGCCCGAAACCCCGCGCTGGCTCTTCGAAAAGGGGCGTACCGACGAGGCCCGCACCGTTCTGGGCAGGCTCAGGGACCCGCAGACCGCCCAGAGCGAATACCAGGAGATCCACCGGTCCATCCACGAGGACGTCCAACCCAAATCCACGCTGCGCGACCTCACGACCCCCTGGGTTCGTCCTGCCCTGATCGCCGGTATCGGGGTTTCCGTTTTCGGTCAGGCCAGCGGCATCAACAGCGTCATCTACTACGCCCCCACGATTTTCAACAGCACCGGGCTCGGGGCCTCCACCGCGATCCTGGGCACGGTGGGCATCGGTGCCGTGAACGTCATCATGACCATTGTCGGCATGTCCCTGGTCGATAGGATCGGACGCCGCGTCCTGCTGATGACCGGATTCGCCGTCATGAGCATCACGCTGCTCGTGCTCGGCTTCGTGCTGCACGGAGAGAGCCTGGACCTTTCGGCAGGATGGATCGCCATGGTGTGTCTGGCGATCTACATCGCGGCCTTCGGCGCCAGCGTCGGGATCGTCGTCTTCGTCCTGCCCTCCGAGGTCTACCCGCAACGGATCCGCGGCTCGGCCATGAGCGCGACCCTGATGTGCAACTGGGGCATGAATTTCGTGGTGTCGCTGACCTTCTTGTCCCTCTTCGACGCCTTGGGCAAGTCGTGGACGTTCTGGCTCTATGCCCTCATCTGCGCGCTGGGGTGGCTCTTCGCCGTCAAGCTCGTCCCCGAGACCAAGGGACGCAGTCTGGAAGAAATCGAGTCCTGGTCGCGGGCCCGGGCCACCTGATGGTCCGACGGTCCTAGCTGAGCTGTCCCGAAGTCTGTGCCACGGCGGCCGCGTCGGCGGCGGCACGGGCTTTGAAGACCCGGGCGGTCAGCAACGCCAGGCACAGACCCAGCAGGGCCAGGCCTGCCCCGAGGAAGGACGGGGCCTGGTAGCCAAATCCGAGTTTGATGACTACGGCACCCAAGGCGGCGCCGAGGGCGTTGGCGACGTTCAGCGCGGAGTGGTTCAACGAGGCCGCCAGTGATTGAGCCTTCGGCGCCGAGTCCATGAGCAGGGCCTGCAGGCTCGGCACCAGGATGGATCCTGTCCCGCCGAGGATGAAGACCAGGATCAGGGCGGGCACCGGGTAGGGCGAGAGGATCCCGAAGGCGCTCATGAACACGACCATGGCCGAGGTGGCGATGTAGATGCTGCCGTGGACCGACCAGTCGGCCAGCCGCCCACCCAACAGGTTTCCCAGGACCATCCCGATCCCGTAGAGGCTCAGGACCAGGGGGACGGCCCCCTTTTCGAGGCCGGTGACGTCGGTCAATGTCGGTGAGATATAGGAGTAGACCGCGAAGAAGCCGCCGAATCCCACAATGCCGGTGGCCATGGCCAGCCAGACCCGTCCACTGCGTAACGCGGTCAGTTCCCGGCGGATGCTGGCACCTTCATGGATCGGGTTATAGGGAACCCAGAGTCGGATACAGATCAACGTCAGGACACCGATCAGCGCCACCGAGGCAAACATCCAACGCCATCCCAACTGCTGACCCAGCCAGGTCACCGCGGGGACCCCCAACACATTGGCCACCGACAGGCCCATCATGACCCAGGCGATCGCCCGGCCACGCATGGTGGCGGGGACCAGGTTCCCTGCGAGGATGGCGGCGAGCCCAAAGTAGGCTCCGTGGGGCAGCCCGGAGAGGAAACGGGTCACCAGCATCGAATCGTAGGTCGGGGCCAGGAACGAGGAGAAGTTGGCGAGGGTGAAAAACACCATCAGCCAGGACACCATCGTCTTATGGGCCACCCGGGCGCCCAGCGCGGTCAGCAAGGGGGCGCCGACCACCACGCCGAGGGCGTAGGCGGAAATCATCAGCCCCATGTCGGCGTTGCCCACGCCGAGGTCGGATGCCCCCTCCTGAAGCAGGCCCATGATGGCGAACTCGGTGGTGCCAATACCGAATCCGCCCAATGCCAGCGAGACCATGGCAATGAACAGGGGACGCCCGGTAAGCATGGTGCTATGTGGCGGGTGGGTCATGCGGCGGTTCCTACCTTCGGGATTCTGCGGTGGAGGGTGACCGGCCAGGTGCCTCATTGCCGTCCGTGGCGCGTATCGACCACAACAGTCTAAGGACACCGTTCCATTCCCGCACCATCGACGACGCGGAGCCCCGACCAGGACTCAGAGATCGGCGAGTTCAACCTTGGTGTCGGCGAGCCGCTCGGGAGCCACCGCGCGGCCCACGATGGAGCGCAGAGTGTCGTTGACATCCCAGATGTTCACGTTCATGGCCGCGGTAACGACGCCTTCCTCAAGCCAGAAGGCAATGAACTCCCCCGATTCCAGGCTCCCGCGGACGACGGCCTGAGCACCGGGCCCGGCATGCCCGACGTATTCCATGCCCAGATCGAATTGGTCGGTAAAGAAGTAGGGCAGCCAGTCGTACCGGTCAGCATGTTTCAGGATCGTCTTCGCTGCCAGTTCGCCTTGCCGGATGGCGTTGTCCCAGTGTTCGACCCGCAGACGACCCAATTTGGTGTTCACCGCGTTGGCGACATCGCCGGCGGCGAGGATATCGGGGTCGCTGGTGCGCAGCGAACCGTCGACCAGTACCCCGTTATCCGTTTCAAGCCCGGCGGCCTCCGCCAGCGACGTGGCCGGGACGGCGCCGATGGCAATGAGAACGACGTCGGCCGGCACCTCACCGTCCGAGGTGTCCAGTCCGGCGGCCCGGCCGTCACGTTCGATGATGCCGTTCACCTGGGTACCCATCCGCAACTCGACCCCGTTGCTGCGGTGCACCTCGGCGAAATGTGCGCCGATCTTTTCACCCATGACGTTTTCCAGCGGCGTGTCATTCGGGGCGACCACGGTGACTTCCATCCCTGCCTGCCGGGCGCTGGAGGCCACTTCGAGGCCGATCCAGCCGGCACCGACGACGGCGAGGCGCCCCCCGGTGGCCAGGGCATCCTTCAGGATCTGGGCATCGCCCAAACGGCGCAACATCATCACCCCAGGTAGATCGGTTCCCGGAAGGTCGAGATGACGAGAATCGGCGCCGGTAGCCAGCAGCAGTTGCCCGTAGGGGTGCTCATCCCCCGAATCCAGCCGCACCACGTGGCGCCGACGGTCGATCTCGGAGGCATGCCCACCCAGCACCAGGGTCACATCGTGCGCTGCGTACCATTCGGCGTCGTGCGCGATGCCTGCTTCGGCATCCTGTTTGCCCTGGAGGAACTCCTTGGACAGCGGCGGACGCTCATAGGGAGGGGTTGCCTCATCGGCGATCAGGGTGATGCTCCCGGAGTACCCCTGTTCGCGTAGCGTCTGGGCAGCATGCGCCGCCGCGAGTCCCCCACCGATGATGACCGTACCGTCCGATGTTGCCATGATGACCTCCTGGCTGATGTTACGTGCCTCCGGGATGGGGGCTGGTTCTTTCAACGTAGGCCCGTGGCCCGTCAGGGTGCAAGCACTAGTGGCCTCAGAGCAGCCGGTGCGGATACCCCAGCGCACGTCCTTGGAACTCGAGGATCGCGGGATTGGCGACGGCACCGTCCCGAATCTCGATGGCGCGGGTGACGGTTTCACTGGTTCCCCACGCATCCGGGCCGCCCATGACCAGTGGCAGGAAGGGCAGCAGCGCGTCGCTGATCTCCCAGCTGGCCGAATTCCAGAGGTACGACGGGCTATGGTCCACGGCGTAGTAGTCGATGTTGTTCCCGACCGTGAACATCGGTTCGGCAAAGGTGGTCGGTCGCGCCCAGTCGAATCCCATCCCCTCATCGCAGGAAACATCGATGATCAGACTGCCCGGGGTGAAAGCGCCCAAGTCTTCCAAGCGCAAATACAGCAAGGGGTTGTTGGGGTCCTGCAAGGTGCAGTTCACGACGATGTCGCTTTCGGCCAGGAACGGCGCAAGGGGAACGCGCCCCCGGTCATCGGTAATCACTTCGCTGAGGTAGGGGCCGTCCTCGTGATCGAACTGGACCATCTGCACCGAGTGGATGGGCGCGGCCACCGAGGCGACCGTCCGGTTGGTGAGCACCCTGATATCCGTTACACCGTGGGCCTTCAGGGCGGTGACGGCGCCCCGGGCGGTGGCCCCGAAACCGATGACGACGGCGGTCAGCCGGCGGCCGTAGTCCCCGGTGACCCCGGTCAGCGCCATGGAATGGATGACGGAGGAATAGCCGGCAAGTTCGTTGTTCTTATGGAAGACGTGCAAGGAGAACCCGCCATCGCTGGCCCAGTGGTTCATGGCTTCGAAGGCAATCAACGTCAGATTCTTGTCGATCGCCAGCTGGGTCATCTCGCGGTCCTGCACGCAATGCGGCCATCCCCAGAGGGTCTGGCCTTCGTGTAGATCCTCAAGATCCCTGGCCTGCGGTTTGGCCAGCAGGACGGTGTCCGCGGCGTCGATGACCGCTGTGCGGTTCGATACGGCCCGCACCAGGGTGGCCAGGTCTGCGTCCGAATATCCGAACCGTTCCCCGTACCCTTCCTCGAGGACCATCCGGGCACGCAGTCCCGGGTCGATGCGTTCCAGATGGCCGGGGTGGATCGGCACGCGGTGCTCGTCAATTTTTCGCGACTTGCCCAATACACCCAGAACGGGTTCCTTCTCAGTTGCCATGGTCCACATCCTTTTCGGGGCGCCGCGCTGGCGCCCTTGGCCTTAGGCTACACCGGGGCCCATTCCACGGGCTCCGGTTCTAGACTGGCACCATGGAGAATCCAGCATGACGGTGGTCATCGCGTTCATCGCCAACATCCTGGTGGCGATCGCGAAGTCGGTGGCTGCCCTGCTGACCGGGTCGGCCTCCATGGTTGCGGAGGCTGCGCATTCGTGGGCCGATGCCGGAAACGAAATCTTCTTGCTCATCGCCGACCGCCGGTCGGCCCGCCCGAAGGATTCCCGTCACCCCTTGGGTTTCGGTCGCGAAGCCTATGTCTGGTCGATGTTCGCTGCCGTGGGCATCTTCACCGCTGGCGCCGTCTTTTCGATCATGCATGGACTCCAGGAGCTCAACAATCCAGCACCCGTGGAGTCACCCGGAATCGCCTTCACCGTGTTGGGTCTGGCCTTCCTGATCGAGGGCTCGTCCTTCACCCAGGCGGTGGTGCAGGCCCGTCGGAAAGCCCGGGCGCAAGGAACGTCGACCCTCGACCTGGTCCTGCGGACCTCGAACACGACGCTGCGCGCCGTGGTGGCCGAGGACTTCGCGGCCTTGGTCGGTCTCGTCGCCGCCGGCGCTGGCATCTACCTCCACCAGATCACCGGTGATGCCCGCTGGGACGCCGCCGGTTCTATGGTCATCGGTGTGCTGCTCGGCGTCGTGGCATTGGTGCTCATCGACAGGAATCGACTGTTTCTGATCGGCGCGAGTTCGACTCCCGAAATTCGTGCCCAGGTCGGCCTGGCCCTTCAGGGTCATGAGGAAATCGAACGGGTCACCTACCTGCATTTGGAATACATCGGACCCGATCGGCTGTTTCTGGTGGCCGAAGTGGATTTGGTGGGTAATGATCCGGAAGAGGATGTGGCCCGGCAGATGCGGCGGCTCGAGCGCGAGCTCGAGGCCCATGAAGTCATCGAAACAGCCGTGTTGTCACTCTCGGTCAGCGATGAGGCCTCGCTGGAGTTCTAGTCGTCTTCCCAGCGGGTGATCCCCCCGGTCCAGGCCGGATAACCGGCACCGTCCACCGAGGCGATGTTCAGGGCCGCGGTCATCGCCGCATCCCGTCCCCCGAGGTGTTCTCGCCCGGAACGGGCTATCGCCGAGAGCAGGCGCCGTTGCGCCACCTCGGTGGATAGCTCCGGAGTCCCCTGCTGACCCACTCCAACAGGGGTATCGGTGGTCTCCCGGGGCGATTCCTGCACGGCTTCGGTGATGGCATGGAACAGCGGCGATGCCAGTCCCGCATTTTCGGCGGCACGCTCAACGGAAATCGCTGCCATCCCGTGGGCAACTAGCTCCCTCGCGGTGACTCGGGCCGCTTCTAGGAGGTCTGCTCCCATCTGCCGGGCTACCTTCGCGGCGCTCATCTGCCCGCGATGGCGCTCTTCACCCTCCACCGCCCTACCGGTTCCAGGGGCATCGGGTGTCTCGCCAGCAGCGGTGGTCGCGGCATCGGGAACCGCACCGGTGGTCGCGTCAATGGCCTGGCGCCCTGCGGCCTTGCGGTCGGTGTGCCGCAGGCCGATCATCGCCGTGGAGACCGGCGATACGACAGTTTGGGTGTAGTAGCGGGCCTCGATGGCAGTGGCTGTTGCCACGTCCACCTGCGCGCCTTCCACGGCGGCGGCGAGAATGGCGCGGGGTGCTGGATTATGGAGGGCATCGGTGCGGCCACGCAATCGTGCGGGAAGGAATTGGAGGATTTCTGTCAACGGGTTCTGGCCGGCCCCGGTGGGAACCTGCGGCGCTCCGCCGGGGAAGAAGTAACCGTCGGTATCCCAGGGCTGGCGGGCCACGGGATGTTCACGAATCCACCGACGTGCTGCCGGCAGCAGCTCCTCCTCGTCCTTGAGGACCTGGTCGATGATTCCCAGCTGGAGGCCATCCTGGGCCCCCACGATGGCAGCACTGAGCAGCAGCTCATCCAGTGCGCGTTCGATGCCCAGCAGGCGGGTAGTGCGCAGGACCCCTCCAGCGCCCGGGCAGATCCCAAAATCTACTTCGGGTAAACCGAACCTGTTGCCGGGGTCGTCAACGGCGATGCGATGGTGGGTGGCCAGTGCCAGGCCGAGGCCACCTCCGATGGCCGCGCCGTTCAGGGCAGCCACGACGGGAACACCGGCAGTTTCCAGGCGGCGCAGCAGTAGCCCCCATTGACGGGCCAGGTCGTTCACGGTTCGGGCGTCCGCGGGGGTAGCGGCCGCCATCGCCTCCAGGTCGGCGCTGGCACAGAAGCTCTTCTTCGCGGAGGTGAGGATGATTCCGGTGACGGCAGCGGGTTTTTCGGCCCGCCGTTCTTCGAGCGCATCCAGACGCCCGGTCATGGAGGCGATGAAGGCATCGTCCAGCAGGTTCACTGCCTTTCCCGGGGCATCGAGGATCCAGGTAAGGATCCCTGCGTCGTCTTCCTGCTCACGGATGACTTCTTGCTTTTCCATGTCCACCCTTCGTTTCAGACCCGTTCGATCAGGGTTGCGACGCCCATGCCGCCGCCGATGCACAACGTGACGACAGCGCGGCGGAGCCCGGTGCGTTCGAGTTCGTCCACCATGGTGCCCAGGATCATCGCCCCCGTAGCGCCCAAGGGGTGGCCCATCGCGATGGCGCCACCGTGGACATTAAGGCGGTCTTCGTCGATGGCGAAGTCACGTTGGTATTTCAGGGCGACGGCGGCGAAGGCCTCGTTGATTTCCCATAGGTCGATGTCCTCCGGCCTCAGCCCTGCGGTTTTGAGCAGTTTGTGGGTGGCAGGGGTGGGTCCAGTGAGCATGATCGTTGGATCCGCTCCGGAGACCGCGGCGGCGGTGATGCGGGCCCGCGGGGTTAATCCCAGATCGTGGCCGACTGATTCGGAACCGACCAGGACCACTGCGGCCCCGTCGACGATGCCTGAGGAGTTGCCTCCGGTGTGGACGTGATCGATCTGCTGGACCCAATGGTACTTTTCCAGCGCTACGGCGTCGAAGCCGCCGTCGGTGCCCATCAGGGCGAAAGCGGGACGGATCCTCCCCAGGGTCTCCACGGTGGTCCCCCGGCGCAGATGTTCATCGTGGTCCAGGACAACCAGGCCGTTCTGGTCCATCACGGGCACGATCGAGCGCTCGAAGTAGCCCTGGTCCCAGGCGGTGGCGGCGCGCTGCTGGGATCTGGCGGCGAAGGCGTCCACGGTCCTGCGGTCGAAGCCTTCGATCGTGGCAATGAGGTCGGCGCTGATGCCCTGGGGGACATAGGAGGTGTCGTAGCTGGTGGCAGGATCAAAGGCCCAGGCCCCGCCGTCGGATCCGATAGGGACCCGTGACATGGATTCCACACCCCCGGCGATGACCAGATGTTCCCACCCGGAGCGAATCTTCGCGGCGGCAAGGTTCGTCGCTTCCAATCCAGAAGCGCAAAACCTGTTGAGCTGGAATCCTCCGACGGTGTCAGGAAGTCCTGCGGCGATGGCGGCGATCCGGGCGATATCGGCCCCTTGGTCGCCGATCGGGGTGACCACCCCGAGGATCAGGTCGTCGATGCGTGACTCATCCAAACCCGGGTTGCGTTCCCGCAGAGCGTCGATCAGACCGGTGACCAGTGAGATCGGTTTGGTCCCGTGGAGGGCTCCCTGGCGTCCGCGACCGCGGGGTGTGCGCACGGCGTCATAAATATAGGCTTCGCTGCTCATGCCAGGTCGGCTCCCTTCACGTCGTCCGTCCTGCGTGTGCCATGACACGTTGGTTCCATCGTAGGCGTTTCGGGTGGGGGTGGGCAGGGCCGCGGACGATTCCGGGGGTGCGGGGCAACTGCCGGCCGTCGCTTCTGCGCTCCTGCTTAGCCTGCGCAGTCGAGGCAGAAGTTCAGCCCGTTCTTCTCCCGGGCCAGCTCGGGGCGGTGCCGAACAAGGCAACAGGAGCCGCAGGTGAACTCGGCGGCGGTCTGTCGATGGGCCGAAAGGCCGGAACAAAAAACGAGTCCAGCCGGGGTATGTCCCTTGGCTGGACTCGTCTGCGGTGGAGCTTGGGGGAATCGAACCCCCGACCTTTTCATTGCGAACGAAACGCTCTACCAACTGAGCTAAAGCCCCGCGCACATGAAATCACACGCGATGACCACGTGGGTCAGCTTAACGCACTTCAAGGGCGCAACACAAAAGATGCGGACCGTTGTTCAGCTATTTTGTCCGCGTGCAGCCACGGCCCACTGTTCGACGATCTTGTAGGGAGCCTGCCGTTCGGTGCTGCCACCCTTCCGCTGCACAACAGTCACCACATCCACGAGATTCGGGACCAGACAAACGTGGTTTGGGATCACCTGCAAAACCTCCCCGTAGTCGGGTAGTCGACTTCCTGCCGGGTAGTCAACGGTTCCATGATGCTCGGACAGCGCCGAAACATGTGCCGATGGTGCGCCAAGAATCCGCCCGAATCCGCTGGCCCAGGAAGGTCGATCCCCTCCAAGGATCTTCGAACCGGCGTCAAGCACCACCTGCCCGCCACCCTCTGGGCGCTCGCGCCGGGAAACGACCGTCGCCGCGACGGTCAGGGCAATGTCCCCCACGTCGCAGTGGCCCATTTCCAGCTGTTGAGCATCGTTGAACACGTAGACGCCGGGCCTGAGCTCGGTTGCCGCGCCGGGTTCCGATGCGTAGGCCGTCGGCGTCGAACCGCCACTGAGTTCGAGCTCGTCGAAGCCGGCCGCCCGGAGCGAGGCGGCGCCCTGTTGAAGAACCCGCGATTCGTCGTCCACGGCGCCGGCGGAGGCACCGGGGCCGTAACTGTGACCGGGGAAGGTGAACAGCCCGAGAACACGCAATCCTGTCTCGCGGGCGGCCAGGGCCACGGATGCTGCTTCTTGAGGTTCGGTACCGCTACGGTGGTGTCCGCTGTCGAGCTCAATCATGACCCCCGGCAGGCCAGCCTCGTCGCCGAGCCTCGCAGCAAGATTTCGTGCCCCTTCACAAGAGTCGACGCCGACGCGCAGCCGGCTGCGGCGGGCCAGTGCCGCCAGGCGTGGTGCCATCGGCTCCCCCACCCAGAGGGGATAGGCAATGAACAGGTCATCCACGCCGGCATCGGCGAAAACCTCGGCTTCCCCCAGTGTCGCTACGGTGAGGCCGGTGGCTCCGGCCGCCAGCTGCATCGCGGCAATGTTCAGGATTTTATGGGTTTTGGCGTGGGGGCGCAGTCGCTGCCCCCGGGCGGATACCGCCCGCGCCAGTGTGTCGATGTTCCGGCGGAGGATTTCCAGGTCGATCAGAACAGCTGGGGTCTGCAGTGAAGGGGGGACGACGGCGGGAAACCCAGCGGCCTTAGCGGCTTCCATCAGAGGTGATGCCGCCGTCCTGTTTGAGCCCCTCGCGGGTGGCGACATATTGACGCTCGATATAGGCCTCGAGTTCGCTGCGCTCCACACGCCACACGCCGCGGCCGCCGACCTTGATGGCGGGAAGCTCGCCGCTCCGGACCAGTGAACGGACCTGAGGCATGTTGACGCTCAACTCTTCGGCGACGTCTTCCAGACGCATAAATCTCATACCTCGAAGTTAGCCCGGGTTTGACGTCGTTTCCAGTCATTAGGTGCGCATGGGGACAATCCGGGGTCACGTCACGTAGGCCCGCAGGATTCCCCTCCGGGAATCTCGCGGGCCATACTCGTAGAGGACTACTGGTCGCGGGCCTGATGGGCCGTGCCGTTTCGGAAGCGCTGGTGTTGCCGCCGAACCGTCAACCTGACTTTCGAATGCTTGTGGCATTGCCCAGTTCCTCTCATCAATAGATCATTCATCGGTCAAACCGCGCAACAGTATTGATTTTGGCTGAACAATATGACTAATCTTAGATTCTGTTCGCGAAGACTGTTGGTCATTTTGACCGACATCTGGCCGACGCCATCCGCAGCACCCCAGCAAAGGAGCACCGGGTGACACCCGAGCGATATCAACTCGACACCACGGATCGCCGCATCCTGGCCGCCATGGACCAGGATCCGCGCATCCCGATCATGATGCTGGCCCAGCGGCTCGGCCTGGCGCGGGGAACCGTCCAATCCCGCCTCGAAAAGCTTGCTGCCTCCGGCGCCATGCGCCCTAATAGCAGCCGCGTCACCCCCGCCGCCCTGGGGCGCGGGGTCTCCGCCTCCGTGTCCGCTGAATTGGACCAGTCCAAGCTGGACGACGCAATTGCCGCATTACGGGATATACCCGAGGTGCTCGAGTGCTTCGCACCGGCCGGGGACACCGATCTACTGATTCGGGTCGTGGCCTCTGATCCCGACGACCTGTACCGGGTCAGCGAGGTCATCCGGTTTTGCCCCGGGATCACGCGAACATCGACGTCGATGTTCCTGCGCGAGGTCATCCCCTACCGCACCACCGGCCTGCTCGAGGAGCCCTAGCCCGCCGACCAGCCCTGGGTTCTAGACGACGGGACGTCGGTCTGCAGTCCGGACCACCTGGTCCACCATGCTCTTGAAGATGACCCCGTGGAAGGGAAGGACCCCCAACCAATAGAGTCGGCCCCCTAGCCCGCGGGGGAAGAAGATCGCCCGCTGACGGTACACGCTTCCGCCCCCCGGAGCCGGTTCGACCCTCAATTCCAGCCAGGCGCCCCCTGGCACCTTCATCTCGGCGCGCAAAAGCAACGACGTCCCGGGGTCAATAGCCTCGACCCGCCACCAGTCAACGACATCGTTAAGCATCAGATTCGTCCTGCTTCGGCGTCCACGACGCAAACCGACACCACCGGCCAATTTGTCCATCCAGCCCCTCACCGACCAGGCCAAGGGCATGGAATACCAGCCGTTGTCGCCACCGATGCCTTCGATGACCTTCCAGACCTGCTCGGGAGTGGCTTCAGAGGCCCGTTCCCGGTCGTCGGTGAAAACGGTCCGCCGGGCCCATTCCGGGTCGCTGGGCAACGGTTCGGCCGGCTCCGCCAGTACTTCGGCATTTGCCCAAGACGTTTCCACGGCCCCGGCTTCGATCTTGATCAGGGCCAACTCCACCGAGCGCTCATAGCCGGTCAAGCCGCCCTCCGGAGGGGGAATCAGATCATCGATGCCTCGGTCCTTCACCACGCAGTCATGCTGCAGCGACTCCACCAACGGGATAGCCAGCGCGCGCGGAATGGGGGTCACCAGGTTGACCCACTGGCCAGCGAGCCACGGGGTAAGCACGGGCAAGGCAATCACCCAGGGCTGGCGAAGACCCGCGACCTTGGCATAACCGCGCATCATTTCTGAATAGGTGGGGGCGTCGGGGCCACCGATGTCAAAGGTCCCGGCGGCTCCTTCGGGTAGCTCCACGGCCCTGACCAGATAGTAGAGCGCATCCCTGACGGCAATGGGTTGAACCCTGTTCTTCACCCAGCGGGGCGCGGGCATGACCGGCAGGACGTCGGTGAGGTGCCTGACCATTTCGAAGCTGGCGGATCCGGAGCCGATCAATAGCCCCGCTTGCAACACCACCGTCGGAGTTCCCGAGGTGGAAAGAATCTCTCCGACCTCCTTGCGGGAAGCCAGATGACGACTGAGCTGGCCATCAGGGTGTAGCCCGGAGAGGTAGACGATGCGCTTGAGCCCCGCCTCGCGCGCGGCTTGGGCCACATTGAGGGCACAACTGCGCTCGATCCGTTCGAATGAGGCATCCCCGCCCATGGAATGCACCAGGTACATCATGACGTCGACCCCCTCGACCAGCTGCTGCGCGGCCTGGGCGTCTTCGAGGGCACCTTCGACGACCTCGACCTGATGGGCCCACGGAATATCGCGGAGCTTGGCAGGATTTCGGGTCAGTACCCGCACGGAGTGCCCCCGTTCTAGCAAGAGCGGAACCAGCCGACCCCCGACGTACCCAGTGGCTCCTGCAACGGCAATGATGCTCATCTGATTCTCCTTCGTCGGGCGGTGCTCTTAAAAACTGGTTGTTCAACAAACGGCTGTCACGACAAGGCGACGTCGGCGGCTGGCCCGCGCGTGACCACTCGTACCACCACGACGGCCGAGAGCACGACTCCTGCGGCAATCGCCGCGGAAACAGCCACGGGCGTCGATTCCAGACCGCCGTCGGTACGGCCGACGGTGATCCACGCCAGTCCCCAAGCCAGGGCCAGGCCGGGCCCCAGGCGGCCTCGCGAATACATCGCGGTTCCCACGCCAATAGCGGCGACCACCAGAAGGACAACGCCGGCGATAACCGGAACCGGAAGCCCGAAGCCCGTGAACCCAGAGGAGGCCAGCAAAGCCGATACGTTGGCGACTGCGGCCACCGACACCCATCCCAGATAGAGACCAAAGGTACCGCCGACGGCAACACGATCCACCAGATTGGACTCCGGGCTGCGCCGCAGAATCACCAGGATGACGCACAGCGTAGCCACAAGAGCGAAGATCACCACCACGCTGACCGCCAGCCATCCCAGTTGGACTACGCCGAGCCATAAGGCGTTGAGCAGGCCGGAGGCCGCAGCCCATCCTCGAAGCTTGTTGTGCAGGACATCATCCCTGCGCGAGGGCAGGAACTGGACCACAGCGTAGAGCAGGAGGCCCAGGTAGATGATGCTCCAGATCGAAAAGGCTCCCGAACCTGGTGCCAAGATGGTGCCATCCGCTGACAGCCAACCGTCCGCCACATCCTGCACCGGTGTCCCCACTACGGCGCCGCTTCCGAGAAAAGCTCCAGCGATGGCCAAGGCCATGGCGGCAGCAGTCAGCAGCGGCGCCATCTTTTCCCAGCGGGCTGTGGCTCTCGGCATTCTTTGCTCCTGGTTCAGCGTCTTCAGGGGAGTCGCACTCGACAAATAGTGATTCATGCACAAGTATGTAGCTAGATTTTCTTATTATCAAGTAAGGCTGGAACCATGGCAGAAAATGAGCAAACCATCTCCCCGGCGGGCCGAATGCACCCGGCATCAGTGCACCTGCGCAGGATCCTCGTGCTCAATGACGTCATGGAATACCGCATGCGGATGCACCTGAAAACGAATGACACCGATTTCCAGGCCATGCAACAGCTCATGCAGTTGGGACCCCTCACGCCTTCGAAATTGGCGGGAGCCCTCCACCTGACAACCGCGGCCATCACCAGCGTCATCGACCGACTGGAAAAAGCCGGTCATGCCGAACGTGTCCCCCACCCCACGGACCGCCGTGGGGTCCTGGTCAAACCCACCGATTCCTCGGTACGTGAAGCCATGGCGCAACTCATGCCGATGATCCTCAAAACCGACTCGTTGGTCCGGGAAATGGACGATAAGGAGCAGCAGGCCGTTACCCGCTATCTGCAAGGAGCTGCGGATGCAGTCCAGGAGAGGATCGACGCGATGGCCCAAGAGTTCGACGGGCAATCGGGCGACGCAAGCGGACCCGCCACCGCCTCCAGCCCGAACAAAACAGTACGAAAGGAGGACAAATGAGTACCGAATTGCACGAATGGAAACACGCAGACCCCGCGGGAAGCAAGTGCACGAGGCCGCCACCCCAATCGACCGCGACCAAGCCGGCTCCCGACAAGGCATCCGCCGACTACGGCCAGATGGTTCAGCGGATCCTCGATGCTGAGCAACGAGCAGACCGTCGGGCACCGGGTTTGAACTCACGGAACTATGACCTGCTGTGCCGGCGCCTTGCGACCACCCTCGACGGGGGAAAGCGAACGCGTCCGCATCTGGTACACGTCGCCTTCAGGGCCTTCGGTGGCCGAGACACGGAGGCCGCAGCCACCCTGGGTGCCGCTTTCGAGATGCTTCACGCAGCGTTGTTGATGCACGACGACGTCATCGACCGCGATTTCGTTCGGCGCGGCGTCCCGACCCTCGGAGCCGGGTATCGCGACGATGCCCTGACCCTCGGCCATACCGCGGAGACCGCCGAACACGCAGGACATTCAGCCTCCATCATCGCCGGCGACATCCTGCTCGCTGGCTCCATTCGCTTGGCGGCATTAGCCTCCGCCAGTTCACCGAACGCCCGCACCATCCTCGACGTGGTCCATTCCGCTCTCCTGGCTTCAGCCGCCGGGGAACTCGACGACCTGGTGTTTTCCCTTTCCCCTGCCGGCACACCGGAGTCGGAGGTGCTGAACATGGAACGACTGAAAACCGCCATCTACTCGTTCGAGGCGCCGCTGCAAGCCGGGGCATTGCTCGCTGGGGCGCCACCACATCTGGCGGCACGGTTGGGTGGGCTGGGACGCAATCTGGGAACCGCCTACCAAATCATTGACGACGTCCTGGGAACCTTCGGGGACCCGGAGGAGACCGGGAAGTCCATCGACTCCGATCTTCGTTCGGGAAAACGCACGGTACTGACCGCACAGGCGGAAGGCCATCAGGGGTTCCGACAGGCCCGGGACGCCTATTCCGTCGGCCGCAGCGACCTCGAGAGCGTGCGCTCGGCCTTGGCTGACAGCGGCGCCGAGCCCCAAGCCCGCGCCCTCGCGGCGCAGTTGGTCACCTCCGCCTTGAATGAGGCCAGGGGTCTCGACCTGACTCCGGCAGTCTTCGGGGAGTTCGCCGCGATCGGCGACCATGTCCTGAATCGGAAGAAGTAGTCATGAGCATCCACGACCTCTCCAAGTATTCCGATGCTGCCGGTCGGAGTGCCGGCATCGTGATCTCCCGCTACTCCTCGTCCTTCGGTCTCGCCTGCCGAATGTTGGGACACCACGCGCGACGCGACATCGAGAACATCTATGCGTTGGTGCGTGTCGCCGACGAGGTGGTCGACGGCGCGGCCGCTGCCGCCGGACTGGATATCGTCGCCGTGGGCGAACAATTGAACCGTCTGGAACAAGAGACTGAACTGGCGCTGCGCACCGGATACAGCACCAATCTGGTGGTCCACGCCTTCGCCCTGACGGCCAGGGCCTGTGGAATCCAGGCGAGCCTGACGCAACCGTTCTTTGCTTCGATGCGAGCGGACCTGACGGTCACCCGTCACGACGCCGAATCATTGGACGAGTACATCTATGGTTCGGCCGAGGTCGTGGGCCTGATGTGCCTGCGCGTCTTCCAGACCATGCCCGGAGCCAGCACGGGCCATGACCAGGAACTCGAACGGGCGGCACGCAGCCTCGGATCGGCGTTCCAGAAGGTCAATTTCCTGCGCGACCTGGCGGCCGACGGAGAGGAACTGGGACGCAACTACGTTCCAGGTTCCGGCACCGCGCCTCTCGACGAGGCGACCAAGGATCACCTCGTTGCCCAGATCCGCCGGGAACTCATGGACGCGGAGGCGGGCCTCCCGCTCCTGGCCCCCGGCGCCCGACGAGCCGTTGCGTTGGCCCACGGGCTGTTCGCCGCGCTGGTCGATCGCCTCGATGCGGCTCCGGCCGAACAATTGCTCCGGGTCAGGATCCGGGTCCCCGGAGCCGAAAAAGCTTCCATCGCGCTGCGAGCCCTCGCCGCACGGTCACCCCGTAACGCAAAGGCAGTTTGATGAGCTGGACTTCATTCCGTCGTCGTGCAGCACGACGCTATTACGACCCCGCTGCCCGCTCCGCCCGACGAAACCGGCACAGCACCAGTGACACAGCTTCCCCCAGTGGCCCTTCTATCCCCCAGGGCGAAACACCTCGGAGGATCGTGGTCATTGGCGGCGGCATCGCCGGACTAGCCACCGCCGGTCTCCTGGCCCGCGACGGTCACGACGTCACACTACTGGAGCGCGGGGAACATCTCGGAGGTCGCGCCGGACGCCATGCCGTCGACGGCTTCACCTTCGATACCGGTCCTTCCTGGTACCTCATGCCCGAGGTCATGGACCATTGGTTCCGCCTGATGGGCACCAGTGCCGACGAGCAGCTCGATCTGGTGAAACTCACCCCGGCCTACCGCACCTGGTTCGAAGGATACGGGGACCCGGTGGATGTGCGCACCGGCCGGGCGGACGCCGAGGCGCTTTTCGAGTCCATGGATCCGGGGTCCGGACAGCAGCTGCGCGCATATCTTGCATCAGCGGAACTGACCTACTCGCTGGCCAAGAAGCATTTTCTCTATGATGACTTCCGCACCCTGCTGGGTCTACTGCACCCCACCGTGCTGCGCCATGGGGTGACGATGGCACGCCTGCTGGCGACGAACCTCGATGCCTTCATCGCCCGGAGGTTCCGGGACCCCCGCCAACGCCAGTTGCTCGGATATCCGGCGGTCTTCCTGGGGACCACTCCCTTCAAGGCGCCAGCGATGTACCACTTGATGAGCCATCTCGATCTCGCCGACGGAGTCCTTTACCCCCGGGGCGGGTTCGCCGCACTCGTCGACGCCATGGAAGCAAATGCCCGGGCAGCTGGCGTCACGATCATCACCGGCGCGACGGTGAAACGCATCACCACACGCGACGGTTCCCACCGTCGTACCGTGGTGGATACCGTAGAATACACCGACGCCGACGGTGTTGGGCAGGTGGTCCAAGCCAGCCAGGTGGTGGCCGCCACCGATCTGCACCATGTCGAAACCACGCTGCTGCCACCCGGGAGGCAAACCCACCCCGAACGGGTATGGCGGAGACGTGACCCGGGACCCAGCGCCGTGTTGGTCTGCCTGGGAGTCCGCGGAAACCTCGACGAGTTGGTCCACCACAACCTGCTGTTCACCGCCGACTGGCGGGAGAATTTCGGCAGGATCGACGCCGGGGAGGACCTGGACGCCCGGACGTCGATCTACGTTTGCAAACCCAGTGAAACCGATGCCGGTGTCGCCCCTGCCGGACACGAGAACCTGTTCATCCTCGTCCCCTCCCCGGCAGTTGAGGCCTGGGGCGGTGGCGGCGACGATGGCACCGGGGCGCCCATGGTGGAACAGGTGGCCGACGCGGCCATCGACCAACTCGCCGACTGGGCAGGCATCCCTGACCTGCGCGAGCGGATCGTCGTGCGGCGCAGCTACGGCCCCGGGGATTTCGTGGAAAACTTCAACGCGTGGAAGGGCAGCGCCCTGGGTGCTGCCCATACCCTGCGCCAGAGCGCCTTCCTGCGACCGGGAATCCGCAGTGCCAAGGTGGGCGGGTTGTTCTATGCAGGAAGTTCCGTGCGGCCGGGCATCGGTGTCCCCATGTGCATGATCAGCGCCGAATTGGTCCTCAAGGCCATTCGCGGGCAGTCGTTCCGCGGCGCCTTGCCGGTGCCCGGCCCTCAGGTTGCCCAGGCGCAGGCCGAACCCGCGGCGAGGACCGCATGACCTATCTGGTGATCCTGCTGTTCCTGTTGGGCTGCATGACTGCCCTCGATGCCCGCTTCGGCCTGTTCTTCTGGTCCCACCCCTGGAGGTCGGCGCTCGTCCTGTGCCTCGGTGTCGTCTACTTCCTGAGTTGGGATCTATGGGCCATCACCGCAGGGATCTTCCTGCATCGCGACTCCCCCTTGATGACCGGCATCATGCTGGCTGACCAGCTTCCCGTGGAAGAACCGGTCTTCTTGCTGTTCCTGAGCTATCAGACCATGATCGCGTTCACCGGATCCCTTGCGTGGCTTCGCCACCGGGTCCGGGGCAAGGCAGCCCACCGGGCCGCCGTGCCAGAAGGAACGGTGAGCTCGTGAGCTATCTGGAACTGAACTATTTCTTCCTGGGCCTCGCCCTCCTGAGCCTGCTCGGGGCCGTTCTGGCCCGACGGCTGGATCGCAGGCGCATGACAGCGATGTTGGCCGGTGTTTTCGCCATGCTGATACTGACAGCCGTCTTCGACAACGTCATGATTGGTTCCGGGCTTTTCGACTACTCCTCCGAGTCGTTGGCGGGTCCGAGGATCGGTCTGGCTCCGTTGGAGGACTTCGCCTACCCGCTAGGTGCCGCCATTTTGCTGCCTTCGGCCTGGTTGCTGTTGGAGCCCCGCCCTCGAAAGGACTCATGAAGGACCTCATTGCCACCTCCCGCCCCGTCTCGTGGGTCAACACCGCCTACCCGTTCGCGGCCGCCTACCTGCTGGCTACCGGTGGCATGGACTGGATCCTGGTGGTGGGGACACTGTTCTTCCTGTTGCCTTATAACCTGGCGATGTACGGTATCAACGACGTCTTCGACTATGAATCAGACCTGCTGAACCCCCGCAAAGGCGGGGCCGAGGGAGCGGTCGTGGATCGGACCCGTCACCGGACGATCCTGTGGGCCGCGGCGCTGTTCGCACTGCCCTTCGTCGTCGCCCTGGCCACGCAAGGTGGTTGGTCCGCCAACCTGGTCCTGCTGGCCTCGTTGTTCGCCGTTTATGCCTACAGCGCCCCGGTGCTTCGGTTCAAAGAACGCCCCTTTTTGGATTCAGCCACTTCCAGCATCCACTTCGTCTCTCCTGCCCTCTACGGACTGGTCCTGGCAGGAGCCACCTTCACCCCTGGGCTGTGGTGTCTTTTGGCTGCCTACTTCCTCTGGGGGATGGCCAGCCATGCCTTTGGTTCGGTGCAGGACATCGTCCCGGACCGTGAGGCGGGTCTGGGATCGGTGGGTACGGTGCTGGGTGCCCGCCCGACCATCGTGGCCGCAGCCGCCGCCTATGTTGCCGCCGGGCTGCTGATGGTCGCCACCGACTGGCCCGGACCGCTGGCCGGGCTGCTGGCCCTGCCATATGCGGCCAACGTTCTGCAGTTCCTCCGCGTTGACGACGCCAGCTCGGGGGCTGCCAACCATGGCTGGCGCCGTTTCCTGTGGCTGAACTACTTCACCGGGTTCTGCGTGACCATGCTGCTGATCTGGTATGTGGGGATTCGATGAGTTCAATTATGTGGTTTCGCGACGACCTACGCCTCGCCGACAACCCCGCCCTCCTGGCGGCCGCCAACGACGGCGGGGTCGTGGCCGTCTACGTCCTCGATGAGGAATCCGAGGGGCTGCGGCCCCTGGGCGGGGCCGCCCGCTGGTGGCTGCATCAGGCATTGACCGGGCTCCACAACGATCTCGCGGACCGGGGCATCCAATTGGTGTTGCGCCGTGGCCCGGCGGCCACGGTCATATCGGCCCTGGTGCGGGAGCTGGAACCGGAGAGCATTTATTGGAACCGTAGGTATTGGGAACCAGAGCGGGCAGTGGATACGGCGGTCAAGGAAAACAGCCAGGCAGCCGGAGTCCATGCGGCGAGCTTCCAGGCGTCTCTCCTTCACGAACCGTGGAAGGTCACCACCGGCCAGGGCGGCCAGTACCGGGTCTTCACGCCGTTTTGGAACCAGCTCAGAACATTGGACTTCCGACACCCGTTGGAAGCCCCACCTGCCGCCGTCGACTCTGGCGGCTCGTGTCGGGGGAAGGACATCCCCACGGTCGATTCTGATGATCTAGCGGCCTGGAAGCTGGTTCCCGCTGGTGCCACCTGGCCGGAAAGACTCGCATCCCACTGGAGTCCCGGTGAGACTGCCGCATGGCGGTTGCTGGAAGAGTTTAACGAAGAGGCCATGGCCGACTACGACGAGGGGCACGACTTCCCCGGAATCGCCGGCACCAGTCGCCTCTCGCCGTATCTCCGGTGGGGACATATCAGCCCCTTCCAACTCTGGCATGCCCTTTCCCCAGTTCCCGGTCCGAGCACGGCAGGCGCAGCGGCCTTCCTGCGGCAAGTCGGATGGCGAGAGTTCTGCTGGCACCAGCTCTTCCACCACCCCGAACTAGCCTCGGCGAACCTGCGGCCGGCCTTCGACGGATTCGACTGGAGGTGGCCGGAAGAACCAGGGTCGAGCACCCCGGCCCAGCTGCGAGGCACGCAACATCCGGCGGCCACAGAGCAGGCCGTCCCGGAGGAACCCGTGGATGCCTGGAAGGCCGGGATCACCGGGCTCCCGATGGTGGATGCGGGCATGCGCCAGCTCTGGGAAACCGGGTGGATGCACAACCGCGTAAGGATGCTGGTCGCTAGCTTCCTGACCAAGAACATGGGGGTGCACTGGCAGGTCGGGGAAGCGTGGTTCTGGGAGACCCTGGTGGACGCCGATCAGGCGTCCAACCCGGCGAACTGGCAATGGGTAGCCGGCTCGGGTGCCGATGCTTCACCGTTCTTTCGGATCTTCAACCCGCAAACCCAAGGCAAACGCTTCGATGCGGGCGGCCGGTACGTCTCCCGTTGGGCCCCTGAGGCAACACTTCCCGGTTATCCCGAGCCCATCGAGGACCTCGCCGAGTCCCGCCGACGAGCCTTGGCGGACTACGACCGGATCAGGAAGTCCTAGCGGGCTCGGAGGCGATACTGCTGGGAGGTCTAGGAGCCTGCGGCGCCCATCATCGAATGCATCAGCTCCGGGTTGGCTGACTGGTAGGTCAGCCAGAGGATGCCGGCGCTCAAAACCAGCGAGAGGCCACCCCAGATGACTCCCAGTTTGGCCAGGAATCGGACCTCGCCACTGGGCATGGGGAGCTTATCGGCCTTGAAATCATCGGCCAGTCGTCCCATCCACATCGCCGGGGACTCGGGAATGCGTTCGCTCATGCCGGCCAGGGTGTTTGCCGCCCAGTCGGTATGACCGTCATGCAGGCGGGCAATGGTCAGGTCGTGCTTACGGTCCTGCCGGAGCTGGATAATGCGATCACCATGGCGCGCCAGCAGGATGTCCTCACCGAGAGGCATCGTCTTGTTCGCTGCACGCTGCTGACGATCCGGTGCGACGCTCATGACCATGCTCCTCCCGAGTGAACCGACACTCCGTGAAAATCTTCTGTACTACCAAAGTACGCCGGAAATCCGGGGCAACACGGTGAAGGGCGGTAGAAGGCGAGCAAACTCACAGCAGCTTGTGGGATACACCGCCGGGCGGGGGCCCCGGCGGCTCAGCGAGCAGCAAAATGCCAGATAACCCCGATGGTCCACACCGAGCCGGCGAGCGCGGCGAACCCGAATTCGATGAGGATTCCGATCCCGGTGGATTTGAGGGTTGTCAGGCTGGCGCGCATTGCGGACCGAAGGCTGCGCCGGCGGGCATATTCGGCCAGCAGCAGCCCGACACCGAACCCGATGAACAGCCCGACGATGGGGATCAGGAACATTCCCGCGATACCCGCAGCCACGGCGAACAGGATCGTACCCCGGGGGATTTCCTGTTTTTTGAGGCTGCGTCCGGTGAGAACCATCGACGCCGACCAACCGGCCAGTGCCAAGACCATGCCGACCGCCGCACAGGTCCACGCAGCCGGGCCACCGATGATCAGGGCCCAACCCAGTAGCGTGAGAATCGTCAGAAGACTTCCGGGCAACACGGGGTAGATGGTTCCGACGACGGAAAATGCCAGCAAAAGGCCGGCGATGATGGTGACCAGGATTTGTGTGTCCACAGCCCTAGTTTGCCAGCATCACCGGCCCAAGAAACTCCTCGGTTTTAGAGGTTGATCTTGACGTCGGCTTCCTTGCGGAGCTTCTTCACCAGCCCTTGGGTGGCTTCGTTTTCCTTCTGCTGGACGAGCTGCTGCTTCAGCTGCGGCTTCGCTTCCTTGTACTTGGGCATCTCAGGAGCCTCCTGGCCGGATTTACCCTGCTGCTTCTGGGCGTCCTCGGCCTTCTTATAGGCGGCCTTGAGTTCCTTCTCGCTGGGGTCGAAAGTACCCAGCTCCTTTTTGATGAGGCTTTCGACCTCGACCTGCTGCTTGATCTGCTGATCAACGGTCGAGCGGTCCATCCCCTGCTCCTTCAGCGCGGCAAGGAATTCCTTCTTCTTCATTTTCTGGGACTTCGCAGCTTCGGTCAGCGCCTTATCCATTTGCGCGTCGGTGGCCTTGATGCCCGACTTCTCCGCCTTCTGGATCAGCAGTTCGGAGCCGACCATGCCCTCGGCGACCTGCTTCTTCATCTCCGTCTGGTCGGAAAGGTCCTGACCGGACATCTGCGCCTGCATCGCCGCCTGCTGGAACTGGCTCTCGTAGACTCGCGTGAATTCCTTCTTCGAAATATCCTTGTCGTTGACCTTGGCCACGACATCGGGAAGGCCCTTCAGGTCCGGCGAGGGGGCGGCCGCCTGCTCGCTGGACTGCGAGGAGGGTGCCGCGGACGAGCCGTCGGCTTCTTCATTGCCGCCGCTACCGCAGGCAGTGACCAGGGAAAGCGACCCCACCAGTGCCAGTGCGGCCAGCATCTTCTTCTTGTTCACGTGCTACCTCCTGAGGATTTTGAATCTCGTCGAGGCTAGCAACGCGACCTGAACGCCGACTGAAGATTGGAGCCTCCGGACCCCTTTTATGCTGTGGGCCAACTTTCGGGTCCGCCACCACACCTGTCACCACCATGGATTGTTGAACAATCTTGGCTTGTGGTGCATGCTGTGCTGACCAGCAAGCAGACGGAGATCACTGTGCCCACCATCGACCTGAACAGCGACGTCGGCGAATCATTCGGCGAATGGAGCAAGGGCGACGACACCGCTATGTTCCGCTCCGTTTCCAGCGCCAATGTCGCCTGCGGATTCCATGCTGGCGACCCCTCCACGATGGGCAGGACCTGCCGCGATGCCGTGGCAGCCGGGGTAGGCATCGGGGCCCACGTCTCCTATCAAGACCTGGCCGGTTTTGGCCGCCGATTCGTGGACTGCTCCCCCCTCCAACTGGCGGACGATATCTTGTACCAGCTCGGGGCACTCGACGCCGTGGCCCGCGCCGCCGGAGGGTCCATCAGCTACGTCAAACCCCATGGCGCCCTCTACAACGCCATCCTCCACCACCGGGAGCACGCCCAAGCCGTCGTCGACGCGGTCAAGGCCTTCGGCAACGATTTACCACTGCTCCTCTTGCCCGGCTCCGTGGCGTTGGAACGCGCCGAAGCCGCCGGATTGCGAGCGGTTGTCGAGGCCTTCGCCGATCGCGCCTACAACCCCGACGGGTCGTTGGTATCCCGCCGCGAAGAGGGTTCGGTACTCCACGACGCAGCGACCATCAGCGCCAATATGGTCAGACTGGCCACCCAAGGCACCCTCACGGCCCGGGACGGCTCGACGTTATCGATCCCCGTCGAGAGCATCTGCCTGCACGGCGACACCACCGGCGCCGTTGAACTCGCTGTCGCGGTCCGCCGGGGGCTGGAAGAGGCAGGCGTGGACATCCGGCCGTTCGCATGAGCGCGCGGGCACTGCGTTGGGCCGGAACACGCACCCTATTGCTCGAAGTGGACACGTTGGAGGACGTGATGGCCCTGCACTCCCGGTTGGTCGATTCCCCGCTGCGCGGGCAAATCGACGTCCTCGCTGCCGCAGCCACCGTGATGCTCGCCTTCGATACCCGCGCCCACGCCCTCGCAGCCTCCACGGTCCTGGGGCACCTGGAGAAAAGCCCGGATGCCACGGTTGCCGGACGCGATATCACCGTCGAGGTGGTGTACGACGGCGATGACCTCGCCGAGGTCGCACGGATGACCGGGCTGGGCACCGACGGTGTCATCACAGCCCACACCTCCCAGGTGTGGACGGCAGCCTTCGGCGGCTTCGCACCGGGCTTCTCCTACCTACACGGCGAAGACGACTGCCTGGAGGTGCCGCGTCGGCAGTCTCCACGCCCGGCAGTGCCGGCAGGATCGGTTGCCCTCGCCGGCCGGTTCTCCGCCGTGTACCCGGCACCATCGCCGGGAGGCTGGCAACTGATTGGCCACACGGAGGCAGTGATGTGGGACCTGGGCAGGGAACATCCGGCCCTGGTCCGCCCCGGGGACCGGGTACGCCACCGCGCGGTCCGCGAGCTCGTCAGGATCCACCCGACCACCCGGGGACCCCGACCGGTCGGTCAACCTGCCCGTGACGATGACGACCCCCGTCCGGCACTACTGGTCCTGTCCCCCGGCCCGCAGTCCCTCATCCAGGACTTGGGCCGGCCCGGGCTCGGCGATCTCGGGGTTCCGGCAGCCGGTGCTGCCGATACGGTGTCGGCCCGGCAGGCCAACCGACTCATGGGGAACCCTGCCGACGCCGCGGTGATCGAAACCCTGGTGGGAGGACTCCGGCTCCGGGCTGACGGAGAGCTCACGCTGGCCTTGACCGGTGCTGCGGCGGGGGCCCAAATCTCCGGTACATACGGCCGGCGCCTGATGGCTTCCGGCAGGCCCTTCGCCCTGCACGACGGCGAAACACTGACCGTGCGAGCCCCTGAGAGCGGATTGCGCAGCTACCTTGCGGTACGTGGCGGTCTCGAAGTGCCCCAGGTGCTGGGCAGCCGTTCGACGGATACGTTATCGGGAATCGGGCCGGCACCGCTGATTTCAGGCACCTCCCTGCCCGTCGGATCCGTGGCACGCGGCCACATCGTCGGATACCCCGAGCCTGCCCTCCTGCCCCGGCCCGAAGCGGGAGCCGTGAATCTGCGAATCACTTCGGGCCCCCGGGCCGACTGGTTCGCGAGCAAGGCCATCGATGGCCTCTGTCGTGCCCCCTGGTCCGTCGGAAACCACTCGAATCGAATCGGCCTCCGGCTCGAAACCGGCACTGATCAAACCCCGGTGGAACGGAGCCGTACCGGCGAACTGTCCAGCGAGGGGACCGCGATCGGTTCCGTGCAGATTCCGCCGTCAGGTTTGCCTCTCCTCTTCCTCACCGACCATCCCGTCACCGGCGGATACCCGGTGATCGCCGTCGTCGTCCCCGAAGATCTACCGGCAGCAGCCCAGGTTCCGCCGGGCGCTTCCATCCGCTTCACCCGGGTGGACCCCGATACCCTTGTACCCCGGCCGCCAGCTGGGAGGCGGTAGCCATGAGCTCTCCGGTTCACGAACACGACGGGGCTGACTCTCGTCATGCCCATACGGGAGCGTGGATCGCCGCGGTCCTTCGTCAGCGGATCGCAGGGGGTCTGCTCACCCCGGGCTCGAAGCTCTCCGAGCAGAAGCTCTCGGTGGAGCTCGGCGTCTCGCGAAATACGTTGCGGGAGGCCTTTGGGACACTCGCCGCCGAATCAGTGATCGTGCGGATTCCCAACCGCGGGGTCTTCGTGGCATCCCCCGGAGTTGAGGATATTCGGGAGATCTATCGGGTTCGACGTGTTCTGGAACCCTCCGCCGTCCTCTGGGCATCGCCCTCGGACCAGGAACTGGACGCCATGGACGCCATCCTGGCCCGGGCGGTGGCGGCCCGGGATGCCGGGTCGGTCCCTGAGATGGCCGATGCGAATCAGTCTCTGCATCAAGCAGTCATCGCCCTGACCGGGAGCCAGACGCTCCAGGTGCTCATGGACCGCGTCTTAGCGCGGATGCGTTTGGTCTTCCATGCCATGGCCTCGGCACCGGATTTCCATACCCATTATGTGAGTCGCAATATCAACCTCGTCGCCCATTTGCGGGCCGGAAGCTCTGAGGATGCGGCCCGGTTGCTGCGTCATGACCTCGACGCCGCCGAGGCTGAACTACTGGCCCACCTCGAGGCCCGGACCCCCCGATCCGCAGGTCCGCCATCGCGCAGTGCCGTTCACACCAATACAAAATAATAGGTCTATCAAATACTTGATAATTAGAATATCGTACTACTTGAGACGAATGCAGTCCCCGGACAGGGCCTGCTCATCCCGAGCGGTTTCCCCGAAGTTTCGTCCACTGATGAAGAGGAAGTGTTGAGATGTCACAGGAAGCCAGCACCCCCCAAGAATCTGGAGCAAGCCAGGTCAGCGACTGGTCCGACTTGGGCCAGCAATTATGGTCCTACCTCACGGGACGAGGCGCAGCGGTGAACTATACGCTCGTTGACATGACCGTCGAAGTACCCCGCGATATCGGAGCCGATGCACCGCGAGCGACCTGGAAGTTCGACGGCACGCTGAGGGTGACCACCAGCGACGACCAGGCCGCCGGTTCGGATCCCCACCGGGATCGGTGATGATCCGATGCGACTGGACATAGACCTCGCCTTCTCGGTCACGGTCCCGGCGACCGCTGTAGAACCGGAGTCCACGGTGAACGGGACCGTGCGAGCCAACGGAACCGAGGTGGTGATCAGCACCGACACCACTGATTTATACCGGGTCGGCCCGCGGGCTGATCTGCGCTCGATCAGAGGGTTCGCCCAGGAACTCAGCGAGTGGGGCCTGAGCGTTTCGCTGGCTTCACCGGAGGGAACGATCGTCTCGCTGGGTGCCGTCAAGGCCAATGCTGCTCAGCGAGTTTTAACCAGATCCGCTCATATCCGACCCGGGAAGGTCGGCGCCTGGTCGGCACTCCTGCGCGGTTCGTCGGGCGATCTGACGCAGAGCCTGGTTCCTCCGGGAACACCCTTCCCGCTCTCGCCCACGTTCCAGCGCAACTACCGAATGCGCCCGACGACGACCCACTACACCTACGGTGGCGGCCGCCCGCGGCTCATCTTCGTGAAGGACGGCGAGGCGTGGGACGGGCGCCCGGCACAGGTCTTCGATCTGAAGGCAGAGACCACGGTGATCGGCAGCAACGCCGAGGCCGAACTCCAGCTACCGGAGACCGTCGCCGGCCATGCCACGATCACCCACTCGCCGGATGATGAGTACATCCTGACGGCCATTGGACCGGTGACCGGCAGTACCCGGTTGCCCCAGGGCGGCTCCTATACGTTGCGGACCGGCGCCCGCATCGGCATCGGACCCTGGCGGCTGGTCTTCGTCCGCGAGGAGTATGCCGATCATGGACGCCCCCATGGCGGTCGGCAAGGGGGCGAATTGGCGTACCAGAAACCGCAATATGACCGCCGTTACGGGGTGATCGAACACGACGCCATCTACGGCCTGGGTGATCCACGCGAGGACTAGCCCCGATGCCTCACCGCTTCCGATGCGGTGAGGCATCGGGCTGGTGCCGCCTGAATTCGTTTGAACGGTACCCTCGAGTATGTGAAGTTTCTCAATGACGTGAACCCGTCCTATGACCTGACCTATAACGACACCTTCATGGTGCCCTCGCGTTCGGCCATCGCCTCACGCACGAGCGTGGACCTGACCACCCCCGATGGCATCGGAACCTCGATCCCGTTGGTGGTCTCCAATATGACTGCCGTGGCGGGTCGGCGCATGGCAGAGACCGTGGCCCGTCGCGGAGGAATCGCGATTCTGCCGCAAGACATCAGCCGTGAAGCAGTCGATGACATGGTCGGCCAGGTCAAGCGCGCCCATACAGTTTTCGAAACTCCGATCACGGTCCAGACCACCGATTCCGTATCGACCGCCCTGTCCCTGCTGGGCAAGCGGTCCCATGGAGCCGCCGTCGTCCTCAACGGCCATGAGCCGGTAGGCATCGTCTCCTTGGCTGACTGCCAGGAGGTCGACCGTTTTGCCCGCATCTCCGAGGTGATGAGCGAGAACATCATCACCGCTTCGGTCGATGAAGATCCCCGCTCGGTCTTCGACACGATCGCCGAACGCCATCTGAGCATGGTTCCCATGCTCGACGACGGCCGGCTGGCCGGAGTGCTGACCCGCAAAGGCATCCTGCGCTCGACCATCTACTCCCCCGCCGTCGACCCGCAGGGTCGGCTCATGGTCGGCGGGGCCGTCGGCATCAACGGGGACGTGCGGGCCAAGACCGCCAGTCTGCTCGAGTCGGGCGTCGACGTCCTCGTCGTGGACACCGCCCACGGCCACCAAGAGAAGATGATCGAGGCGTTGCCGCACGTCACCGCGGCCCGCGACGAATTCGCCGACCGCACCGGCCGACGGTTGCAGGTAGTGGCCGGGAACGTGGTGGCCGCCGACGGGGTGACCGATCTGGTCTCCGCCGGAGCCGACATCCTGAAGGTCGGGGTCGGCCCGGGGGCCATGTGCACCACCCGCATGATGACCGGGGTGGGGCGACCACAGTTCTCCGCCGTGCTCGAATGCGCGCAGGCTGCACACGAATCGGGCGCAGAAGTCTGGGCTGACGGCGGAGTGAAGTACCCGCGCGATGTCGCGTTGGCCCTGGCTGCGGGTGCCGCCAGCGTGATGATTGGTTCCTGGTTCGCCGGCACCCACGAATCCGCGGGCGACCTGGTGGTGGACCCGCACGGCCGCTCCTATAAGGAAAGCTTCGGCATGGCCTCGGCTCGTGCCGTGCAGAACCGCACCAAAAAACAGTCGGCCTTCGATCGCGCGCGTTCGGGGCTCTTCGAAGAAGGCATCTCGCATTCGCGGATGTACCTGGATCCAGCCCGTCCCGGCGTCGAGGACTTGGTTGATTCGATCATTTCCGGCGTCCGCTCCTCCTTCACCTACGCAGGGGCCGAGTCGATTGCCCAGTTCCGCGAACGTGCCGTCGTCGGCGTGCAGTCCAGTGCCGGCTACGAGGAGGGCCGTCCCCGCGAAACATCCTGGTAGGCACCGCTGACCAACAACCGGGCAGGCAGCAGGGGCGCGGGGTTGACCCGCGGCCCCTGCAGGCATCTCATAAGTCATATGAGCACTCACGAACCTGCCATCGAGGTCGACGGCCTGGTGGTCCGGCGCGGCCGGGACACGGTTCTGGACGGGTTGGGGTTCTCGGTCGGGTCAGGGGACGTGGTCGGGCTCCTCGGTCCCAGCGGTTGCGGCAAGTCGACCTTGCTGCGCAGTCTGGTCGGAACGCAGCTGGTACACGGTGGGAGCGTTCGGGTCCTCGGGGAACCGGCCGGTTCCCGGCAGCTCCGCCGCCGGGTCAGTTACATGACCCAATCCTTGAGCATCTACGACGACCTCACGGTGCGGCAGAACCTCGAATATTTCCGCAAGATCCTCGGAGGCCCCGCCCAGGACACCCAGCGAGTCCTGGAGATGACGGATCTGGCCGGTTCCGCCCAGGAACTCACCGAAAACCTCTCGGGCGGACAGCGCAGCAGGGTTTCGCTGGCCGTGGCTCTGCTCGGCGCCCCGGAGGTGCTGATCCTGGATGAACCCACCGTCGGATTGGATCCAGTACTGCGCGCCGACCTCTGGGCGATCTTCAAGGGACTAGCCGCCGATGGGGCCACCCTGCTGATTTCCAGCCATGTGATGGATGAGGCCACCCGCTGCGACCGGTTGCTCTTGATGCGCGAGGGCAGATTCATCGCCGACGATTCCCCCGAAGGGCTGCTGCGGGCCACGAACACAGAGACAGCTGAGGACGCTTTTCTGGCCCTGATTGCCTCCGATGGTGCCCCCTCCCCGGCCAGCCTTCCGGCACTTGGGCGACATCGCAGGGCTGCGGCCGCTCCGACCCACGGAGTCAAACCATGAACCTCTCCGCCACATGGGCCACCGCCGGACGCGTTCTGGCTCAGATCCTCCATGATCCACGCACGATGGCGCTCCTGTTGGTGGTTCCCAGTCTCCTCATCGGCCTGGTGGCCTGGATCTTCACGGAGACCGATGTCTTCAACACCATTGGGCCGGCCATTATTGCGATGTTCCCCTTCATCATCATGTTTCTGGTGGCGAGCATCAGCACGCTGCGCGAACGCCGTTCCGGGACCCTCGAGCGGCTGCTGACCATGCCACTGGGCAAGGGGTCGTTCATCCTCGGCTACACGCTGGCTTTCGGGCTCCTCGCGCTGGCTCAGACAGCGATCGCCGTGACGTTCTCGATCTGGGTCTGCGGCCTGGAAATCAACGGCCAGCTGTGGCTGCTCTTGGTGATCGCCGTCGCCGATGCCCTGCTGGGAACCGCCCTGGGCCTCCTGGCCAGCGCTTTTGCCCGCACCGAGTTCCAGGTCGTCCAGTTCATGCCGGCCTTCGTTTTTCCGCAGATCCTGCTGGGAGGACTCTTTTTGCCCCGCACCCAACTACCTGGCGTTTTGGAAACCATCGGGGACTGGCTGCCCCTCTCACACGCCATGGACGCCCTGACCGCCGTGGCCACCGGCGACGAGGATTCCAGTTATGTCGTGGTGCGGGCCCTGTTCATCGGGGCGTGGATCGTCGGTTCCATTGTGTTGGGATCCATCACCCTGCGCCGTCGGACACCCTAGAGCCAGGGGACTTCGCCGCGGGTGTGCTCGAAGACCAGCGATGTCTGCGTGGAGGCCACCGCCGGGTTGGCCGACAGGTTGTCGAGCACGAATTGGCGCACGTCGTTGGAATCTTTGACCGCCACATGGATCACGAAGTCATCCGTTCCGCCGAGGAAAAACAGCTGCATCACCCCTGCCTTGCTGCGGATCTCCTCGGCAAAACTGGACATCAGGTGCCGCGCCCCGGGACGGATCCTCACGAAGATCAGCGCCTCGAGCGCATGTCCGAGGACCTCTGGATCCAGATCCAGTGTGAATTTACGGATGACCCCCGTTTCGCGCAGCGCATTCATGCGGGCCAGGCAGGTCGAGGGGGCGATCCCGAGTTCTTCGGCGAGCGAGTTGTTGGTCCGCCGGGAGTTCTCCGTGAGCATCCGCAAGAGGCCACGGTCGATATCATCGAGCTCATAGTGCCGACCGGTCCGAACATTCTTCGCTGTGGCCACGTCACACTCTTTCCGATGGATGGAAATTACGGATATTCTCGATTGTACCGAAATAAAATCTGTGTAACACCCGAAGGGCCGCAGAAAACACACCAAGGAGTCCTTATGATCATCGGCGTTCCCCGTGAAATCAAGAACAACGAGTTCCGTGTCGCCATCACCCCGGCAGGTGTCTCCGAATTCGTCGCACAGGGTCACGAGGTCATCGTCGAGACCGGCGCAGGCCTCGGTTCAGGTATTCCCGATGAACTCTACGTTGAAGCCGGTGCGCAGATCTGCGCAGACGCCGACGCCGCGTGGGCCAGCGCCGACATGGTCCTGAAGGTCAAGGAACCGATCGCCGAAGAATACCACCGCATCCGCGCCGGACAGATCCTCTTCGCCTACCTGCATCTGGCCGCCTCCCGCGAATGCACCCAGGCCATCATCGATGCCGGGGCCACCGCGATTGCCTATGAGACGGTCACCATGGGCCGTACCCTGCCGCTATTGGCCCCCATGTCCGAGGTCGCCGGCCGGCTCGCCGCACAGATCGGGGCCTTCCAGCTGCAGCAGCCCAATGGCGGGTCGGGCATCCTGATGGGAGGTGTTCCCGGCACCCGTCCGGCCAAGGTGGTGGTCATCGGTGGTGGTGTTGCCGGCGAAAATGCCGCGGCGATCACCTCGGGCATGGGCGCCGACGTGACCATCATCGACATCAGTCTGGCCCGCTTGAAGGAAATCGATGTCGCCTATAACGGCCGGATCAAAACCCTGGCCTCCACCAAGTTCACGATCGCCGGCGAGGTGGCTGCGGCCGACCTGGTCATCGGTTCCGTCCTCATCCCCGGCGCCGCCGCCCCGAAATTGGTCACCACCGAAATGGTCTCGCATATGCGCCCCGGATCGGTTTTGGTGGACATCGCGATCGATCAGGGCGGCTGCTTCGAGGGGTCGCACACCACCACACACCTCAACCCCACTTTCACGGTCCACGACGCCGTCTACTACTGCGTGGGGAACATGCCTGGTGCCGTGCCGCAAACCTCGACGGTGGCACTGACCAACGCAACCCTGCCCTACGCACTGCGCATCGCCTCCAAGGGCTGGCACCAGGCACTGCAGGAAGACGCCGGGCTGGCCAACGGCTTGAACGTGCACGACGGCCACGTCACTTTCGCCCCCGTGGCCGAGGCCCTGGGGTTGGCCCATACCCCGACCGCCGAGATCCTGAACGGGGCAGGACAGCAGTAGCAGAGTTCGATCCCGTCCCCCCGTCGGACCGCCGCATTCCCCCGGTCTAGGCTGGAGGCTGGCGGAAAGGAAAAAAGATGTGGGAACAATACGGACTGACCTGGATTGACGCGGCACGCGTGGTGGTATCCGCCATCGCGCTCTATCTCGTGATTCTGGCGCTGATCAGGATCATGGGCCAACGCACGATGGCCAGCCTGTCCAGCTTCGATCTGGCGGCCGCCGTCGCCCTCGGCGCCGTCGTCGGGCGTGCGATCCTGGGCTACACCCCGACGGTGGTCGCCGGCGCATTGGGCCTGGTCACGCTGCTGGCCCTGCAGGCGATCACCGGGCAGCTGCGTCGGTTCCGGCGGGTCTCGGGAATGATCAACAACCGCTCGTTCCTGCTCATGGCCGGGGACGAGATCGTCCAGACCAACCTTCGCCGCACCCATGTTTCCGAAAGGGAATTGGTCGCCCGCTTGCGTCAGGCAGGCATCCGCCACCGGTCCGAGGTCGCCTGCGTGATCTTGGAGTCCACCGGGCAGATCAGCATCCTGCGTTCGGGGGTGCTCATCGAGCCGCGAATGCTCGAGGGTGTCGCGGGCGCAGACCTGGTGCCAGCGTCGTTCATGGCAGTGCGGACCGAATAAGAGCCGGTCCCTCCGCCTAGCCGTTCCTGCGCCGGTACCTGATCCACAGGATGGCTCCGGCCACCACCAGAACCCCCGCCAGAGCGATCCATTGCCAGCCAACGGCAATCGCCGCGTAGACCACAGCCATCCCCACCGTGGCATAGATCAGCGCCCACATCAGGCAGCCGGCGATCACCGCAGGAAGGTAGCGAGATAAGGGCATCCTGGACATCCCCGCGCTCGCGTTGACTGCGGTCTGGATGCCGATGGTCAGGAAGGACAGCGGAACCGCAAGGATCCCCCAGCGGGCGACGAAGCGTTTGGCCCGCCGGTAGATCGGGCCTTCCAAAACGTATTCGAAACGAGAATGCTTGACCCCTGCGACCACGCCGCGCCCCACCCAGTAGGTGGTGTTCGCGCGGGCCATGGACAGCAGAAAAAGGAAGAGGTACGCCCAGCCAAAGGGAGCCTCGCGTAACCAATCCATTGACCCAGAATACCGCCGAAACCCGGCCGCCCTCGCCACGGGTCAGCCATCAGGGGACGGATTTGATCCGATACACCAAGGCTGCTGCAGCCAGACCGATAATTGCCGCCAGGACGAAGAGGGCCAGATAGCCGCCGAGGAACTTCACCGCCACGAGGGCCAGTGCCGGGGCCACCACCTGGGGCAAGGCGGCAGCAATATTGACCACCCCCATGTCCTTGCCACGGGCCGCCGCCGAGGGAAGCACCTGGGTCAACAGGGCAAAATCGACCGCCAGGTAGGCGCCGAAGCCGATGCCCAGGACGGCTGCGCCGACCATCGCCGCCGGCCAGACCTGGAAGAACGCCATGATCAGCGCCGCACAGGCGATCACTGCCGATGCCCCGGCGACGAAGACCTTCCGCTTCCCCACCCGATCGCTCCACCGCCCGGCCAACACGCTGGTGATGACCACCATGACGGCGTAGAGCCCCGTCAGAACCAGCACCCCGGCGGCGGGATCCGGATGGTGGATCACATCGGTCAGGAAGAACAGCAGGTAAACGATGACCAGCTGGTTGCCCACGAACATCAGGAACCGAGTCAGCCAGGCCCAGCCAAAGTCGGGATACTGGACGGGGTTGATCCAGAAGGAGCGCAGGAATCCGCCGATCCGGAACGGTGGGTGGTGCCCCGAAGGCAGAACCGGATCATTCCGATGAGTCAGGTAGGGGATCACCCCGAGGGCGATGGCCGCAGCGCAGATCCAGTACCCGACGGCCACATTTCCGGAGATCACGAAACCGACCACTGATCCGCCGAGGATCCCCAGGGTCTGACCCATTGCGGCCAGTCCACCGACGGAGGCCCGTTGGGCCACCGGGACCCGGTCCGGGACGGCAGCGGTGATGGTTGAATACATGGCGTTGCAACCGGCTTGGACCAACGCCCATCCGATCACGAGCGCGGCGACGGTCGTGGCCCCCGAGAGGAAGAGCATGGCCGCGGTTCCCAGGACCGCTCCGGCCAGGATCCACGGCGAGCGCCGACCCCACCTGGAGGTCGTCCGGTCCGAGAGTGCCCCCGTGACGGGGTTGGTGACCAGGGCGACGGCGGCACCGCAAGCGGTCACCAGGGTGAGGATGGCCTCCTTGTTCCCGGCATCGATCGCCGTAGCCTGCAACCCGATCAGGATGTTGATCGGCGCGAAGAACGCCACATTGATGACCAGGTTGACCATCACCGCCCCGGTGACCCACCGGGCACTGACGCGGCGGGTCGGCTCCATCAGCGCTTCGACGTCTGAGGCGGCGGTACCGGCGCCGGTGACGCCGTCGTTCACGACTCCTCCGCTCACAAGACGCCTTGCAGTGCACCGGCTCCTACGGTTCCTACCAGGGCAATAATGAGCAGCCACGTCAGGGGCTTGGCGAGTGAACGAGTTTTTTTCATGATGACGCCATCGTATTCGGCCATCGGCAGATCCGCGCACTTCGTCTCGGAGCGGGATGTACAACGCCGTCTCTCCGCCAGACGCTGGAGAGCCAGGCAGGCTGATCCTCCTCTGCCGAGGCCCCGGTCCGGACCTGCTGTTATGGCAGCGGCTCTCCCCGGGCCGCGGTCCAGATCCCGTACCAGTCGGCGCCCGACATCCGTGCCGCGACGTCCTCCGCCGGGGCGCAATCAACGATCCGTCGCGGGTTCGTGGTCCCGATGACCGGCCGGATGCCGGCGGGGTGGCGCATCACCCAACCGAGCACGACCGCCTCTTTGGTGCTCCCGAGTTTCCGTGCCACCTGTTCCACCCGTGCCGCGGTGTCACGGTCGGCTTCGGGAGCATCGGCTGCCGGTGCCGTATAGCGGCCGCGATCCATCGACCCCCAGGCTTGCACTTGCACCTGATGTGCGGCGCAGTATTCCAGCGTCCCCGCGGGGAACCCCGCCGCCGCCAGGGCCGGTGACGGGTCAGTCTGCGTTTGCTGGTCGCCGGCGTCTCCGGAGGCCGGCCCGGCAGGACCCTGGGGGACGTTGACCATGACCGCGGATTCCACCCAACCACGGTGCCCCAGACTGATGTGTAGCTGGTTGACCGCCAACGGTTGATCCAGCACTGATTGCAGCCGAGTCATCTGCACCGCCGAGTGGTTGGAGACCCCGAAGCGGCCAACCTTCCCTGCCCGGTGCAACTGGCTGAAGGCCGCGGCGATCTCTTCGGGAGGCGTCAACGGGTCGGGCCGATGGACCAGCAGAGTATCGATCCGTTCGACCCCCAACCGGACCAACGATTCCTCGGCCCCCGACAGGATCGACGCCGCGCTGGAATCGTACCGTCCCGGGGTCTGGGCATCCCCCAGCACGATTCCGCATTTGGTTTGCAGCTGCAGATTCCCGGCCAGCCCGGGGCGCTGGGCCAGCACCATCCCGAAGACTGCTTCGGCTTTCCCGTTGCGGTAGATGTCTGCATGATCGAAAACGGTGATCCCTGCGTGGAGCGCCGCGTCCACCGCAGCATGCGCCGTGGCCACGTCCGCCGCCTCAATGGGGCCGGTCCCCCAATCTCCGCCGAGTCCCATGCAACCGAAAACCAGTCGTGATCCGGCGTCGTGCATTCTGGGCTCCTTCATGACGGTGGCCGCTCCGGTCCGTCCCGGCCAGAGACTGCCAGCATACGGCGCTAAGGTTCACAGAACACGACTATCCGTCCGGAAGGCGCCTTCGATGTCCCCCACCGACCATCCGGCCCATCGGCTGGCCATCCTCGACGACCATCAGGATGTCGCCCTGGATTTCGCTCCCTGGAACACGCTGCAGGATGTCGAAATCGTCGTCTTCCACGACCCGCTACCCACCCTGCAGGAAACCGTGGAGGCCTTGGCCGGATTCGACATCATCATCGCCATGCGCGAACGCACGGCCTTCGACGCCGGGGTGATCTCCGGTTTACCTCGGTTGAAGTTGCTGGTCACCACCGGAAAAATCAACGCGTCCATCGACCTTGACGCGGCAACCGGAGCCGGGATCACGGTCTGCGGGACCGCCGGGTCGACCACCGCCACTCCCGAGCACACGTGGGCACTGCTGATGGCCTGGATGCGGGATATTCCTACCCAACAGGCTTCGTTGCGGGCGGGAACGTGGCAAAACGGCACCACTGTTGGCAGGGGCCTCTCCGGCACGACGTTGGGCATCCTGGGACTGGGCAGGATCGGTTCGCGCATTGCCGCCTATGGTGCCGCCTTCGGGATGGAGGTCATCGCCTGGAGTCAGAATCTCGCAGCGGACCGGGCCGCGGCGGCCGGCGCTCGGCTCGTGGGCCGCGAGGAGCTCTTTGCCTGCGCCGATGTCGTGAGCATCCACCTGCAACTATCCGAACGCACTCGTGGCCTGGTCGACGAAGCAGAGCTGCGCCTCCTGGGTCCCGACGGGCTGCTGGTCAACACCTCACGGGCCGGAATCGTGGACCAGGACGCGATGCTGCGCGGCCTGCATGAGGGCTGGCTGGGCGGGGCTGCGCTGGATGTCTTCGACGTCGAACCGTTGCCGGCCCACCACCCGGTCATCTCCGCGCCTCGCACCGTGCTCAGCCCGCATCTGGGCTACGTGACCCGGCAGACCTATGAGGTCTTCTACGGGGAAGCCTTCGAGGATGTGAAAGCCTGGCTCGATGGTGAGCCGTTGCGCCGACTGAACTAAGCCACACCCGGCTGCCGCCGAACGGCACGGTTCCTCGATACGATGGATGCATGTCAGCACAGGAACGCCTCGAGGTCCAGTGGGCCCCGCGTAACCGGGGGTGGAAGCTGGCTCACCACCTACTTCCCGCCTTCGTCATGGCAGGGTTCCTGATCGGTTTGGGCGTCTGGGCGTTGGTCCTGCAATCGCTCCTCTTCGGTATCCCCCTGGTGGCCTTCGGGATCGGCACCATCGTGTCGCTGGTCCGCGAGTTCCGCCTGCCCGCCACCGCCCAGGTGCCCGAGCTCAGCCCCGTCAACACGTCCAGCGGCCTGCGCGCCTCCACCCGATTCGCCTACCGCCATAATTCGCCGGCTTTTGCCGCAGCAACGGTCGGGCTCGGGGTGATCGGGCTGGTCGCCGCCCTGGCTGCTGTCGGAAAATTCGCTCTGCTACATGCCGGGTTCGAGCGCTTCTGGACGATAGCCGGTGCCCTCGCCTTGGGCATTACCGGATTCATGATCCTGCGTGAAGGCCTGCGGCTGCTGCGCATCGCCTCCGCCGAGCAGGAGCCGGGGGTTTTCCTGACCCGGAGCCGCGTGGTGGTCTTTGGGCCCTTGGGCCTGACCGAAATGTATTGGCGTGATATGGAATCGATCAGCGCCGAGAATCCACGTGGTCGTACGCCCCTGGGCCGGCGTGGCCCGGCGCTCGTGGTCCTGAGGGCCCACGACCGGTCGGCAGGTGTGGGGCCGACACACAACACCACCGCCTCCCCAGAGGTGGTGGTGCAGGTGGCGTACCTGTTGGCGGATCCGAACGGCCTGCATTCGGCCCTGGTGCATTATCTTGAACACCCGTCGGATCGGCCCGAATTGGGAACCCCGTTGGCGCTGGAGCGTCTAGCCGGCGTTGGGTGACACCCCGGGGTAGAGCAAGACGTCCCCGTCACGGACCTCGACCTTATGGATGCGGGCGTTGACGGTCGCCGGCAGGCAGAGCGCTTCACCGGTCTTGAGGCAGAAACGCGCCGAGTGCACGGGGCATTCGACCTCGCCATCTTCGATCCAGCCTTCAGCCAGCGAAGCGGTTTCATGGGTGCATTCGTCGTCGAGCGCGTAGAAGTTGCCGTCTTCACTATGGAAGATGGAAATATCGTTTCCGGTCCCGGTGTCATCGGCGTCGATGACCTTGGCCTCGCCTTCTTCGATCTCTTCAACCGGTCCCACATTGATGGGTTCGCTCACGGTGTTACTCCTTGGTTGGCGCAGCGGGACACCAGGTGGGTCCCTTTCATTCCAGTGTTGTCCACGGCTGACTTCCACGCAATGTGGGGCATCACAAAGGGGCACCCCCTTTCGGGAGATGCCCCTGGGTGAAGCTGGCCGGCGGCCGCTGGTATCGGTCGGTTACTCGGCCTGGCCGGTGGCTCGGTGGGCGCCGCGTGGGCGTTGCCCCGCCTCGCTACCCGCCGCCTCGGACACCTGTGTAGCCGGTACTGGTGCCATGGACGGCACCTGGGATGGTTCGCTGCCGCCACCGCCGGCTCCCACGGATACCGGTTCGCGCTGCTCGGCCGGAGCAGGCGCGTCTGCTCCTGCCAGCTGTCCCTCGGAAACCGCTGCCGCCGGGACCTCGCGCTCGATACGAGTAGCCAGCGTCACCTCCTTCATGAAGAACAGGGCGATGGTCGCGGCAATGGCCAGCGGGACCATCCACAGGAACAGCGGGACCAGGGCCTCGTTATAGGCGGAGACGATCACGTCGCGGATCGGAGCGGGCAGGGAGGTGACCAATTCGGGAGTCAACGAGTTGGTGCTGGCCCCCGAAGAGGCCCCCGCGGGTAGCTTATCGGCCAAAATGTCCTTCAACCGGCTGGCAAAGAGCGAGCCGACCACTGCCGAGCCGAGGGTGGCCCCGACCTGACGGAAGTAGTTCTGTCCTGCGGTCGCCGTACCGACGAACTTCAGCGGGAAGGAGTTCTGCGCCACCAGGGTGAGCATCTGCATGCTCATGCCCAACCCCAGACCGATCACACCCAGGAACACACAGATCATGTAGACCTCGGTATCGGCGTGAATGCTCGACAGCAGTCCGAGACCCAAGCCCAAGAGCAACGTTCCGGCCATCATGACCTTCTTATAGCGCCCGGAGGCGGAGACCTGCCGGCCAACAACGACCGAGGTCACCAGCAGGGCACCCATCATCGGGATCATCAGCAAACCGGCTTCGGTCGGGCCGAACCCGGTGACCATTTGCAGGTAAGTCGGCATGTAGCCGATGGCACCGAACATGGCGATGCCGACCATCAGGGCGGCGAACGTCGTGAGAACGAAGTTGCGGTTCTTGAACAGCATCAGCGGGATCACTGGTTCGGAGACCTTGCGCTCAACGAGGACGAAGGCCACACCGAAGAGCACGGTGGCACCGAAGAGACCCAGAATTTCGCGGGAATCCCAGGCGTAGGTGTTCCCGCCCCAGGTGCAGGCGAGCACCAGGGTGGTGGTCGCGATGCCCATCATCATCATCCCGACGACGTCGATCTTCGGGCGGACGTCATTGAGCGTGCGGGGCACGTGCAGCAGGAAGATGGTGGCCAGAACCGCGAGGACGCCCAACGGCAGGTTCAGCCAAAAGGCCCAGCGCCAGCCCGGCCCTTCGGTCAGCCAACCGCCCAGCAACGGGCCAGCGACGGAGGACAGTGCGAAGACCCCGCCCATGATCCCCATGTATTTGCCGCGTTCGCGGGCAGGGATGACGTCGGCGATGGTGGCCTGAGAAAGAATCATCAAGCCGCCGCCGCCGAGCCCCTGGACGACTCGGGCGATGATGACGCCGTTCATCGTGCCGGAAAGGGCACCAAGAATGGAGCCGCTCATGAAAATCAGGATGGCGACGATCAGCAGGGGTTTGCGCCCGAACAAGTCGCCGAGCTTGCCGTAGACCGGCATCATGATGGTGGAGGCCAGGATGAACGCCGTAATGATCCACGCCATGTGCTCGACGCCGTTGAGCTCACCCACCATGGTGGGCAAGGCGGCGGAGAGCACGGTCTGATTCAGCGACGCCATGAGCATCGTGATCATCAGGGCGGCGAAGAGCAGCATGATGTGGTTTTTGCTGCCGATCACCGGTTTGGCTTTGGTGGTTTTAAGCGTTGTCATGGGTGGATTGCATTACCTCTCGGAAAATCTTGACGGTTGAATCGATATGGAGCTCGATATCGGCGACGGTCCCTTGTGGATCGGAACGGTAGGCGTATCGGGTGATGGTTCCCGCGAGCATCAGGAGCGCCCTGGCGGAGTCTTGGCCATCGGGTAGCAAGTTCAGTGTTTCCTCGGCCGCATCGCTATCGATGCGTTCCTGCAGAATTTCTTCGACCAGCTGCTCTGCGGCGTTGATATGTTGCATCATCCGCCCCTTGAGTTCGGGGTAGCGGGCAATGATGTCGCGACGGGTCTGGTAGGCGTGGCCCCGGCCCAGGCTGGTGGACATCACACCGGTCAGGATCCTCACGATCCGGGTCAATAGATCCGCATCACTGGTGCGGAACTGCTCGAGCAGCTCCTCGGAAACCGACGGGTCCCGGGTGCCGAGGATGGCATCCTCCTTGGTCGGGAAATAGTTGAAGAAGGTTCGCTTGGAAACTCCGGCCTGGGCGGCGACGGCCTCGATCGTCACGGAGACGGGGCCGTCTTCGAGCGCCATGGCCGCCGCTGCATCATGGATCGCGTTCCACGTGTCGAGGCGATTGCGCTCTCGTTGCGTTAAGGGGACTTCTTGCATGGATACAGTTTATGCACGACTGCAAACATTGCACAACTGCAAAATTGTGCCATGAAACACATTCTGCCATTGACTCCACGACGGCCCTCGGTAGGATCACCCGAGTGTCGTACCGGAAATGTGCGATGCATCACACCTCGCATCCGGGAGTCCAGTCATGAACCCACATCAGCAAACACTCCGAGCGGCCGGCGCGGTGATCGCCGGCCTCGCCCTGGCGGCCACCGCACTGGTGGCCCCGGCCCAGGCAGCCATCCCCTTGGGAGGCAGCCACGGAAGCCATCACGGTGGCGGCCCCGGGGGCCACCATGGCGGAGGCCACGGCAACGGTCATGGCGGTCATGGCGGTCATCATGGTGGGGGCCATGGACAGGGTCACCACCAGCCGGGAACGAGCACCATCCAGCTGCTGGGCATCAATGACTTCCACGGTCGGATCGAGGCGGGCGGTACGTCTGCCGGTGCGGCGGTCTTGGCTGGGGCTGTCAACGAATTATCCGGGAAGAAAAAGAACAACACCCTGTTCGTTTCCGCGGGCGATAATATCGGCGCCTCGACCTTCACCTCATTTTCCCAGGACGACACCCCGACGATCGATGCACTGCGCACCGCGGGGCTGGATGTTTCCTCCGTGGGAAACCACGAATTCGATCGCGGGATCGACGACCTGAAGAATCGGGTCATCCCGCGCTACGGTAAGCACAACAAGAATGCCGGGGCCGACTACGCGTTGGGGGCCAACGTCTACTACGAGGGAACCCAGAAGCCGGCGTTGAAGGAATATGCGTTGCGCAAGGTCCAGGGTGTCACGGTCGGATTCATCGGCGTCGTGACCGAACAGACCAAATCCTTGGTCACCCCCTCCGGAGTCGCCGGGCTCGACTTCGGCAACCAGCTTGAGGCCGTCAACCGGGTATCGGAGCAGCTCTCCGACGGCAAGAAGTCCAACGGCGAGGCGGATGTGATCGTTCTGCTGGCTCATGAGGGCTCCGCAAGCACCGACTGCTCGGCGATCGCCAACGAAGACACCGCCTATGGCGAGTTGATCCGCGGGGCATCGGCTGACGTCGACGCCATCTTCTCCGGCCACACCCACCAGGAATATGCCTGCTCCTTACCGGTCAAGGGTTGGTCCTCCTCGATGAAGCGCCCCGTCGTGCAGGCCCATGAATACGGCACCACGCTGGACCGGGTGAAGATCACCGTGGACCGTCGTTCCAAGAAGCCTGTCGCCCTCTCTGGTTCGCTGATGGAACTGATGAAAACGAACGACGCCGGCGAGACCGTTCCTGCCTTCCCGGCGGATCGTCGAGTGGCGCAGGTCGTGAAGAAGGCCGCCGAGCAAGCCGAGATCGTCGGCGCGGAACAGGTGGGCCAGATCAGTGGCGACATTCTGCGCGGTGGGGCCGAGCCCGGCGCCGACCGCGGCGTCGAATCCTCGATGGGCAATCTCGTGGCAGATATGCAGCTGTGGGCGACCTCCAATGAGGATTTCGGCGGAGAACCGGCACAGATCGCCCTGATGAACCCGGGAGGCCTGCGGGCAGACCTGCTGTATGGCACGGACGGGACCGTCACGTATAAGGACGTGGCCAACGTCCAACCTTTCGGTAACACCTTGTGGACCGAGGACCTCACCGGGGCGCAGCTGAAATCGGTGCTGGAAGAACAGTGGCAGCCCGACGGCTCCAGCCGCCCCAAGTTGCATCTGGGGATTTCCGAAGGCCTGGCATACACCTACACGCAGGACGCGGCCCGCGGCTCACATATCACCTCGATGACTTTCGAAGGCGAGGCAATTGCTGACGATGACGTGTTCAAGGTGGCCATGAACTCGTTCCTTGCTGCCGGTGGTGACAACTTCACGACGTTGGCCGAGGGGGCAAACGCGACCGACTCGGGCCAAAGCGACCTGGTCGCTGCCTTGGATTACTTCGAAGCCCACGACGTCGTCGACCCGGCCCCGCTGGGCCGGGCAGTCACGCAGTAGTAGCAGTGGCCGCGCCGGCCACTGCCGGCGCGGCCACTGCCGGCTGCCTTCAGCCCATTCGTGAATTCGCCAGAATGATGCCGATCGGGGCCGACACCAGAATGACCACGATCATCGCCCGGTATCCATAAAGCCACCACCGCTGTTCCGAGGCAGCACCGCGGGCCGCCCAGATGAACAGGCCCATGGCGACGACGATCAGTCCTGCACCAGTCCACGTCAGCAACGTCAGTGAAAACATCGAGCCGCCCAGCACGGCGATATTGGCGAGGTTGTAGGTCAAGACCTCGGCCGAAACGATGCCCTCCGAAGGGGTCTTTACGGCCAGCCGGTCCTGGCCCAGGCCCAGCACCACTTGCGCGACACCGACCACCAACACCAAATAGGCGACCGCCCAGGCGGCCAAATAGGAAGGGGAGGCGGCACTGATGGCGGAGAAAAGACCGCCGAGCACAATGCCAAGGCCACCGATAACGAGGAAGGGCGTCGCTGTTCTGTTCACGCCTACAGACTACGGATTCAGCGCCTCCCGTGAAACAACCCTCAGGCGCGGCTCTTCAGGGTGTCTTGACGTCGAAACTCCCGCAACCAGATGGAGAGCGTGAATCCGGATCCTGCGGCGATGAGCGCTCCGATCACGGGCAGCCACCAGGATTCTCCGAAGAGCCCGAGGATCAGGAGAAGCAGGCCCACGAGCATCATGGCGCAGTAGGCGGCTATGAGGAGGCGCTGCATGGAAGTGAACCGCATGCATGGACCCTACCGTGTCGCCCTTGACCTTTCCAGAGGCGGGGACGTGACGCGGCGGGCGTGGCATTTCGGCGCCCCGGTCGGCGCCCTTCGGCCCGCTCGGTCGTCTGGTCGAGAAGTTGGTCCTGGCCCGCTATCTGCAGAAGCTCATCGAGGAGCGGAATCGCCATCTCAGCGCCGGGTCTGGGCATGAGTCATCGACCAGGATTGGACACCGAATCGGAGGCGATGCTAGGCCCGATTCCGTGGATGACTCTGCGCAACGCGTTCGTTTCCGTGCTTATAGTTGCCGGTGACTCGCGCCATCAGCGCTTGTGGTTCTTGTGTTTCGACGTCACGAAGGAAGCGCGAGGCTGCCGTCCCGCGGAGCGTCGACGCTCGCCGGCCCTGATGGAAGATGACGACGGAACCGCCACCGACGGAGTATTCAAAATCTCTGGGCGCATGAGGCATGACCCAATATTGCGCCACGGGCACACGGTTTGTCAGCCCCCTGCCGCACCAGCCGCGTCGCGCATCGCTTCAGGCCACGGCAGCCAGTGCCCATCGGAAGGGAGCATGGCTTCTGCAGTCTCCATCCTTCCCTCGGGCACGTCCTCGGCCTGGATGCACCCGGCTTCTTCCCACCGGCCCGGCTCGGGCAGCCGATAATCGACCGATTGGTCGTCGGTGGGACTAATTCGTTCAAAAAAGCCGCCGGAGATGACGGCTCGCACCACGGATTCAAGGTTTTCCAGAAGTTCCGGAACGTCGTCATCACAGGCGTCGCAACCGCATACCGGATAGTGGGCGTCGTAGAGGGCACCCGCGTGCAGGAAGATCCCCGGGAACCCGGTGAAGACGAAGGTCACCGGGGCCGCGAACAGGATGGACGGGACGACCCGGACCGCACGGACGACGTCTTCCGAAGGGAACAGCAGATCGGAGGCAACTTCCGGTTCCCGTTCGACGACGACGTCGAAAGCACCCAGCAGCCAGTCGATCAGGGCATCAGCCACCTCGTGCAAGGGGATGAAACGATGCCGATGACCCACCGTGGAGTAGGCGCGTGAAGGCGGAGACGTTCCTTCCCACCGATGGCCGTAGGCGATCGGGGTGCCCTGTCCATCGCGATGGATCTCCCGGGTGAAGTCTGGGCGCCGATATCCGCTCATAGCCCCACGGTAGCCGCCGGGATACCGCGTGGCGACGGGAATCACGCTGCAGGGATGGCGGTCCCGCCACATGCGGACGGGCCGGCGTATGTCCCCGGATGACGCGACGGGTTTGCCCGATCTACTCTCCCGCCAGCAGAATCGAACCCAAGAATCAAGAGATCCAACCTGAGGCCCTGGCCGGTTGGACGGCAACCCCCTTCGCCATAGTGGGGTGCCCCAGGTGACGATTCGACGCCGTCCCGACCGGGAGGCGTAAGTATGGCGCAGCGCTACGCTCGCCATGACAGCGAAGGAACGCCATGACCCAGACCCTTGCAGAAACCAGCATTTCCAACCGCGCCGAACGCCTCGATTCCGCGGGATCCGCCTGGGCAGAACGGATCGGCCAGAATACCGCCAGCGCATCGCTGCAGTTCCGTGCCACCGCCGACCCGGTGGGATCGGTCGGTTCGACCATCCGCGCCGGACGCCACGAATTCACCGTCGACGAACCGGCTGCTTTGGCCGGGGACGACGTCGCTGCCAGCCCGGTGGAATACGCTCTCGGGGCGCTCATCTCCTGCCAGGTGGTGGTTTACCGGCTGTACGCCCACCAACTGGGCATCAGCATCGACTCGCTGGATATCTCCGCGGATGCCGACCTCGATGTGCGCGGCTTGTTCGGGATCGAGGAACAGGTTCGCCCGGGATTCGGCGATGTCCGGTTGACCGTAGAGGTCTCGGGCCCTGACGCCGAGGAACGTTATGCCGAACTCCAGGCGGCAGTCGATGCCCACTGCCCGGTGTTGGACATCTTCACGAACCCGACACCGGTGACCACCACGCTGCGGGTCAACTCCTAGAGGCGGCCAACAGCCGGCTCGCCAATAGGATCTCCGAGCCGGCTAGGCCGACCGAACAATGCATGGTGATGTCCTCGGCGCTGCGGCGACCGGGGACCTCTCCCAGCAACACCCCACCCAGGCAGACCAAGGAATCCGGGTCCGTGAAGAAGGGGTCAGGGTATGCCGCCGCCTGGGCCGGGGAATCGCAGGTGACCACGGTTGCTGCATCCAGCAAAGCCAACGGTGTTTCATGGTGGGCGTACGACTTCGGGCCGAGGGTCGTCACGTGGGTCCCCGGGCCCACATCGGCTAGGTCGATCACCGGTGTGGGAGAACGCGTGGCCAGGACGATGATGTCGGCATTGCTGACGGCATCCGCCGAGTCGGTGACGGCAACGGCGTTGAGGCCCAGCTCCCTCGCCGCCCGTTCGGCAAAATCCACAGCATGGGCCGTGGTGCGGCTGTGAACCCTGACCCGGCGTAGGTGCCGGACCGCGGCGAGCGCCCACAACTGGGCCCAGGCATGGGGGCCGCTACCGATGACCGCAACGCTTTCCGCCTCCGGACGTGCTAGGACATCGGCGGCTACGGCACCCAAAGCTCCGGTCCGTCGGATGCCCAGTTCGTCCCCCACAATCAGACCCTCTAGGTCACCCGCCCCATTCCAAACCGCCACGAGCTGGTCTCCTGCAGGTTGGCCGGCACGGTAGGCCCTGAAGCCGCTGGTTCCATCGGGCAGGGAACCCGCCGTATAGACGTAGTCGAGGGATCCCAGGGCGCTTCTGGCTCGCGGTGGCGCGACCAGCTCCCGGCGCCCATGCATGACCAGCGCCTCCCGCATGCATTCCACGACGTCCCTCGCCTTGGTCCTGCGTACTTCTTCGTCACCGATGATCTGCATGGGTCGATCGTGCCACGTGCTCCAGCGACTCCGCGACGGTGAAGTGCCGGTCGTTACCGGGGCTCTCGACCTCGTCCAGGATCGCCACCGCAAAATCCTCGACGGGGATCCGTGAGGATCCGCCTGGGGCGATCAGCAGGGTGGTGGTTCCGCGCCGGTAGGCGCCGGTACGGCGGCCTGGCTCCAGCACCGCCGGTGGACTGGCATAGGTCCACCGTTGGTTTTCGTGCCGGAGGCAGGTTTCGAGTTGGGTCAGGCTGGCCAGGGCGACGTCTCGCCACGAGGGGTCGACATACCGCGGGTCGTCCACCACCAGGCGGAGCGACTCATCCACGGAATACAGTGGCCCTGCCCCGCCGGCCACCAGCACGGGCACTCCTTCCACGGCCGCTGCCTCTAGTACTGTCCCGGTCAAGGACGCGGTGGACTGCTCGTTTCGGTGATCCGGACGAACGGCGAGAAGGACGATATCGGAGCCGTTAAGCGCTACCGCCAGTTGTCCCGAGGATCCGGCGTCTACACCAACGACGGTGACGGTGGGGTCCTGGTGCGCCGGCGCCTGCCGCGAACCGGCGAGAACGTGGTGCCCGCGTCGCGCCGATTCGAGGACCAGTCTAGATCCGACCATTCCGGTGGAGCCGAGGATCGTGATGTTCATGAAGTAGTCTCCTGTCGTTTTCGACGTCGGGGTGAGAACTGCCCGGCACCCAGCGCAGTGATGGCGAGGGCAAAGCCGCTGAGTTGTTGTGGATCGAGGCTTTCCCCCAGGACCAGGGCACCAAGGCCGGCTGCCACCAGCGGTGAGAGCAACCCCAGTAGGGCAGTGGCGGTGACCGGCAGGGTCCAGAGCCCCTTGAACCACAACGTGTAGGCGGCTAATCCCCCGATGCCGCCGAGCCAGAGATAGCCGGCCGCCCCGGCGGCATCGATCTGGCTGGGTGGTCCGTCGAGCAGCATCGCGGGCAGCAGCAGGATCAGTCCGCCGGCGGTCAGTTGCCAGCCGGCGTATTGCAGGGGGCCTATCCCTTCCGGTCTGCCCCAGCGTTTGGTCAGGACGACGCCGGTGCCCATCGAGGCGGCACCGGCAAGCCCGGCGCCAATTCCCACAGGATCCAGTTCCGCCGTCGGGCCCAGGACCACCAGACCGACGCCGGCCACACCCACGATTCCCCAGCTCATCCGCCACCAGGAGAAACGCTCGGTCAGGATAACCACGGCCAGCACCGTGACCAGCAGCGGCTGGCTGGCCCCCAGGGTCGCTGCCACACCACCCGGCAGTCGTTCGGCGGTGAAGAACAGCAGCGGGAAGAAGAGCCCGATGTTGAACGCCCCCAGCACGAGGATCCTGAACCACCACCGGCCCCGGGGAAGTCTCCTGGTCATCAGCAGGGCGATGACACCTGCGGGTAGGGCACGCATGAGTGCGGCGAACAGGGGGTGGTCCGGTGGCAACAGCTCCGTGGTGACGAGATAGGTGGTGCCCCAGGCCATCGGGGCCACAGCGGTCGCCAGGGTCAGTCGGCCGCGATGCGAAGTCGCCGCGGAACCACGGCTCGGGGAGAAGGTTGAGGTAGTCACCCTTCCAATGTCGCCGTAAGCGATCCATGAGTCCAACACATGCTTTTCATGGGAACAATCGTCATGCACGATGGATTCATGGAACTTCAACAATTTCGCTATGTGCTCGCCGTGGCCCGGACCCGCAATTTCACCCGGGCGGCCGAAGAGTGCTTCGTCGTCCAGTCGGCGCTGAGCCACCAGATCAAATCCCTGGAACACGAACTGGGCGTCCAACTTTTCACGCGCACGAGTCGCCGCGTTGAGCTCACCGAGGAAGGGGCCGCTTTTCTTCCCGCCGCCAGGGCAAGCCTGGATTCAGCCGAGCGCGCCGCTGCAGATGCCTCCGCCAGCATCGGCCAGGTCAGGGGCACCTTGAGGGTCGGCATCATTCCGACGGTGACTGCCCTGGACGTTCCTGCCGCCCTGGGCGCCTTCCATCGGACCCATCCGGGAGTCCGGGTGGTCTTGAATAGCGGTGGAAGCGATGACTTCATCGCGGCCATCGCTGCGGGGGGACTCGATATCGCGCTTTTGGGCATGGCCGAAAAGACGGTTCCGGCCCGCGTGCGCACCGTGGAGCTCTCCCGCGAACGATTGGTGGCTGTTCTCGGCTCCGGCCATCGTCTGGCCGGGAGGAAGAGGCTGCGTCTGGCGGACCTGGCCGATGAGACCTTCGCCGATTTCCCCGAAGGCACACCCGGCCGGACCCAAAGCGACCTCGCCTTCAAGGCCGCCGGCCTGCGCCGAGAGGTCGCCTTCGAATCGATGTCCACGGATTTCACCTTGGGGATGATCAGGCAGGGCCTGGCCATCGCGCTTCTGCCTCCGGCCTTCGTCACGCCGGGCCCGAATCTCAGGACCATCAAGGTCGACGATGGGCCAACCCGCATCGAATACCTGGCGTGGAGCGACTTCAACCCCTCGCCCGCGGCCCGGGCCTTCCTGGACCTGCTACCCGTGGAGGGTTAGACGAATTCCCCGCGTACGACCCGGCCCAACAGCTCGGTGAACAGGTCAACGCCGGCGAGCATGTCCTCATCCGAGGTCAGTTCCTTCTCGTTATGGGAGATGCCCTCGACGCTGGGGACGAAGAGCATGATCGTGGGGACGATGTCCTTCATGTTCGTCGAATCGTGGCCGGCTAAGGTGCGCACCGTGCCATGAGACAGGCCCAGCGTTTCCGCCGACGCGGCAGCCAGTTCCATGCCTGCGGCGTCGTAGGCCTTGGCGGCCCAGATATGTTCGGCCCCACGCTCGATCGACACGCTGGCACGCTGCTCGATGGCCGCGATGCGGCGGTGTAGTTCGGCATCGGCGGTGGCCAGGACATCGGGATCGGTGCTGCGCAGATCCACCAGCAGGTTCACCCGACTGGCCACGACCACCGGAGAGTTCGGGAAGACGGTGAATTCCCCGCAGGAGGTGATCACCGCATGATCCTCGGTGCTGTATTCGTCGGCGATATCCCGGGCCGCGGCAACCAAGAGCGAAGCCCCCAAGAGGGCATCGTGACGGTCGGCAATGATGGTCGCCCCGGTATGGGCCTGCTCGCCGTGGACCACGAACTCGTATTTATTCGCGCCCCAGGTCGATTCCACCAAACCGATGGTCAGCCCGTCGTTCTCCAGGGAGCGGCCCTGTTCGATGTGGATCTCCAGGTAGGCGGCGACATCGAGACTGAAATCGCCGATGGTGCCGATCGACTCCAGCGCCTCACGCACGGTCGTGCCCTGCGGATCGGTCGTTTGAAGGACTTGGTCGGCCGGGAGTTTGCCGGTGAACACCGAGCTGCCCATCATGGAGGGTTTGAAGCGGCAGCCCTCCTCGTTGAACCAGTTGATGACGGCAATATTGAACTTCGCGCCCTCGGCCACCTGCTGCAACCGGATGGCCGCGTGGGCTGCGGTCAGCACACCGTAGGCCCCGTCGAACCGGCCGCCGAGCGGCTGGGAATCCAGATGGGATCCCAACGCCACATAGGGTGCCCCGGGCACGAGTTCGAGCAAGGCGAACTGGTTCCCGACCGCGTCGTAGCGGACCTCGAAACCGTGGCCCTCGACAAGGCCACGGAACCAGTTTCGGGTCTGACCGTCGGCAGCGGTGCCGGCCTGGCGGTCCACTCCCCCTCCCGCGGTGGCGCCGAAGGTGCTCATGGAGCGGAAATCGGTCAGGAAGGCGCGGGCTACCTCGGAGTGTTCGACGGCAGAGGTGGACGTGGCGGTGTTGCTCATACAAGGTCTCCATTCGAGGCGGTCATCGGGTAGGTGGTGTGGGTGAATTGGCCGCCGAGGATCGTTGCCACTACCTCGAGGGAGGAAATATCTGCGACCTCCAGCGGAGAGCCGGAGAGGACGACGAAATCGGCGAGTTTCCCGGTACGCAGGGTGCCCTTGTCGTCGAGGGTGCCGGTGGCGCGGGCGGCCCAGGCGGTATAGCTGCGCAGAGCTTCCTCGGCAGTCAGCGCCTCGACGGGTATACCGTCGTCGTTCACCCCGCCCAGGATGCGCCCTCCGTCAGTGCGGCGGTCGACCCAGGCCTGCATGCCGCGCCGGACATTATTATCGGACACGGGAAGATCTGAGGAACCGGCCAGCAGTCCGCCGGCGTCGACGATGGAGCGTCCGCGGTAGAGCCAGCCTTCACGGTCGGGGCCGACGAGCTCGGCCATCTGGTCCCCCAGCGGTCCGATGAACGCGGCCTGCGGGGTGACGGCGATGCCGTGTTGCGCGGCGAGGTCGACCTGGTCTTGGCGGGCGATGCCGAAGTGTTCGATCCGGTTGGGCAGCAGGTTCTGCCCGTAGGTTTCCTGGCAGGAGATGACCAGGTCAAGGGCCAGGTCGATGGCCGCGTCGCCGATGGCGTGCAGGGCGATCGGCCAGCCGGCTCGGTACGCACCGGCCACTCGTTCGCGGTAGGTGGTTTCGTCGTCGAGCAGGTATCCGCGCTGGTGTGGATGACCGCAGAAGTCCTCCGTTACTGCTGCCGTGGCCCCCAACAGTGAACCGTCCATGAACACTTTGACCGGTCCCAGCGATACCCATTCGTCGCCGAATCCTGCCCCCAGACCCAGATCGAGTCCGCGTCCCTGCCCCGCGCCGTGCAGGTCCTCGGTATGGCCGGTGACCGGGTGCAGGGCGTCCAGGACGGGCATCAGCTGGGCGCGGGCATGGAGCCGTCCGGTGCGGCGGGCCTCCTGGTAGGCGCCGACCTCCAGTGGGGAGTGCCCGATCCATCCGGCGGCGATGCCGGCTTCGGTGAAACTGGTGATGCCCTGGGCCGCGTAGCGGGTCGTCGCGGCGTCGAGGGCGGCGACGATCTGATCGCGTGAATACGGCAGCAGCAGGGTCTGGATGAGTGCCTGCGCGGATTCCTCCACGACTCCCGTCGGCTTCCCGGCGTCGTCGCGGAGGACTGCGCCGCCGACAGGGTTCTCGAAACCGTCTTCCAGCACGCCGGCCAGGCGCAGGGTCGCGGTGTTGGTGATCGATTGGTGGCCTGAGACGTGGCGCAGATACAGCGGCCGGTCCCCGCTGATGGCATCGAGCCGGGCGATGTCGGGGAACGCTCCTCCGTGATGTTCGTGATTGAACCCGGTGCCCTGGAGCCAGGCCGGGTCGGCATCCGGGCCAGTCATGGCGTCTGCCTCGAGAGCCTCGAGCCGTCCCATTTCTGCTTCCAATAACGTGTAGACCTCGTCCAGGCCCTTGGCCTGGGCCAGGTCCACGGATTCCAGCCCGAGGCCCCACCACGTGGTGTGGCAGTGTGCGTCGATGAACCCCGGGACCAGGGTGGCCCCGTTCAGATCGATATCGCGTTCGGCGGTGCAGCCGGTGAGCTCCTCATCGAATCCGGCGATGCGCCCGTTCAGCACCCCGAGGCTGTTGGCGCGGGGGCGCTCGTTCTCGAGGGTGATGATGTCGGCCCCGCGCAGGATCAGGTCGAGTTTCATGCCTCGGCTCCCGCCCCGAAGGCGGGGAGAGCTGTCGACGGCGGCATGGTCGCCGGGTCGATGCGCAGGTGCAGCAGTGCCGGGACCTTGCGCACGGTGACCGCTTCAAGGGCCCTGTCGATCGCTGCCCCGGCCTCTGCGGTGTCACTGACGTCCTCCCCGTGGCCGCCGAAGGTCGCGATGAGGGCCGCGAAGTCGGGGTTGGTCATCGCGGTGCCGGAGGGCCGCCCGGGGTAATGGCGTTCCTGGTGTTGGACGATCGTGGCGAAGACCCCGTTGTCGACCACCACCACCAAGGGCGCCGCCCCGTGGGCCATGGCCACGGCCAGTTCCTGCCCGTTCATCATGAAGTCCCCGTCCCCGCAGATCGCGACGGATACCCGCTCGGGGTGGACCAGCGTGGCGGCTACGGCCGCCGGGATGGAAACACCCATGGCCCCGTTGCGGGGGGCCACCAGCGTGCCGGGCCCGGAATGCTTGAGGTAGCGGTGACCCCATAGGGTCGCGTTGCCTGCGCCGTAGGTCAGGATCCGATCGGCGGGCAGCTTCGCTTCCAGCAATCCAAAGGCCACTGAAAGGTCGACTCCGGTGGCCGGGTCTTCAGGTTGCGGGGTGGCGAATCCGCGTTGCTCGGCGGTCAGCCGGTCCATCCATTCACTGCCGCGACTCCCCCGGGCTCCTTCGACGTGGGGCAGGGCCGAGGTGAAGGAGGCAGGGGTGGCCATCAGTTGCTGGTCGATCCGCCCGGCATGCCCGGTGGCCTCGGGTTCGGGGAGGACGAGGACGGTTTCCGCCTCGAGGCCGCGGGTATACCCGTCGGAGAGGACATCGGTGCGGGCGCAGCCGATGAACACCAGCAGATCGGCCTGCCCCAGTGCTTCGGCGAGCGCGTCGGAGCGGTAGTAGCCCAAGTATCCGGCCCATGCCGCCGAGTCGTGGGGGACGGTGTCATAGGCCCGCCAATCCGCGGCGATCGGCACGTGGGCTTGTTCCGCCCAGGCGGCGAGGGCAACCCCTGCCGTCCCTTCTTTTCCGGGGGCCGGTAGGGCCCATCCGTCGCCGCCGGCGATGATCAGCGGGCGTTGGGCGGCACCGAGCCGGGCGCCCAGTTCTTGGTTCGAGGCCGCATCGGGAACGGGGGCGGGCACGGGACGCGGGGATACCGGCTGCGCGTCGGTCATCCGGACCAGGACGTCCTCGGGTAGTCCCACCACCACCGGGCCCGGGCGGCCCGAGGCGGCGGCGTGCATGGCCTCGGAAACCACTTCGGCGGCGCGGTGTTCGTCATCGAGCACGATCACGCGTTTCGCCGTCGTCCCGAACCAGCCGTCGAGGCTGAACTCCTGGAAGGAGTTGCGTCCCCGGTCCGCGACGGGGATCAACCCGACGAAGAGCACCAGCGCGGTGGCGTCCTGCCAGGCGGTGTGCACCGCGATCATGGCGTTGGCGGCTCCGGGGCCGCGGGTGACCAGGGTGATGCCCGGGATTGAAGTGAGCCGGGATTCGGCCAGGGCCATGAATCCGGCGCCGCCCTCCTGCCGGGCGACCACGGTGGTGATCGGTGAATCATGCAGTCCGTCCAAGACATCGAGGAAGCTCTCCCCCGGGACGGAGTAGACGCGGCGGACGCCGTGGGCCTCGAGTTGGCGGACGATCAGGTGTCCTGCGGAGGTGCTCATGCGTAATGTCCTTCGGGTTAGTGCTTGAAGCCGGGCAGGTCCACGCTCATCCGCGGGGCGAGCACGCCGGCTACGGCGGTGAACAGGGACAGGAAGACCAGGATCGCGGCGGCGGGCCACCAGTGATTTCCTGCCGCTGCGGTGACGCTGACGGCGAGCAGCGGGATGAAGCCGGAGAGCATGCCGGCGACATTCTGGGAGAACCCGACGCCGGTGTACCGGGTGCTGGCCGGGAAGAGTCCGGTGAGCACGGTGCCCGAGGCGGCGTAGGGGAAAGACAGGGTGGCGACCGCGATGGTCACGCCCAACACCACGACGACGGGGTTCCCGGTGCCGACCATGAGGAAGGCGGGGACCGCGACCAGTGCCGAGACGATGCCGCCGTAGGTGATGACCTTGCTGGCCCCGAACTTCTCGGAGAGCCGGCCGCCGGCGAGCAGCACGGGGATTTCCACGGCTGCGGCGATGATTGTGGCCAGGAGCATCAGCGATGCGCTGTAGCCCAGGATCGTGGTGCCGTAGTAGACCATGAACGCGGTGACCAGGTAGAAGCCGCCCACGCCGAGCAGTGCAGCTGCCATGCCGACGATGATGTGTTTCCAGTTCCGCTGCACCACGGTGCGGATCGGGGCGGCTTCGGTGGCTCCTGCTTCCTTCATCTCGGTGAAGACCGGGGACTCGTCAAGCCGCGAGCGGATGTACAGGGCCAGCAGCAGCATCGGGAAGGCGGCCAGGAAGGGGATGCGCCAGCCGTAGGAGGTGAAGCTGTCCTGCGAGAAGTACAGGGTCGCCAGGAAGAATCCACCGGAGGAAAGGATGGTGCCGATCGGTGAGCCGATCTGGGGCAGGGCGGCGTAGCGGGCCCGGCGCTTCAGCGGGGCGTTCTCCACGACGATCGTCATGGCACCCGACCATTCGCCGCCGACGAAGAGACCCTGGAAGATCCGCAACACCACCAGCAGGATCGGTGCGGCGATCCCGATGGCCGCGTAGTCGGGCAGCAGCCCGATCAACCCGGTGATCAAACCGATGCCGATGATGGTGATCATCAGAGTCTTACGCCGGCCGATCTTGTCGCCCATGGCGCCGAAGAACATCCCGCCCAGCGGACGGGCCACCAGTCCGACGCCGAAGGTCGCGAAGGAGGCCATGGCAGCAGCCGTCGCATTCTCGTTGGTGAAGTAGTGGACATTGAAGATCAGCGCCGCCGCGGCGCTGAACAGGAAGAAGTCGTACCATTCCAGGGCCGTACCCACGAGGGCGCCGACGGCGACCTTGGTGGCCTCCTTGTCGGTGACCTGGTGGGTAGCCCCGGCTTCGAGGTTCGCTGCTTGTGTCATGGGTGCCTCCGCACTGGTGCCGAGGCAGGACGGCGATCACCGCCCTGCCCGTTGATGCCTTCCAGTCTTCCAGTGTGAGGGCGGTCACCTGAAGAGTGAATCGTCACCGTTTCGACGACCGGATATGTGCAAAAGCACATAAAGTAACGGTATGGGTTCGGAAAATACTCCACGAACAGTGGAAAATCACGGTACGACGGCGAATGTGGACGTGGCGCGCTGGAACAGCCTGCTCGACGGTTTGGAAGTCACCCGGCTGACGTCGGACTTCCTGGCCCGGGTGCTGGAGCTGCCCTACTATCGTGACGCGCTGCTGCCCACCACCGAGGTCCGACGCACCGGCGAGCAATCCTTCGCGGCACTGATCACCAGCCTGCGCTCCACCGACCCTACCGGGGCACCTGCCGATCCCGCGGAGCTGCACGATGTGAAGGTCGGTATCGCCACCGACGTCGGGGTCTCCCGCGCCCGGGCGGATATCCCGCTGGACGCCCTGATGACGGCCATCCGAATGGACTTCTCCGTCCTGTGGGATGCGCTGACAGCACTCTCCTCGCCATCGGACGCCCCGTTGTTGGTGGCCCGGGCGAACAGTGTTTGGCAGGTCGTGGATGCCTATGCGAGCCAGAGCCAGGGCGCCTATATGTCCGAACGCCAGCGCATGGCCACCGAGGCCTCCTCCGTCAGGCAGGGCCTGGTCGCTTCCCTGTTCGGTGAGACGCCACCGCCGAGCACCGTTGTTCAGCAAGCCGCCGCGGCACTGGGCCTGGATCCCGGGGCACGGCTGGACGTTGCCGTGGCAGCCGGCGAGGATGCTCCCGCCCTGCGCGTGAGCATCGCCCTCGCCGCACGACGGGGAACGGAGATCTTCACGCACCCGTTCGCCGATGCCCTGCTGGCCTTCTGGCCGGCCGGTTCAAAGCCCGGGTCCGCGCTGTACGAAGCTGCGGATCGCATTTCCACCCTGCGATGCGGCCTGGTCGAGGAGGTCCAGGGGGTGGGGGCATTGCACGATGCCAGCACCTTGGCCTTGGAACTCGCCCAGCTGGCCACCGCCCAAGATGAAGGGGCCCTGAGCCTGGATACCGCCTGGGGTCGGCTGGCTCGGGCCCGATTGGGATCCGAGGGCATCGGACTGGCCACCGACGTCGAGAGGACCCTCAGCGAATGCGGGCCCGGCGAGCGGGAACGACTCGTGGAAACGGCCAGAGCCTACCTCGAAACCGGAAGTGTCTCGGCCTCGGCCCAGCTCCTGTTTTGCCATCGAAATACGTTGATGAACCGCATGCGCCGGTTCGCCTCGCTCACGGGAATCGACCTCTCAATTCCGGCTCAGGCAGCCCGGCTCGTGGTGGCGTGGGCCTGAGACCGCCCACGCAAGGCCGCGACACGACAAGACATGGGGAGTACTCCCCATCGCATGTCAAGGCTCCATCTGAAAGACTATTCCCGATCACCCGCAATACTTTCGATGGAGGAAACTTTGAGCAGCAGCACCCCCAACCCCTACGGCAACCCCGGGGGGGTCACCATGCCCGCATACGGCGAGGCTCCCCTGGACCAGCCGCTCTACGGCGCCAGCTTTGGCCAGGCCATCAAACGCTTCTTCAAGAAGTATGCGACCTTCTCGGGTCGAGCCAGCCGCAGCGAGTACTGGTTCTTCGCACTCTTCAACGCGATCATCTACATCGTGCTCTACGGTTTGGCCATCGGATTCGGGCTGGCCGGCGCTGATCCCGTCACCGGTGAAATGGGTGCCGGCGGAACCATCCCCACCGTGCTGATCGGGCTCTATGGGTTGGCCATCATCATCCCGTCCATCGCCCTGGGCGTCCGCCGCCTGCATGACGGCAACTTCAGCGGTCTCTTGTACCTGCTGATCCTGGTGCCGATTCTCGGCGGGCTGGTGGTCCTGGTCCTCATGATCATGCCCTCCGTCCCCGAAGGCGCTCGTTTCGACGCCGATGGCGGCGCTGCAGCCCACGGGAACGCCTTCGGCGCACCGGCCGGCTACCCCGGAGCACCGGCGGCAGGCGGTTTCGCGGGACAGAACCCCCCGCAGGGCTACCAGCAGCCCACCGATCCGACCCAGGGCTAGTTACGCCCCACGGATGTCCCGGCGGTTCAATGCCAGCACCGCGAACCCGGTGCAGGCCAGGCCCACACCTGCCAACAGCAGGGCCGCCGGGACATCCACCCCGCCCACCAGCGGGGACTGTCCGTAGGCCCAGTAGTAGGGCGAGAGGCCGTGCAACCATTCCAGCTGGGCATTCTGGTTGCCGATCGCGTTGAACGCATATCCCAGCACAGCCACCACGGCCCCGACACCAATCCCATGGATCCGCCGCCCCCCGATGGCACCGCCCAGCAGGGCGAAGGAACCGTTGAGGAAGACCAACAGGGCGAACATCAGCACCCCTGCCGCGGCATGACCGGCGTCGATCCCCAGTTCCGCAGGCCCCTTGAGGACCAGCAACACGGCCAGAATGAACAGGTGCAGGACCAGGATCCTCACGACCAGGGCCCCGGCGCGCTCGAGGACCACCTGGCTGCGGGTCACCCCGTGGGCCAGGGTGAGTTCGAGAAGACCGGACTCCTCATCCCCACCAATGGCCGCCGCCCCGGCGCCGACGGCCATGATCGTCATCAACAGGAAGCCGATCAGGCCGAAGACGGTCGCCTGGGTGTAGCCCGGCCCGCTGGTGATCTGACCGTAGTTCAACGCGTCGACCAGTTCCGGGGGTAGGGACTGGATCATTTGCTTCATCTGCTCGCTGCCCCCGATGGACGGGTAGAGCGGCAGATAGAGGCCCATCACCGCCAACATGGCCACGGCCCAGATGAGCATCGAGGCCCTCGCGTCGATCAGGGCCTTGAAGAAGAGTGGAAGCATTTGTGGACGGCTTTCCCGGCGGCGATGCAGTGCGGTGGCGCTCATGACGTGGCCCTTCCAGCGGTGTGTTGCCCGTCGGTGGCTCCCGGGGCCCGGTAGAGACCCAGTACCACTTCTTCCAGATCCGGTTCCTCCAAGGCCAGGTCCACGACGCGCAGTTGGGGCAGGAGGTCCACCAGCTCAGCCACCGGGCCCGACCACGTCGCCGAGGCTTGGCACACGGGCCGGCCGTCGCCGTCGTGCTTCTCCTCGAGCCGCAGCCCGCCGAGGCCCTCCAACCTCCCGAGCAGCCCCCTCACTTGCTCCACGGGCAGCGGGCTGTGGATGCGCAGCCGGCTGATCGCTCCTTCACGCAGTTCGGCGACCGTGGAGATGGTGGCAATGGACCCCTCGCGCAGGATCGCCACGGTGTCTGCTGCCTGTTGGATCTCGCTGATGACATGCGAGGAGAGGAAAACCGTTTGCCCGGCTTCGCGCGCTTCGGAAACCAAGGACAGGAATTCTTGTTGCATCAGCGGGTCCAACCCGCTGGTGGGTTCGTCGAGGATCAGTAGCTCGGGTTCGTGCATGAAGGCCTGGATGATCCCGAGCTTCTGTTTATTACCCTTGGAGAGTCGACGGGTCTGCCGGTCCAGGTCGAGCCCAAGACGTTCCGCGAGACCTTGGACTTTGCCGGGTTTGACGGGTCCGCTGATGTCCTCGAAGTGGCGCAAGAGCCGCCGCCCGGTGGTCCTGCCCTCGAGGATCAATTCCCCCGGCAGATAGCCGATACGTCGACGGATCTCGGGTCCGGCGTCGCGTGATGGGGTGCCCAGGACACTGATGTCTCCTCCGCTGGGGCGGATGATATCCAGCAGGCAGCGCATCAGCGTGGTCTTGCCGGCACCGTTGGGGCCGATGACCCCGACAACGGATCCACGTGGAACGGCGATGTCGATACCGTGCAGAACCTCGTTCGCCCCGTAGCTCTTACGGAGCCCGATGACCTCAACGACGTGGTCCATGACTGCCCTTTCCCACACGCGTGGTGGCGGCTTCCCGCGTCGCCTTCAGGAACGCGGAGTCCATATACAGCGGATGCGTGTAGAGGTCGGCGGCGGGGACCGCGAGTCGGTCGATGGTTTCCACACCGAACCCCTCCTGTCCCAAACCGCGGGCAACGTGGCGGCCCAGGACCAGCAGGCCCAACGACTGGGTGACCATCAGGGCTGCGGTGGCTTCGGGATCATCGACCCGGCGCATGGTCCCGGCGCGGGCGCCATCCTGGAGGATCTGCAAGGTCAGTGAGAAGTACGCGTCGAAGAGGGAGTCCCCTGCCGCCGAATCGTCCACCACCGATCGCCGGATATAGGCGAGCTCCCGTTCGTACTCACCGGGGTTGGCCAGATATCCGCTCAGCGCGTCCCGCAATTCGGTGGGGTCCTGGGACTTGGCGGTGGCCGATTCATGGGCCGTTTCCAACACGTGGGTATCGCAGGTCCGGCGCAGCCCGTCCTTGGTCCCGAAATGGTGGATGACCAGCCCCGGGGAGACCTCGGCGGCGGAGGCGATGTCTCGGACCGTGGCCCGGGCGAAGCCGCGCTGCCCGAAGAGGGTGATCGCGGCATCGCGGATCCTGGCGCGGGTGGTGACATCACCATCAACTGAACGCATGTTTAATATACTAAACAGCAGTTCAATAAAGTCAAGGGTTTTCCTGTTGACCCCACACAGAAGGAGGCCGACCCGCATCAGCGGATCAGCCTCCTTCGTCAGGGAATGAGCCTAGGCATTCACTACCTGACCCGCTCCCTTCCACTCCTCCCAGCCGGCGTAGCTGCCGTCGAGTTCGATGACGTCGTGACCGGCACGGCGCAGGGCGCTGGCGGCGACCGAGTTACGCACCCCGCTCTGGCAGTAGGTCACGATGGTGCCGGAGGTCGGCAGCTCGTCCTGGTGCCACAGGACGCGCCCGCCACTGAGCTGTTCGGAGCCGGGGATGTGGCCCTCCGCGTGTTCGGTCTTATTGCGCACATCCAGCACGAGTGCCGCGTCGAAGCCCTCGAGCTCCTCGGGCTGGAGCAACGCCGGGGTATGCATCGGGAGCCCCTCGAGGCCGGTGACGTAGCCGGCGACCCGGTCGATCCCGACCCGCACCAGGTGGTCCCAGATGTTCTGGGCCTGCTCCTGGCTGGCCGCCAGGAGGACCAGTGGACGTCCATCGGTTTCCGGGTCCACCGCCCAGGCGCCATAGCTGGCAATCTTCTGACCAGCGGGGATGTTCAGCGAGTTGTCCACCGTGCCCTGATGCACCTCGTGGTGTGATCGCGTATCGACGAAGGTCACCGTGTCCAGTTCGAGATCGCGGCGAACGTCGTCGGTGGAGAGTTCCTTCAAGGCGGCGCGTTCGCCCAGCATCGCCGGGCCATCGCGGTTTTCACGCTTCATCCGGCCGAAGTAGGCATGGGCATCGGGCTGGCCATTGAGCAGCTCGTCCACGAAACCCTGCTCGTCATTGGCGGCAACGTAGGGGCCCCACCACGAGTACAGGCGCTCGTACCCTACGGTGGTCGCCGGGACCGCGCCGAGGGCCTTGCCGCAGGCGCTACCCGAACCATGGGCCGGCAGGACCTGAACGTGGTCCGGCAGGCTCAGGAACTTTTCTTGCAGGCTCTTGAAGATGAGACTGGCGCCTTCGAACCGGGTATCTACTCCGCCAGCTGCCTCGTCGAGCAGATCCGGCCGCCCGAGGTCCCCGACGAAGACAAAGTCGCCGGAGAGCATGAAGCCCGGCTGATCGGCGAAGGCACCATCGGTCACGAGGAACGAGAGGTGTTCAGGGGTATGCCCGGGGGTATGCGAAGCGGTGAGCTTGATATTGCCGATGGTGACGGCATCACCGTCATACAGGCGGTTGGCCTCGAAGTCATACTGCCAGTCGGGGCCACCTTCGCCGGAAACATACATTTCGGCCCCGGTGGCAGCGGCCAGTTCACGGGTACCTGAGAGGTAGTCGGCGTGGATATGGGTTTCGGTCACCGCGACAATACGCATGCCGTTTTCCGCGGCAAGGTCGAGATAGGTGGCGATATCGCGACGGGCGTCGACCACCACGGCCTCGCCGTTGCGCTGACAGCCGATGAAGTAACTTGCCTGCGCCAGGTCCTGGTCGTAAATGCGCTCGAGTAGCATGCGATCTCCTTCGCGTGATTCGATACCCCAGGGGGTATTGGTTTCATTAATGATGATAATACACCCGGGGGTATTCCTCAACCGATAGGCTCCCCGGGTCGAAACTGTTTTAGTAGTGCGTAGGGGTGTTTCCGGCGGGGATGGGGTGATGGGTTTCCTTCAGCCGGACGGCAACGATGATCGACATGAGTACACTCAGGATCGCTGCCATGACGACCGCGGCCTGCAAGCCCAAGGCGTCGGCCACCAGGCCGCCCGCGATTGCACCCACCGCGTAGCCCGCATCACGCCAGACCCGGTAGACCCCCACGGCCCTCCCCCTCCAGGCTGGATGGGCAACGTCCCCGACAACGGCCAGCAGCGTGGGGTAGACCATCGCGGTTCCGACCCCCAGCAGCGCGGCCGCTGCCGCCCAGATGCCGAAGCCGTCTCCGGCGGCGATGACGGCGAGCGCAACTCCCTGGACGGCCATCCCCCAGACCACCAGCTGTTTGCGCCCGATCCGGTCGGACAGTGCTCCGGTGACTAGCTGCCCAAGGCCCCAGACGCCCGGGTAGATGGCGAAGAGGAGTCCGATCCGCCCGTCGCTGAGGTGAGCTGTGGCGAACAGCAGGGGGAAGACCCCCCAGGAGAGCCCGAAGTTCAGGTTGTTCACCAACCCAGCCCAGCTGGCCGAGGAGAGCGAGGGGTCCTTGAAGCTGGTCAGCTCGGCGATCCGCCGGTTGTCCAGCTGCGCACCCTCCCGGGCGGGGCCCGCAGACCGTGCGATCGCCTGTTGTTCTGCTTCCAACCGGGCGTGGCCCTTGGTTTCGCGGACGAACAGGCCGGTGAGCACGAGCCCTAGGGCCGTATAGGCGATCCCGAGGAGGAACGGGGCGGGACGCAAACCGAATTGTTCGGCCAGATGCCCGGCCAGCAGTGAGGTGATGGCCACGGCACCGTATCCCGCCGCTTCGTTGAACCCCATCGCCAGGCCGCGTCGATTCGGTCCGACCAGATCGATTTTCATCACCACGGTGGTGGACCAGGTCAGACCCTGGTTGATGCCCAACAGAATGTTCGCGGCCACGACCCATCCCCAGCTGGGGGCCAGGATGAGCATCAAGGGGACCGGGACGGCGAAAAGCCAGCCGATCAGCAGCACTGGTTTGCGTCCGTGACGGTCCGAGAGCGTTCCGGCGAACCAGTTGCTGACGGCCTTGGCGATGCCGAAGGCCGCGACATAGGAAAAGATGAACGTGTACCCGGTCAGGCCGAACTCGGCGCCGGCGAGCAGGGGCAGCACCGTTTGCTGCTGGCCCACCATTCCACCGACGAGGGCGTTGACCGCCACGAGCAGCACGAACTGCGGGGCATTCGCCCGCAACCCCAACACGGGGATGCTCGCGCCGGACTTCCCCTTCATGCAGGGACTCCCTCCGGGCGCGGGTTTCAAGCTTGCCGGTTCTGTTGTTCCAGTTGGGAGCGGACGGCATCCATGTCGAGGTCCTTGACGGCTTCGACGACCTTTTCCAGGTCCTTCCCTGGCAGGACGCCCGGCTGACTGAACACGAGGATACCCTCGCGGAAGGCCATCAACGTGGGGATCGAGCTGATGCCGGCGGAAGCCGACAGGGCTTGTTCGGCCTCCGTGTCCACCTTGCCGAAGAGCACGTCGGGGTGGTTGTCGGAGGACTTCTCGTAGGTGGGGGCGAACGAACGGCAGGGCCCGCACCAGGCCGCCCAGAAATCCACCAGGACGATGGAATGGTCTTGGAGAGTCTTCTCGAAGTTTTTCTCGGTCAGATCGATGGTGGACATGGTGACTCCTTTTCGTGGTGACGGTGGTTCCGTCGCATCATGAGTGGGTGGTGGCAATGACGGGCTCTTCGCTGGAGGCGAGGAGGCGGGACTTGCATGAGGGGATGAGATATCTGCAGGCCACCGCGGCCACCGCCAGGGTGGCACCGAGGATGCCGACCACGAGGTTGGCCGGGGCCGGGAGTTCCTGCACCAGAACGAAGACACCCATGGCCAGGACGAACACCCCGAACCCCTTGCGCAACGCGTTTTCGGGGATTTTTCCTGCCAGGCGTGCGCCGACCAGTGAACCCAGGATCGCTGCGGCAGTCACCCCCGACACCAGGGCCCAATCGAGGGAGACGGTGGTCAGGTAGCCGCCCAATCCGGCGAAGGATTTGAGCGCGATGACCACCAATGAGGTGCCCACGGCCACTGGCATGGACAGCCCACCCATCAGCGCCAACGCCGGAACGACGAGGAATCCGCCACCGGCACCGACCAGCCCGGTAACCAGGCCGACGACCAGCCCCTCGAGGATGACCTTGCCCAGCGGAAGATCGCCGTCGTACCCCTGCGCACCTCCGTTCTTGCGCCCACGGATCATGGCCAACGAGGTGGCGACCATCATCAGGGCGAAGGCGATCATGAGCACCGTTCCGGGGATATGCCCACCCAGCAGCCCGCCGCCAAAGGCTCCCGCCATGCCGGCGGCACCGAAAACCAGACCGGTGCGCCATTTCACCCTGCCGTTGCGGGCATGGGACACGGCGCTGACTGCCGAGGTGGCTCCCACGACGAAGAGCGAGGCGGCGATGGCCTCCTTGGGTTTCATTCCCGCGACATAGGTCAGGATGGGGACGGTGAGAATGGAGCCACCCCCGCCGAGCAAGCCGAGGGAGAGTCCAATCAGCACCGAAAGGACGAGTGTCAACAGGAGGGTCAGCGTCATGGCAGGGTCCTTTGCGGAGGTCGAATGGTGGCGGGGCCCGCGGGCTAGGTGGTGGGCAGGCCGGCGCCCTGCCAGGCGGACATGCCACCGGTCATGGTGTCCGCCGTGCAGCCGACGGCGTTGAGCGCCTCGGCCACCTGGGCACTGCGGTTTCCGCTGCGGCAGACCACGATGATGGGCCGGTCGGCATCAAGCTCGCCCACCCGCTCGCTCAGGTCTCCCATCGTCATGTGCACGGCGCCGGGGATCATCCCTTCGGCGATTTCGAAGTCCTCGCGGACATCGAGGACCTGCTCGGTCCAGCGGCGTTGGTCGGTTTCGTTGATCGTGGTTGCAGGCATGGTTTCTCCGGTGGGCTCGAGGGGTGGGGATCAGATAGTGGAGCGCGGGATCTGGCCGATGACCGCACGCGGCGCCGGGCAGGTGGCACCCTGGTTCCACGGCATCTTGGACAGCGCCTGGCCCATGGCGCAGGTGTTGGTGGCCGCCGAGACGGTCAGCCCGGTGCCGATCATCCCGGAAAGCAGGCGGAGCTTGGGTGACAGGAATTTCCCGGCCAGAAGTCCGGCGACCACCAAGGATCCGGCCACCAGGCGTACCTGACGCTCCAGGTCCCAGCGCTGGACTCCGCGCACGACGTCCCCACCGGCAGCGGCAAAGGCCGCCACACCGCCATCGAGCACCTGGGCGTGGTCGACACCGACACCGTCGAGGCGAGTGCGTGCTTGATCGGCACGGACTCCCGATTGGCAGACCAGCACCACGCGGCCATCGAGGCGTTCGGCCAGTTCGGCGGTGTGCTCGGAAAGCAACGGAAGCGGCACGTTGTACGAGCCACGAATGTGCATGGTCTCGAATTCGGCGGCAGAGCGGACGTCAATGATCTTCACGCCCTGCTGGTCGTCGATCCAGTTGCGGACCGTCTGTGCATCGAGATCGGTGACTGCGGATGGTGCAAGAGACACGTCTACTTCTTCCTGTCGGATCAGTGGTTCCCCAGCAGTCTCACACATACCCCCTAGGGTATGCAAAAACACCCAGGGGGGTATGATGAAACAACAAACCGACCACCAGGAGTAGTCATGCAGCTCGACACCACCGAACTCGCCCCCGTCATCAACCGACTCAAACGCGCCCAGGGCCAGCTCTCAGCCGTCACCCGGATGATCGAGGAGGGGCGCGAGTGCAAGGACGTCGTCACCCAGCTGTCGGCGGTCTCCAAGGCGCTGGATCGGGCCGGCTTCGCCATCATTGCCACCGGGCTGGAGCAGTGCCTCTCCAGCGAAGACGGCTCGATGGACAAGAAGGAGCTGGAGCGCCTCTTCCTCTCACTGGCCTAACCCAGTGAGAGGACACTGACGCGCATACTTCAATACCCTCGAGGGTATGTATCAGAGTGGGTTGTGACAGGACCGGTCTCGCCCGCAATAACACCGACCCCAGGAGGTCCCATGTGCCGAGCCCTGAAATGCCGCAAATGCCAGAAAACGACGTGGGCCGGTTGTGGCCAGCATGTCCAGCAGGTCATGGCGAATGTTCCCCGCGCCGACCGCTGCTCCTGCGATCCGAACGCCCCCAAGGAATCCTCGACCTCCGGCGGATGGCTCGCCCGCCTGTTCAAGCGCGCACCCTCCAACACCGGGGGATAGGCTGGGTGCCCCGACGCCCCGACGCCCCGACGAGAGGATCCGGCACCATGGAGCACGACGAACGGCCCACCACCTCCCAGGCCGACAGCGCCCCGCTGCTCGGAGGAAATCCTGGAACGCCCGGGCTCCGCGAGCCCTTCGCCCCGCAGGCCGGCCCCAGAAACCCGTGGCCGACGATCATCGGCATGATCACCACACTCTCCGTCATCGTGATCGTGCTGTTCATGGTGCTGTAGCTAGTCCACCGTGGTGGAGCCCCGCACCACCAACGAGCTGGCCAACGTCAACTCCTGGTCTTCGAGCATTTCGCCGGCCATGAGCCGGCGCAGCTGCTGCGCCGCCTGCCGGCCGAGTTCTTCGCCCGGCAGGTGCACACTGGTCAGTGACGGATTGCTCGTGCGCGAATACGGCAGGTCATCGAAGCCGGCGACAGCCAGGTCACCGGGAACGCGCAGCCCGCGGGCGCGGGCCTCCTGCAGGATCCCGTAGGCATGGGTATCGGTCGCGCAGACCACAGCGGTGACCCCTGCCTGCTGCCAGGCAGGCCAGACGGAGGCGAATTCGGAGGCGACCACACCGACGTCGATGGTGGTCGCCAAGCACGCGGCGTCCGGGACCTCCAGACCCAAGGCATCTGCGGCGGCCAGGAAGGCCGCGCGTCGCAACTCAAAGGTCGCCGTGCCGGTGATGCCGTCGACATAGGCGACCTTCCGGTGGCCGGCTGCGGCCAGATGCCCTGCCAGCTCCCGGGCGCCGTGGGCGACATCCAGGTTCACCGCGGCGAACCGCTTCCCCAGGCCCGGAGCGTCGAGCAGCACCAGCGGGTCCGGAGCCGACAGCTCCTCCAGGAACGCCTCGTCCGGGGCATCGACCAACAATCCGGCAGGTCGCAGGGACAGCAGCCTGCGGGTATCGTCGGCGCTGGGCAACGTACCTGCGTCCGTGACCGAGAGCAGTAGCTGGTAGTCCTGCCCCAGCGCCGTGCGCACTCCAGCGATCACGTTGGCGAAGAAGGGGTTGGAGATATCGGGGGCCACCATGATCACGGTCGAGCTGACTCCGCGGGACAGCGAGCTGCCGATGCCATCGACCACGTAGCCCAGCTCGTGGATGGCCTGCAACACGCGGGCCTCGTTGACCGCCGAGACCCGTCCACGTGATTTGCCGTTGGCGACCAGAGACACCGTGGCGGTGGAGACCTGCGCCCGTTCGGCGACCATCGCCGCGGTGGCCCGCCGCCTGCCGGGCGCGCCGGGAAGTGGGGCATCGGCGGATTCCATGGCCCCATCCTACCGAGCCGGCAGCCCGGCAGGGCCAACAGAACGAGCGCCTCGGGCCGCCGTCGCACCGTTCGACGTTAAGCGTTTGACGTAACGGGGTTGGCAGTGGAAAACTGCCCCTGAAGACCCCTGACGCCTGGCTCCTACCGGGCACCCCAATGACGTGGAGAAAAACATGGGCGCAGATGCCCCCGCCGGACCCCGCAAGATCATCCTGGACTGCGACCCCGGTCACGACGACGCCGTGGCCATCCTGTTGGCCCATGGCAACCCCGATATCGAACTGCTGGCGGTCACCACCGTCGTGGGCAACCAGACCCTGGCCAAGGTCACCCAGAACGCCTTGTCGGTGGGCACCATCGCCGGCATGACAGGCATCCCCTTCGCCGCAGGCTGTGACCGTCCGCTGGTTCGACAGGTCGAGACCGCCGGCGACATCCACGGCGAGACCGGCATGGACGGCCCCGCCCAGCCCGAACCGGCCATCGAACTGGATCGGCGTCACGCCGTGGATCTGATCATCGAGACGATCATGGCCCACGCGCCGGGGACGATCACCCTGGTCCCCACCGGCGGTTTGACCAACATCGCCATGGCCGCCCGCAAGGAACCACGCATCGTCGAACGGGTGCGCGAAGTGGTGCTGATGGGCGGCGGCTACCACGCCGGGAACTGGAGCGCCGTGGCCGAATTCAACATCATCATCGACCCCGAGGCCGCCCATATCGTCTTCAACGAGGACTGGCCGGTAGTCATGGTCGGACTGGACCTGACCCACCAGGCACTGGCCACCGACGAGGTCGTCGCCCGGATCGAGTCGATCGGCACGGGACCGGCGAAGTTCGTGCGCGAATTGATGGACTTCTTCGCACAGGCCTACCAAGACCATCAGGGTTTCGACTTTCCGCCGGTCCACGATCCCTGCGCCGTCGCCTACGTCATCGACCCGACCATCGTCTCCACCGTGAAGGTCCCCGTGAACATAGAACTCCGAGGAACCCTGACCCTGGGCATGACGGTCGCCGACTTCAGGGCCCCGGCGCCACCGGACTGCAACACCTCGGTCGCCGTGGACCTGGACCACGGGCGCTTCTGGGATCTGGTCACCGACGCCCTCGAACGCATTGGCAACGTGGATCTGGCCTCCGCCGCACCGATGACGGCGACTGCCCGATGAGCGCGACCACCACCCGTCCGGCGGCATCCTCCACCGGAGGGGCCACCGCTCTCATGGTCGCCCTGTTGGCCGCCTGCGTGGCCTTCCAACTCAACGCCTCCATGCTCAGCCCCGCGTTGGTGACCATCGGGCAGGAGCTTGACACCGACCAGGCCGCCGTCGGACTCTCGCAGACCTGGTTTTTCACCACCGCCGCACTCTTCTCGCTGTTCCTTCCCCGGCTCAGCGACATCATCGGACGCCGCCGGGTGTTGGTGGGGATGCTGTTGCTGACCGCCGTCGGCTCCACGGTCGCCGCGTTGGCACCGAATATCGGCTGGCTGTTCGCCGGACGTATCATCCAGGGCGTCAGCGGCCCCACCGTCCCGCTCTGCCTGCTCATGCTCCGCTCGGCCGTGACCGACCAGCGCCGCTACGGCACCTTGATGGGCCTCATCCTCGCCGTCAACGGCGGCATCGCCGGCGTCGACTCCTTCCTGGGTGGGTATCTGGCGGAGAACCACGGGTTCCGCAGCATCTTCTGGTTCATGGTCGTCATCTCCGTCGTCGCAGCGGCCTGCGTCGCCTGGAAGTCCCCCGAATCGACGCCGCAGGCCGGGACACGGATGGATTGGCGCGGCGTGTTGTTCATCGTCGTCGCCGTCGGCGCGCTGCTGACCGCCCTGAATGAGGGCGCCGAACTGGTGGCCGCCTTCTCGGCTTCCGGGCTGCTGGTGTCGCTGCTCCTGTTGGCGGTGGCCGTCGCCGCCTTTGCTGCATTCTGGGCCACTGAGAAGGCCTCCACGGAGCCAATGGTGCAGATCGTTCATCTGCGCCAACGCTCCACCTGGGCCCCGCTGCTGACCACGGTACTGACCATCACCGGCGTCTTCGCCGTCATCAACGGGATTGTTCCCGCCTACGTACAGGCCACGGATCAGGGCTTCGACCTCGGCCCCACGGCCACGGCCCTGCTGATCCTCACCCCGTACGCCCTGCTGGGCTGGATCGTCGGGCCATTCGCCGGCCGGCTGGCCCCGGTCCTCGGCTACAACAAGGTGTTGCGGCTCGGCCTCGTCGGCAGCATCGCCGCCCTGCTGGTGATCCTGCTGTTCGGTCTGGGCAGCCTGCCCTTGATGATCACCGGCACCGCCCTGCTGGGCATCGCCTATGCCGGCACTGCGAACATCATGCTCAACGGGTTGGGCATCGTCCTGTCCCCGGTCGGCAACCCCGGCTTCCTGCCGGGTATGACTGCCGGCGCGTTCAACCTCGGCGCCGGGCTCAGTTTCCTCGTGCTGCCTGCCGTGCTCGTGTCAACGACCGGGCCGGATGGGCAGGGCTCCTACGTAGCGGTCATCATCACCGGCCTCGTCATCACCGCGGCCGCCCTGTTCGCCTCGTTGCTCATCCCCAAACCCGTCGACGCGGAGGTCACCGCATGAACACCCCCAGCCACACCACCGAAGACCGGGGCCGCGTCGTGGTCGTCGGTTCCCTGAACGCCGATCTCACCATTTACACCCAACGCCTCCCCACCCCGGGCGAGACCCTGCATGGCGAAGGGTTCACCGTGAACCCCGGGGGCAAAAGTGCCAACCAGGCGGTCGCCGCCGGCCGACTCGGCGCCGACGTGACTCTTCTGGGTGCCGTCGGCGATGACCCGCACGGCACCATGCTGCTCGATTCCTGTTCCGCCGCAGGCGTCCGCACCGAGGCGGTACAGCGCGTGGTAGGGGTGGAAACCGGCGTCGCCGTGGTGACCGTGGACGCTGCGGGCGAGAACAGCATCGTCATTTCAGCAGGAGCCAACGGAACCGTATCGGAGGACACGATCATCCAGGCCTCCGGGCTGTTCACCGGCGCCTCGGTGGTGTGCCTGTGTCTGGAAGTTGCTCCGGAGGCAGTGATGGCTGCGGCGCGTGCCGGGAACGACGTCGGTGCCACCGTGGTCCTGAACCTCTCCCCCTATGCCCCGATCACCCGGGAGTTGGCGGAGCTGACGTCGGTGTTGCTGGTCAACACGCACGAGGCTTCCCAGTTCCTGGACGGCACGGGCATCCCCGCGGCCGACGCCGCCGATGAGGCCTGGGAGCCGGTGCTCGGACGTTTCACCGACCGCGGGTTGAACCGCGTGGTCGTCACCCTGGGCGCCCACGGATCGGTGGTGCTCGATGCCCACCCAGACGCCGGAGCCCGCATCACCAGGATCGCCCCCACCCGGGTGCACGCTGTGGACACCACCGGGACCGGCGACGCCTTCACCGGTGCCCTGGCGACCCGGTTGGCCGCAGGAGACCCCCTGTCCGACGCCGCCTCCTTCGCCTCGGTGGCCGCGGCCTTGGCTGCCACGAAGAAGGGTACGCAGGCCGCCTACCCCGACGACGCAGCGGTCACCGCGGCACGCTAGGTCCCGCGGGACCATTGTGGTGGGATGGTTGCATGAAACTTGCCACCCTTCGCACACCCGGCACCGGGGCCACCTTCGCCGCAGTGATCCACGGTGAGACGGCCCACGAACTGTCGGGGTTTTCCGACGTCGGGGCTTTCCTGGCCGCCGATGAACAAACCCGCGCCGAAGCTGTTGCGGCCGCCGATCCCACGGCTTCCCTGCGGACCCCCTCCGCCGGGATACCGGTAGCCGACGCCGATTTCGCGACGTTGCTCAGCTCCCCGGAGAAGGTCTTCTGCATCGGGCTGAACTACCGCAACCACATCCTAGAAACCGGGCAACAGCTCCCCGAATATCCGACGGTGTTCACGAAGTTCGCCCGCTCGCTCACCGGGCCGATGGACCCCATCGACGTGCCGCCGGAGGACCACCGACTCGATTGGGAAGGTGAACTGGCCATCGTCATCGGCAGGGCAGGCCGCCGGATCCCCGAGGCCGATGCCGCCGGGCATATTGCCGGCTATACGGTCGCCAATGACGTATCGATGCGCGGCTGGCAAGGGCGGACCGCCGAATGGCTGGCCGGTAAATGCTGGGAGGCCTCCACCCCGGTGGGCCCGTATCTGGTCAGCGCCGAAGAATTTCCCGACGGGGCCCGCATCAGCACCCGAGTCAACGGCGAGACCGTCCAGGAGGATTCGACAGCAGATTTGGTGTTCGGCCCGGCTCGACTGGTCGCCTACCTCTCCACCATGGTCACCCTGGTCCCCGGCGACCTCATCCTCACGGGGACTCCGGCGGGGGTGGCCTTGGGACGGCGCAACGAGCAGGGACGCCACCCCTGGCTCACCTCCGGGGATGTGCTGGAAACAGGGATCGACGGCCTCGGAACTCAGCGCAACCGGATCCGATAGAAGGTTCCGGAACCCGCGCTCAGCCCGCCTCGGTGAAAGACAGGCAGTACAGCAGGTTCGACACCGTGCTGCGATCCGCTGCCTCCGGATCCGCTGCGGCGATCGCCTCAAGAAGTTCCTCATGACCTGCCGCCCGGCAACCGTCGAAACCGCGGTAGAGGCGCTGGGCTAGCTTGCTGCCATGGAAGACGTCACCGAAACTGGCATACAGCTCGGCCAATAAGGCATTTCCCGAGGCGCGGGCCACCCCCAGATGGAAGTTCCAGTCGGCGTCGATCCACCCCTCGATATCCTCGACCTCCCACGCTCGACGGCGTTCGGCCAGAATTGCCCGCAGCTGCTCCAGCTCGGCTTCACCGGCGACGCCCGCTGCCAGCCGGGCCGCTTGGGCGTCCAGGGCGAACCTGACCTGCATGACGTCCTGGTCGGAATGACGTTGGTAGGCCTGCCCGATGGCGCCTTCGATCTCGCTGCGAGTGCGCACATAGGTTCCGTCCCCGCGACGGACTTGAAGCATGCCGGCATGCGATAGGGCCTTGATGGCTTCACGCAGCGTGCCCCGCGAGACGGCAAATCGTTCGATCAGCGCCGGCTCGGCGGGGATCCGTGCACCGACCGGCCACTCGCCCGAGCTGATGGCCCGGCGCAGGGCATCGGTGACTTGTTGGACCAAGGGGGTCCGCGGCGGGATGTTCATGCCGGCACCTCACGCTTCCTCCTCCGGCGTGCCTGACCTGCCGGTCCTGCCGGTCTATCGGAGGTGAGAGCCCAGGCCAGCAGCAGCTGGATCACCGCGACGACGAACAACACCCACAACGGTGCGGTCCAGCCGCCGGCCAGGGTGTGGAGCAACGCCAGGCCGAAGGGTCCAGCGCTGGCCACCAGGTAACCCACGGATTGGGCCACCGTGGAGATCGCCGTGGTTTCGACAGCATTGCGGCCGCTGCGGCTAATGACGACCAGCAAGAGAGGGAAGATCGTGAGTCCGAGGCCCAACAGGACCACTGACAGGACGGAGAAACCGACGGGCAGCAGGATCAGGCAGCTCAGACCCAGCAGGATCCCGATACAGCACACCATGAAGGCCGAACGCAGCAGATGCGGGCGGGTGGCCATGGCCAACAGCACCACGGTCGCCGGGATCGTGACCAGCTGCATGAGACCCAGCATGATTCCTGCTGCCGAGGGGTCCATGCCACGGGAGATCAGGATGACCGGCAACCAACTGATCAGCGAATAGACCAACAGTGCCTGGACGGTGAAGAACCCCGTGATCAGCAGGCCCTGGCGGGTTCGCAAGACTGCCAGCAGTGAGCCTCCGGGTTCCGCCGGAGCCACCGGCAGGGCGGCATCCTGTCGCGGCCGCGGCCGCGGCCGACCGGCGATCGCCAACGGGATGAAGACCAGGACGGAGACGGCGGCCAGAATCGACCAGGCAGCCAACCCCAGGCTCGGGGAACCCAGTTGCCGGGCCAACGGGACCCCCAGCGCCGAGGCTGCGGTGGCCCCGAGGGACATCGTGATCGTGTACGTTCCGGTCAGGGTCGATGTCCGGTGTGCATAGTGTTCGCGGATGAAGGAGGGCATCGCCACGTTGCACAACGCGATCCCGCACATTCCTGCGACGGTCCCCACCAGCAGCATGCCCACCGAGGGGATGGCACGGATCGCCAGCCCGGCAGCCAGGATGACCAACGCCAACAAAATGGTCCGCTCCACCCCGATGCGGCGGACCAACCATGCGGTCGCGGCACCGGCGAAGGCGAAGGTCACCGTGGGGATGGAAGGGAGGATGGCCGCCACCAACGGCCCGTACCCGAGCACCGCCTGCAGGTCGTGGAACAGGGCGGCGGCACTGGTGATGCCGGCCCTCAGGTTCAAACCCACCAGCACGACGGCGACCACGCCGAGCACCGTGATCCAGCGCGTCCGGGGGATGACGGAGGGTGGTGGGGCGGTGGCAGTCGAAGAGGGCACGGAGAAACATTAGACGTCTGATGTTTCATGGTCCAACTATGGTGATCCACGTCTTATCGCCGTTGGAATTATGCTGGGTTCATGACTTTCACTACCTGCGACCTGTTCGACGACGACGAATCGCTCCAGACGCTCTCCGTGCAGCTCCAGAACCTGGGGGGACGGACATGGTTCAGCGGCCCGATACGGACCATCCGCTGCGACCGCGATAACGCCCTGCTCAAACAGACCCTGAACACTCCCGGCGAGGGCGCCGTCCTCGTTGTTGACGGCGGCGGATCACTGGAGACCGCCCTCATGGGTGACATGATCGGCGAGGCCGCCGTGGCCAACGGCTGGTCGGGCGTCGTCATCCATGGCTGCATCCGCGACCGGGTGGCCCTGGCCGAACTGGACCTCGGGGTGAAGGCCATCGGTTCAAACCCGCGCAAGTCCTCCAAACACGGCAACGGAGAGGCCGACGTCATTCTCTCCTTCGGCGGGGTCGACTTCAGGCCGGGTGCCATGCTGCATTCGGACGAGGACGGGATCGTCGTCGAGGCCTGAGCTCCGGGCACACCTGCCGACGCCATGGCGGTGCGACGAGTTATATGCAACTATCTACGCATGAATGCAGATAGTGAATTTACTGTGCCGCCGGACAGTGACTACGTGGAGTTGGCGGTGGAAGTCTTCACGATGCTGGCCGATGCGACCCGAGTCCGCATCATCTTGGCACTGCGCGATGGGGAATTGCCGGTGAATAGCCTGGCCGAAATCGTCTCCAAGTCGCCGGCCGGAGTGTCGCAGCACCTGGCGAAACTGCGCCTGGCCCGCATCGTGGCGACGCGGCAGGGGGGAAACAGGGTCTTTTACCGTCTCGCCAACGAGCACGCCCGACAGCTGGTGACCGACGCTATTTTCCAAGCCCAACACGCCCTGGATGAACACCCGGCCCACCACAAGCAGGACCGTCCTCCCACGGAAACAACTACGGATGCCGCGCGTGCTTGAGGTCCTGCGCAACGCGTCCTACCGGAAGCTCTTCAGCGCCCAAGTCGTCGCCTTGCTGGGTACCGGCCTACTCACGGTGGCCCTGTCCCTGCTGGCCTTCGACCTGGCCGGCGGCGACGCAGGCATCGTTCTCGGCACGGCACTGACCATCAAGATGCTCGCCTACGTCGCCGTGGCACCCATCGCCGCGGCCATCACCTCGCAGGTGCCTCGCAAGGTCCTGCTGATCGGCTCCGATGTGCTGCGTGCCGGAGTTGCCCTCATGCTGCCCTTCGTCACCGAAGTTTGGCAGATCTACGTGTTGATCTTCGTGTTGCAGGCCGCCTCGGCGACGTTCACCCCGGCGTTCCAGGCAGTGATCCCGGAGATTTTGCCCGAGGAGCGCCAATACACTCGGGCCTTGTCCATGTCCCGCCTCGCCTACGACCTGGAATCCCTGCTCAGCCCGATGCTCGCCGCGGCCCTGCTCACCCTTCTTAGCTACCACAATCTCTTCGTGGGCACGGCCATCGGATTCGTCGGCTCGGCCGTCCTGGTCTTGGCGACCGTCTTTCCCGCCCTCCGGCCCGCCGCTGCTTCCCCGTTCCTGGAACGGCTGACCCGCGGATCCCGGGTGTTCTGGAAAACTCCTGAACTTCGGAGTCTCCTGGCACTGAACATGGTGGTCGCCGCGGCCACCGCCATGGTCGTGGTGAACACCGTGGTGCTGGTCCAGGGACAGTTGGGTCGCTCGCAAACCGATGTCGCGCTGCTTCTGGCCGCCTACGGCAGCGGCTCCATGATCGTTGCGCTGGCACTTCCCCGGGTGCTCGACGCGATCCCCGATCGACGGGTCATGCTCGGCGGAGCCATCATTCTGCCGGCCGGGCTGGTGGCCACCTCAGCTGCGACGATGCTCGCGGATTCGGGGTCGACATGGGCGTTCCTGCTGACCATCTGGTTGGTGTTGGGGGCAGCGACCTCCCTCATCCTGACGCCCTCGGCTCGGCTTCTGCGGCGTTTCTCGAACGAGTCAAACCGGCCTGCGGTGTTCGCCGCACAGTTCTCCCTTTCCCACGCCTGCTTCATTCTCACCTATCCGGCAGCCGGAATCTCGGGGGCGCTGCTGGGGCTGCCGGCCACGGCGCTGGTCCTCGCCGGACTCACCGTGGCAGCGGCAGTGGCCGCACGGCGGGCCTGGCCCGCCCGCAGCTCGGTGAACCGTCAAGGCGTGGCCTGACGACAAAAGATCAGGCGTTCCAGAGGCCGTAGGAGTCGGCCAGGTCGGCGATCTTCTGGGCGCGGGCCAGACGCGGCAGGTAGGAGCCGTCGCCGACCGAAGCGCCGGCGGCATGGGCTTCGAGCAGTTCGTGGGCCCAGGAGAGTTCGTCGGTGCTCGGCGAGAGATCCTGGTTGATGTCATCGACCTGTCCTGCGGAGAGACTCAGCTTGCCGGTCATGCCCATGGTGGCCGTCGTCCGGCAGCTGGCGTGCACGGCCTCGGAGTCAGCTCCTGCGGCGGCGGGGCCGTCGATGGCTCCAGGCAGCTGCCCGACGCGGGAGGCCACCACCAGCTTGCCTCGGGCGTAGGCCAACGCCAGCGGGTCGTCGGAGACGCCGGTGTCCTTGCGGAAGTCGTTGACGCCGAAGGCCAGCCGGAACGTGCCGGGGGCGGAGGCAATCGGGGTGGCGTTTTCGATGCCGACCGCCGATTCGATCAACGCCAGTACCGGGGTACCGGCCTGCAGACGCATGGCCGTCAGGGTCACCTGTTCGGGCTTTTCGGTCATCGCCAACATCACCCCGCGCAGGCCCTTGGCCTTGGACAGTGCCGCCAAGTCTTCGGCCCAGAAATCGGTTTCGATTCCGTTGACGCGCACCCAAGCGGTCATCCCGGTGCTCAGCGCTTCGACCACGGCATCGCGGGCTTCGGCCTTCTGGCTATCGGGTACCGAGGCTTCCATATCGAAAATGACCGAGTCCGCTTCGGATGACAGTGCCGGGGCAAACAACTCGGGGTTTGCTGCATTGACCAACAGCCACGAGCGGGAAAGTTTGGCAGGCAGGGACGCGGCGCGGCGGTTACGAAGGGACATACCTACACACTACCGAGTTGGCGCCTCCGCCTTCCACCGGACAGGGCGGTCATCACACCCCGCCCGTGAGGTTGTGCCTCCCCGCCCCCCATGCTTGACTTTCAGTGCCCACGAAAACCCACGTCAACCACTAGTCAGCGGAGGCTCCCATGCCAGGTCATCGTCGCGTCGAACCTGAGAGCGGCACTGCCGCCGATACCGCAGCGAAGGATCGCAACGCGCCCTCGCCCGACGACGCACGCAAACCCTCGGCGCCGACCGATCTGCGCGGCCCGTCATGGAAATACGTGATGAAGCGGTCACTGCACGAGTTCGGCCGTAATAAGTGCACGGACCAGGCTGCGGGTCTGACCTATCACGCGGTCTTGTCCATCTTCCCGGCCCTGCTGGCGATGGTCTCCGTGCTGGGTGTCGTCGGCCAGGCCGAATCCACCACGAAGGCGTTGATCGGTTTCCTCGAGAAGTTCGCGAGCCCGGGGGTTGTCGATACGCTGCGTCAGCCCATCGAGCAGCTCACCAATACCCCCTCGGCCGGGCTGGCTCTCATCGTCGGTATCCTCGGTGCCTTGTGGTCGGCCTCGGGCTACACCGGGGCGTTCGGGCGGGCGATGAACCAGATCTATGACGTGACCGAAGGCCGCTCCTTCTTCAAACTCAAGCCGGTGCTGCTGCTGGTGACCCTGGTGATGCTGCTGGTCGCCGTCGTCGTGGTGGTCCTGCTGATCGTCTCGGGCCCCATCGCCCAGACCATCGGTGATGTGATCGGACTCGGCGACACCGCGGTGCTGGTGTGGGGCATCGCCAAATGGCCGCTCGCCGTGCTCCTGGTCATCCTCGTGATCGCCATCCTCTACTACGGCACCCCTAACGTGAAGCAGCCCAAGTTCCGCTGGCTCAGCGTGGGTTCGGTGATCGCGCTGGTGGTCTTGGCGCTGGCCACCGTCGGTTTCTTCTTCTACGTGTCCAACTTCGGGAACTACAACGCAACCTACGGGGCCATTGGTGGCGTCATCGTCCTGCTGCTGTGGATCTGGATCGCGAACCTTTCGCTGCTCCTGGGGGCAGTCTTCGACTCGGAGATGGAACGGGCCCGCCAGTTGCAGGGTGGCATCAAGGCAGAGCGCTCGGTGCAGTTGCCCCCACGCGATACCAAGGCCAGCGATAAGCAGGCCTTGGTCGAGGAACGTGACGTCCAGGCCGGCAGCTCGCTGCGGCACCAGGCGGCCCGCGAACCGGAAGACAGCTAGCGGGCGAGCTTCTTGAGGTTGACGGTGGGGTCTGCCAAGTGCGCGGGATCCACGCGGATCCGCCGGTCGATGATCCGACGGGCGGCCTTCACCGCCAACCCCCCGTCCACCGTGGCACACCCGAGCAGATAACCCTCGCCGTCCACCCGGAAGGCCATGACCGGAACCCCGTCCGCCTCGCGGATCACGGTGGTCCCCGGTTCGGTCATCGAGCCCACCCCTTCGACATGGACCCCGTGGCGGTCGGACCAGAACCAGTCGGCCCGTTGCGTCGGAGCTTCGACTCCGGCGATGGCCGATGCCGCCTGGTGGCCCGAGTTCATCGCGTTTTCCCAGTGCTCCGCCCGCCGTTTGAGGACGCCTTCAACGGTGCGGGTCCGGGCGCAGTCCCCCACGGCGTAGACGCGCCGGTGGCTGGTGCGTTGCTGGCTGTCCACGATGATCCCGCCGTCGACCTCCAGCCCCGAGGCCTCGGCGAGCGCCGTATTGGGGGTGATCCCGACCCCCACCAAGACGGCGTCGGCGATGATCTCTTCACCGTTCGCGAGCGCAATGATGTGTTGCCCCTCGTTCCGGGTGATGGATTCGGGAATTCCCGTCACCACGGTGACTCCCTTCTCGGCATGCATATCGTGCAACCGGCGGGCCAGTTCGGGACCGACGGCCGGGACCAGGGGCGGGTCCATGGGGTCGATGAGGACGACGACGGCGCCCAGTTCACGGGCCGCAGAGGCAGTTTCTGCCCCGATGAGGCCCGCCCCGATAATCGCCAGCCGTATGCCGGGCAGTAACGCGTGGCGCAGCCGGTCCGCGTCGTCCCGGTTGCGCAACTCCAGCACGGTGCCCAGGTCCCCGCCGGGGATCGAAAGTTTCCGTGCCGTCCCCCCGGTGGCCAGGACCAGCACGTCGGCATCCAAAACCGTGCCGTCGACCAGAACCACTTCGCCAGTCGCCGGGTGCAGGCTGGCCACGGCTCCGGTGAGGATTTCGATCTCGTGCTCTTCACACCAGGCAGCGTCGGCCAGCAGCAGTCCCGTCTGGTCGGTGCGCCCGAGCAGGTAGTCCTTGCTCAAGGGCGGCCGGTCATAGGGCAGTCCTTCGGGGTCCACGATTCTGACCCGTCCGGTATGGCCCAGGCTGCGCAGCTGACGCGCCGTGGAGAATCCCGCCAGCCCGGCACCGATGATCAGGACGGAGGCCTCCGGGCCCGAAGATGGGTTGCCTCGGTTGGATGCGGTGCTGGATTCGGTGTTCATGCCCGGTTGCTCCCGTGGATGTCTTCGATGATCTGCAAGGTGGCCACGGCGTCCTCCGGATCCACCGGCAGCAAAGTGTTGCCGTGGACCGCCGTGGCGAAGAGACGATAGAACTCCGGATAGGCGCCCACCGCCGAGGGCACCGGTTCCATGGACCCCGGAACACCGAGCCGACCCCACTGGTTTTCTGGGACCCGCCCATACCCTGCGTCGTCGGGTTTCATTCCGGCGTCCAGCGCTGCCTCCTGCCCGTCGGTACCCCAGATTTCGAATCCGGCACGGGATCCCAGGACCCGGAAGCGCGGAGCCGGGACCGCGAAGTGCAGCCCGACCGATAAATGCGAATCCACGCCTGACTGGTGCCGGATGACGATGGAGGCATCTTCGTCCGCGTCGGATCCTCCAGCACTGATCCTCCGGGTCAGCCCATGCACCTTCGCCGCAGGTCCGAATAAGGCCACTGCCTGGTCGATGACGTGGCTGCCCAGATCGAACAGGACTCCCCCGCCACCTGAAATTCCTGCGCTGTCTTTCCAATCACGCAGTCCTGCGGGTTTCCAGCGTTCGAACCGTGACTCGAAGGTGTGGACCTCACCGAGGGACCCCTCACGGACCACCCGGGCAACAGTCAAAAAGTCAGCGTCCCACCGGCGGTTCTGGAAAACTGAGAGCTTCACGCCGGCGGCGTCGGCCGCCGCAATGACTTCACGTCCTTCGGCAGCAGAGATGGCAAAGGGTTTATCGATCACCACATGCAGGCCGTGCCCGATCGCTTCCAGTGCCAGGGGTGCATGGGTGGCCGGCGGGGTTCCGATGACGACCACATCAAAATCTGCGGCCCGGGCGAAGAGGGTCTGCGCGTCGGGGATGATCAAGGTCTCTGGGTGGGCCGTAGCAGCGTCGGCACTGCGCACCGGGTGACTAGTGACGATCGCGTCCAGCGAGTAATCGGGGTCGGCGGCAATCAGCGGGGCGTGGAAGACGCGGCCGGACAGCCCATATCCCAGCACGGCGGTACGCAATTTCGGGCGCGGGTTCATGGTGGCTCCTTCGGGACGGGTCTAGCCAAACCCTACCAATCAGGACGCCGGCGGCTTCTGGAAGTAAACTAATGGCGAAGAGCCACGGGCACCTGCCCTCTGGCTCGCCACCCGGCGGTCCGGGACCCGGAACCGCCGGGCACGGACGGCACGGCCCACGTCGACGAAAGGTAGTGCTCATGGCGAAGGACCCGAAGCCAGCGAAGGACCCCCGGAAGCCGGCCACCGGGACACCGGTCGGCGATCAGCCAGCAGGGCCGACGCCCGCAGGGGTCACCCCCACCGGCGGCACACCGGCCAATCAGCCCACCGGCGGCACCTCCGCCGCACGTGCCGAGGACCCGCTCCGGGTCACCCGTAGCGGGGTCATGTGGACGGCGACGGTGCTGGCGTTGGTGTTCCTGGTGCTGCTGATCATCTTCATCGCGCAGAACACCAATACGGTGCAGCTGCGCTACTTCGGGTGGGAGGGGACGGTCCAACTCGGACTGGCACTGTTCGTTGGAGCGGTCGGCGGCGGCATCATCGTCGCCATTGCCGGAGCGGCCCGCATCGTCCAATTGCGCAGCCACGCCCGCAAGGCCCAGCCGAAGGCACCCAAGAAGGCCCCAAAGAAGGGCTAGGACCCGGCTGCCACTTCGCGGGCCCAGGCCGTGATCGCCACGGCCGACCCATCGGTGATGTCCAGCACCGGTGACGGGTCGGCCCGCTCGCGGTCGGGAACCTCCGGGTCGCGCTCACCGGGGTGGCGGATGGTATCCGGCGCGGAGGCCGCGGAATGCCCCTCCCGGCCCGAGCGCAACGGAAGTCGGGCCCGCGCGGCGCCGGCATACGGGGCCACCAGCGCGGTGCCCGGGGTGGGAACCCCCGCGGTGGCCATGGCGTTCCATCCCAGTTCCGCCGTTGCACTGGAGCCCGGTTCCAGGATCACTGCCGCCAGGCCGGCATCCTCGGTCATGAAGGATCCGCCCCGGTAGAACAAGACGTTCATCGCATCGCCCTCGGCGTTGTCGAAGACGATATCGGGGTAGTTCCCCAGCCGACATGCCTGCCCCGAGGTGTTGGTGACCCGCAGCAATTGGGAACGGTGTCCGGTCGCGGCGTCCCCGATGCCGAATTCGCTGTGCACCGCATCCCCTGAACACCAGTGTCCGCCCTCGGGATGCGCGGAACCGGGAGCCCCCTCCTCGACGGCCGCCGAGACGTCGGGGTGCCCGAAGTGCTTCGGTGCGGGGGGCGGTTCGGAGACAGCCGGGGTCGTGGCCCGGGGTGCCGCAGCGGCCAGCGAGATCGCCGCCACCAGCACGACGGCGAAGCCCAGTGCCGGCAGAATATCCACGATGGCGCGCGTACCCCGCCATGCAGGAGACTTCCTCCCCGACGGTGCGGTGGCAGCTTCGGTGGAGTGTCGGCTCACCAGGACCGCGACCGCCGCGGGAATCCAGCCCCACACCAGCCCCCAATAGGCTCCTGCCCCGACCTGTGGCTGGACTCCTGAGAAGATGAACGACCACCGTGCCGGGGGCCATCCGGCAACGATGGCGCCCAGGGCCAGCAGCGCGCCCAGCAGGGCTGCGGCAGCGACCACGCACGCCCAGCCGGCCAGGAAGAGAGCCAGCGGTTTCGGGCGGGGAACCTGTCGCAGCACCGCAGGCAGCAACGCCAACAGAAGCGAACCCAGGGCCAGCGCGGCGGCCAGTGGAACGAGGAAGGGCCAGGGTGCCGGAATCCCGGCCAGCCCGGATGGCCCCGTGGCGGGAATCAGTGGCTTCAGGGCGGTGATGACCGGCCCGGTGCCGGGCGCGGCGATCCACTGATTGATCAGCGTGGCCACCAGCCAGACGCCCGCGGCGGTCACCGCGGCCCACAGGGCAACTGCCGGGCGGACGGAAACGGGGCGCTGCGGGGTCATTCCCGGAGTGTACCGGGCACGATCCCCCGCCGCGTCCTCGTTCCGCCGGCCGGCCGGTGACTGGTCAGCCCTTGCGGGCCTGCCTGATCAGTTCGGCGCAGCGTTCGCCGATCATCATGGTGGTGATATTCGGGTTTACGGTGACCTGTTCGGGCATCACCGAGGCGTCGGCCACGCGCAGCCCCTGCACGCCCTTGACCCGTAGTTCGGGGTCCAGCGGCGACATCTCGTCGTCGGCGGGCCCCATCCGGACACTGCCCACCGGGTGGTAGACCGTGTTGTGGGTGCGCCGGATGTAGTCGGCGATTTCCTCATCCGACTGGGCCTCCGTCCCCGGGTAGAGCTCACGCCCGGCCCATTCGGCCATGGCCGGCTGGGAGACGATCTCGCGGGCCTTGCGGATGCCGGCGATCATGACGCGCATGTCGTGACCTTCTGGGTCGGTGAAGTAGCGCGGGTCGACCTTGGGCTTATCCCGGAAGTCGGCGCTGCGCAGGCGCACGGTGCCGCGTGACTTCGCGTGGGTGACATTCGGTGTCAGGCAGAAGCCGTTCTCCGTGGTCGGGTAGCCCTGACGCAGGGTGTGCATATCGAAGGGCACCGAGCCGTAATGCATCATGAGGTCGGGGCGGTCCAGCCCTTCGGTGGTCTGCGTGAAGATCCCGATCTCCCACCACTGGGTCGACTCGGAAACCATCGGCTTCTTCGCTTCCCACTGGATGACCCCCTCGGGGTGGTCCTGCAGGTGTTCGCCCACACCGGGGGAATCCACGCGGACCTCCACCCGGTTCTGCTTCAGTTGCTCCGCCGGGCCGATGCCCGAGAGCATCAGCAGTTTGGGCGAATCGATGGCACCGGTGGAGACCACGACCTCTGCGCGTGCGTTGAGCTGGTAGGTCTTGCCGAACCCGTTGTCGACGACGGCCACACCGGTGCACCTGTTCTCCTCGTCGAAGGTCAACACCTTCGCGCGCAGCCCGGTCAGCAGGTGGAAGTTCTTCCGGTCGGCAATCGGGTGGATATAGGACACCGAGCTGGAGGAGCGGGTTCCATCGGCCCTGCGGTTGATCTGGAAAAAGTTCGCACCGTTGGTGACGGTTTCGTTGTTGTTGAACTTCGCCCGCGGGATGCCCGCCTGCTCGGCGGCGTCCAGTACTGCCACACCGCTGGGGTCCGCCGGGGGGACGTTCATCAGGTGGACGGGCCCGGAATCTCCGTGGTGCGGGGCGTCAGGCCCCGCGTCCTCGTTGGTCTCCAACTGTTTGTACAGCCGGAAGGCGGTCTCGGCGTTCCAGCCGGTGGCCCCGTACTTCGACTCCCATTCGTCCAGGTCCTCGCGCGGCGCCCAGAAGGCAATGCACGAGTTGTGGCTGGAGCAGCCGCCCATCACCTTGGCGCGGGCGTGGCGCATGAACGAGTTGCCGTTCTCCTGCTCCTCGATCGGGTAGTCCCAGTCGTAACCGGACTCAAGCAGTTCCATCCAGCGGTCCAGCTGCAGGATCTCGTCGATTCCCCGGTCATCGGGCCCGGCTTCGACCAGGGCCACCTCGAGGGAGGAATCCTCGCTGAGTCGTGCGGCGACCGCGGCGCCCGCGGATCCACCGCCGACGATGATGTAGTCGTAGGTCGAACCATCCAACGTCTCGAAATCAGTCATCTCAGTACTCTCCTTGCTCAAGATCGGGAACGGGTTAGGCGCGATCGGCGAACCAGCCGGTGACCTGCGGAGCCGTGTTCTGGTAGATGTGCTTGGCTTCCTGGTACTCGCCCAGGCCGGTCGGGCCGAGCTCACGGCCGACACCCGACTGGCCCATGCCGCCCCATTCTGCCTGCGGCAGGTAGGGGTGGAAGTCGTTGATCCAGATGGTTCCGTGACGCAGGCGTCCGGCCACCCGTTGGGCGCGTCCGGCATCCTGGGTCCACACGGCGCCGGCCAGACCATAGATCGTGTCGTTGGCGATGGCTACTGCCTCGTCCTCGGTGGAGAACGTCTCGACGGTGACCGTGGGGCCGAAGGCCTCGTCCGCGACGACCGACATGCCCCGGCTGACCTGGTCCAAAATGGTCGGCAGGTAGTAATGCCCGGCGCCCAGCCCGGCACCATCCTCCTCCGTGGCGGCACGGCCGCCGGTGCGCAGGCGGGCCCCCTCGGCGACCCCCTTCTTGACGTAGGCGTCGACCTTCTCCAGGTGGGCGGCGGAGATCAGCGGACCGGTTTCGGCGTTGTCGTCATAGGGGCCGCCGATGCGGATATCCTCGGCTCGGCGAACCAGTTGATCCACGAAGGCTTCGGCGATGGATTCGTGGACGACCAGCCGGGCCCCGGCGGAGCAGACCTGGCCGGAGTGCACGAACGCACCGTTGAGGGCATTGTCCACGGCGGCGTCGAAGTCGGCGTCGGCGAACACGATGTTGGGGTTCTTTCCGCCCAGTTCCAGCGCGACCTTCTTCACGGTCCCGGCGGCGCCTGCGGCAATCACCCGACCGGTGACCAGACCGCCGGTGAAGGAGACCATGTCGATGTCCGGGTGCGTCGACAGCGGAGCACCCGCGGTCGCTCCGGCACCGGTGACCAGGTTTGCGACGCCGTCGGGCAGTCCGAGCTCGGCGAAGACGTCCATGATCAGGATGGAGGTAGAGGGGGTCAGCTCGGCGGGCTTGAGCACGAACGAGCAGCCCGCGGCGATGGCCGGGGCCATCTTCCAGGCCGCCTGCAGCAGCGGGTAGTTCCACGGGGTGATCATCGCGCATACGCCCACCGGTTCGTAGGCGATCCGGGAGACGACCGTATTGTCCCCGGCGTCCACGACGCGTCCGGCATCCTGACCGGCCAGCCGGCCGAAGTACTCGAAGCAGTTGGTGATGTCATCCATGTCGATGCGCGATTCCAGGATCCGCTTGCCGGTGTCACCGGTTTCGGCGCGGGCGAATTCCTCCTTGCGCTCGCGCAGCCGTGCGGCGACCTTCAGCAGGAAGGCACCGCGTTCGGGGGCGGGCACCGAGGACCAGACTCCGGAATCGAAGGTGGCACGGGCGGCGGCGATCGCACGCTCGGTATCGGCAGCTGCCGCCTCGGAGGCAGTGGCCACGTGGGTGCCATCGGCCGGGCAGATGATATCGCGGGTTTCACCGGAGGCGGCCGCCTCCCATTGCCCGCCGATGAACAGCGTGTGCTGGTTGGGGTAGGGGGTCTGCGGGGTAGCGGTCATGGCTGCTCCTTCGGGTTGGGGGGTGCTTCGTCTTCGGTGGCGATGGAGGTGCCGAAGAAGGCGAACCGGTTGCTCGGCCTCCGGCACGGCTCTCGGAGCCGTTCACCGGAGGGCGGCACGGCATGTGGGTGCCGGGCAGATCCGACCGGTTTGCTCGAAGTCATATTCAGCACAGTAACAAGAAGGGGAGCCTGCGCGGAGTGCCCGCGCATGTTAGCACGGGATCTGGGTGAGCAAACGCACACCAGAACCCGGTGATCGCCGGCCCCGCAGCCTCTTGGCTCGTGCGTTGGCGTGACGGAGGATGGGGGCATGTGGTTCGGTTGGATTGAATTCGATGTGCTGCTTGGCGACGTTCACTCGCTGAAGGCCAAACGTGCCCTGGTCCGGCCCGTTCTGGCCGAGATGCGGCGGCGCTTTGAGGTGTCCGTCGCCGAAACGAGTCATCAGGACCTGCACCGCCGGGCCGGGTTGAGTGCCGGCGTCGTGGCAGCGGAGGCGGCCCACGTGATCGAGGTGCTCGACGCGGTCGAACGTTTGGTCGCCGACAGGCCCGAAATCGAGCTTCTCAGCGCTAGACGCCGGCTCCACTCCTCCGAGGACGAGTAGAGCCGGCTACGCCACGGTTCTATGTTCCGGAGGCGACGTCCTGCACGGCAGCGGCGACAGCAGGAGCCACCCGCGGGTCCAGCGGCGAGGGGACAATGTGCTCAGCGGCCAGATCCCCGGCGACCAGGTCGGCGATGGCTCGGGCCGCGGCGATCTTCATCTGCGCGGTGATCCGGCGCGCCGAAGCATCCAGGGCGCCGCGGAAGATCCCCGGGAAGGCCAACACGTTGTTGATCTGGTTCGGGAAGTCGCTGCGCCCGGTCGCGACGACCTCCGCATAACGGGCGGCGACCTCGGGCATGACCTCGGGATCCGGATTGGACAGCGCGAAGATGATGGCGCGCTCGTTCATGTTCGCCAGGTCCTCTTCGGGGACCTGCGAGGAGGAAACACCGATGAAGGCGTCAGCCCCGTCGAGGGCTTCGCGGATCCCGCCCATGATGGAGTCCCTGTTGGTCCTGGCCGCATATTTGGCCTTGATCGGGTTCAGGTCGTCGCGGTCGCGGTGGATCACGCCCTGCGAATCCACCAGCACCACGTCCCCGACACCGACGGTGAGAAGGATCTCGGTGATCGCGATACCGGCGGCCCCGGCGCCGGAAACGACCACCCGCAGCCCGGACAGCTCCTTATCGACCACCCGGACGGCATTGGTCAGCGCAGCCAGAACCACGACGGCCGTTCCATGCTGGTCATCGTGCATCACCGGGCAGTCCAAGGCCTCGATGAGACGCTCTTCCAATTCGAAGCAGCGCGGTGCCGAGACGTCTTCAAGGTTGACCGCCCCGAAGCTGGGACGAAGCCGGACGAGAGTCTCAATGATCTCGTCGACGTCGGTGGTTTCCAGCACCAAGGGAATGGAATTCAACCCACCGAATTCCTTGAAGAGTGCGCATTTGCCTTCCATCACGGGCAGGGACGCCGCGGCGCCGATGTTCCCGAGGCCCAACACCGAGGTGCCGTCGGAGACCACGGCCACCAGGCGTGAAGCCCAGGTGTAGGCGGCATGCTTGGCGGGGTCCTCGGCGATCGCCCGGGAGACCTGGGCGACACCGGGGGTATAGGCGATGGAAAGGGCCCGCGTGGAATCCAAGGCCATCGTGGACTCGACGGAAAGTTTCCCGCCTTCATGGGCGGCGAAAACCTCTTCGGTTCGCACGGGCGTCGCGGGGCCGGGGGTGGTTTCAGGGGTGGTCGTGGTGGACATGAGGATGCTCCTGGAGAAAGTCTGCCGATCGGGAAGCGGGCCTGGCGCGGATTCCGCGGACTGCACGTTTCCGGCGACCGGTTCGTCACGCGAAGGGCAGCCTGCCCTGCTCTGCGGAGGCCAGCCAGGGGTGGTGGCTCGCGGCGCTGGCGCAGTGGTCAGTACTTTCTTTAGACCGTTGTTCACCAGAGTAGGGCATCACCTGACCCATCCCCAGCATTCCGGTCGCGCTACCGCCCCTGAACCGGCGCGGAACCGGGCGCTGTCGCTCGACCCTGGGCGTCGATCTGACGCGCATTGGCCAGCACTGGTAGTTTGCTCCGGGCTTCTTCGACGTCGCCGGCTTCCACCTCGACGACCGTCAGGCGAGGGCCGGTTGGCCCGGAGGCCAAGGTGGCTCCCAACGGAGAGATGACACTGCTGTGTCCTACGCCCAAGGGGGTGCTGCCCGTGGCCGGTCGTCCACTGGCTGCGGGGTCCGCCTGATCGCAGGCGATCACGAACGTCGTCGTGTCCACGGCGCGGGCACGAACCAGGATGTCCCACTGTTCGGCCTTGCCGGGGCCGTCGCCCCACGAGGCGCACACGATGTTGACCACTGCCCCGGCCGCGGTGTTAGCCCGAAAAAGGTCGGGAAAACGCACGTCATAGCAGGTGGAAAGACCGAACCTGACGCCTTCGACCTCGAAGGTCGCGATCGAGTCACCGGCGGTCACCGCATCGGATTCGGCGAAACCGTAGGCGTCATAGAGATGGATCTTGTCGTAGCTGGTCTCCACCCCGGGCCCGGTGGCCAGCAGCGTATTGCGCACGCGGCCATTCTCGCCGGGGGTGAACATCCCGTGGACCGTGACGATCCCCAGTTCGGCCGAAAGCGAGCGGATCCGCTGGGCCCAGTCCCCGTCCAACGGTTGGGCCACTTCGGCTAGCGGGTTGCCGAAGGCGCACATGGTGGCTTCGGGAAAGACCACGACGGCGGCCCCGGCGTCCCGGGCACGGGTCGCCTGATCACGGACGACCTCGAAGTTGGCCTCGAGATCGGCGATGGAGTTGATTTGGGCCAAGGCGATTTTCAACGGCATGTCTTCGAGGTTGCCATACGGGGCCGATCCACCCAAGGCGTGAATCGGCAAGGCATGATGGTCCTATGCCACAGGAGACCACTGCCTTGACCAAAACCACCCAGCATGAGGCCTTATCGGCGTCCGACGCTTCCCGTTTGGCTCGGGCGCTGGGAGAGTCCGCCGACGCGACGGTTTTCGTCAACGGCACGGCACTGCGCCTGCCATCGACGGCCGCTGACGCCGTCCTGGATCTGCTGGGCCGGCTGGCCGCGGGGGAAGCCATTGTGCTCAGCACCGCCGAGCGGTGGCTGAACACCTCGCAGGCCGCCCGCTTGGCTGGGGTGTCCAACACCTATATGCGCAACCTCACCGACGCGGGAACCATCCCGGTGGAGTACCGGGGCAGTCACCGCAGGATCAAACCCGCCGATGTCGCCGCATGGGTATCCTCCCGGCAGACGGAAGCCCCGTCGTCAGAACCTCGTGGCGGCGAAGCTTCTCAGTAAACATCCTGCTGGTAACAACTGTTGCCTCATGGTGAACCCATGTTGCTACGATGTGAGGGTGAACACAGCAGAGAACCCCACCGCCCCGGACAGCGAAACGTTGCCCACCGAATCCGAGCTTGCCCTGGAGCGTGCGGAGGCCTCGTCCCGCCACGAAAGCCTGTTCTCCGAACGTGCCGCCAATATCAAGCAATCCGCCGTTCGGGACGTCTTCGACATCTCACTGCGCCCCGGCTTGGTCTCGCTGGCCGGAGGAAACCCCTATCTCTCCTCGCTTCCCTTGGAGAAGATCGGCCAGATGGCCCATCATCTGATCGCTCAGGAGGGGTTGACCGCCCTGCAATACGGTGGCGGCAAGGGAACGATCGAGCTGCGCCGGCATATCTGTGACGTGATGGCGGAAGAAGGCATCACCGACGCCGACCCCGAGAACATCGTGGTCACCACCGGCTCACAGTCAGCCCAGGACGTGGCCTGCAAAGTCTTTTGCGACCCCGGAGACGTCGTCCTGTGCGAGGATCCCACCTACGTCGGGGCATTGAATACCTTCGAGGCCCACCAGATTCAGGTGGAATCTGTTGCCATGGATGAGAACGGCCTGGTCCCGGACGCCCTCCGTGAACGAATCGCCGCGGTCACGGCCACCGGCAAGCGGATCAAGTTCCTGTACACGATCCCGAACTTCAACAACCCCTCGGGGATCTCGCTGGCCGCCGAACGCCGTCAGGAAGTCGTCGACATCTGCCGTGAGGCCAATATCCTGGTCCTCGAGGACAACCCCTACGGGCTGTTGAAGTTCGACGGCGAGCCCTACCCGACGTTGCGCGCGAACAACCCCGAAGACGTGATCTACATGGGTTCGTTCTCCAAGATTTTGGCCCCCGGCCTGCGTATCGGCTGGGCCCTGCTGCCCGAACACCTGACCCGCAGGTTCTACCTGGCTAGCGAGGCAGTGGTCCTGTGCCCACCAACCCTGAACCAGATGCTGATCACCAGCTACCTCGACGGACATGACTGGCGCGCCCAGATTTCCGCCTACCGTGGCCTGTATGCCGAGCGCTGCACCGCAATGCTCTCTGCCCTCGAGGAGCTCATGCCGGCCGGGGTGCACTGGACGACGCCGACCGGAGGCTTCTTCATCTGGGTCACCCTCCCGGAGGGGATCGACACCTACCCGTTGCTGGCCGAGGCCATCGATGATGGTGTCGTCTTCATTCCCGGGGCGGCCTTCACCCCCGGGGACGAGCCGAACAACCGGCTGCGCCTGGCCTTTAGCGCCATCGACCCGGAGAAGATCCACGAGGGCATCAAGCGTCTGGCAGTGGTGTTGAAGCGCGCCATCGACGCCGCCTGATCACTGCCGGACGTCGACCTGCTCGTGGAACCACGGCCGGATATCGAGGGTGATGCGGTTCCGGGCGCCCTGAGGGCCCGTCTCTCCGTCCAGGTCGTAGGCCTCGTCGCCGGCCCAGGCCACAATGGGGCTACCCTCGTCGTTGCGGGCACCCACACTTTTGAATACTGCCGGCTCGGCGGCCCGAGCTGCGGCCATCGCCTCTGCCGCGGTGCGGTGATCGGTCAGCCAGCTCAGGGTCATCCACGTGGGCGGGACCAGTTCCATGGCCCCGCGGGCGTGCCGCTCGAGTGCCTCGGCGGGAGTCAGCCACGCGTGATCGACATGCTCGTCGGGACTGAGCCGAAGCCGCTGTGAAGCAGCTAGCTCCACCGTCGCGAGGAAGAACCAGGTGAGCAGTCGTTTCGGAACGCTGGGCGGCGGTGCCCAGACGGACAGTGGGGCCAGGTCTTGTTCGTTGATGACCACCCCGGTCTCCTCCCACGTTTCACGTACACCAGCCTGCCGGGCGGCACCGAGGAGCGGCTCCACGGAATCCTGCGGGACTTCATCCCGATCCTCCGGGTCGACGTGACCTCCGGGAAAAACCCAGGCCCCGGCAAAGGAGCCACGATGGGAGGGCCGTTCCAGCAGGAGGACCTCCAGCCCGCGGGGCGCATCGCGCAACAGGACGACGGTCGCCGCATCGCCGTGCAGGGCGGGCTCCTCAGGGGATTCAGGCATGATCTGCTTCCCTTCCACCATCAGGTGTGTTCCGGGTCGGGGCCTGATAGGAGATGCCGCGGGACTCCAGTTCCTGCATCTGGAAGACCAGCCAGGGGCTGAAGGCCCAGGGGGTGGCGCGGACCGCGGCCACCAGATCCTGTGGGGCCACCCAATGGTGTTCGGAAACTTCGCTGGGACGGGGATCGGGGTTGGAGGCCGCCCGGGCGAAATACACCGGGCAGAACTCGTTTTCGACCACTCCCGAGGCGTCCACGGCACGGTAGGCAAAGTCAGGAATGACCATCTGAACCACGTCCAGCTCCATCCCGAGTTCGAACTCGGCACGACGGTGGACGGCATCCTGCCGGGGTTCGCCCGGTCCCGGGTGCCCGCAAACCGAGTTCGTCCACACTCCCGGCCAGGCCTTCTTCGCCAGGGACCGGCGCGTGACCAGGACGCGCCCTTCGGCGTCAAAGACATGGCAGGAGAACGCCAGATGCAGCGGCGTCGTCCTCGTATGCACCTCAGCCTTATCGGCGCTGCCGACCTCCTGGTGGTCGGCATCTAGCAGCACCACGCTTTCGATGGCGCCTGGTGTCTGCGTCCGAGTGCTCACGTTGGGTTCCTCTCCAATTGTCCTGGGACACGTTCCGACATCCCGAGCGGGGTGCGGCTAGTCGAGCAGTAGTGCCGGTTCTTCCATGATCGCGGCGACATCGGCCAGGAAGCTTGCGGACAGGGCCCCATCGACGACCCGATGGTCGAAGCTGCCACCCAAGGTGGTGATCCAGCGGGGGACGACTTCCCCATCGACCACCCACGGCTTCTGCCGGATGGTGCCGAAGGCGATGATGGCGACTTCGCCGGGATTGATGATCGGAGTTCCGGTATCGACGCCGAGGACCCCGATGTTGGTGACCGTCAGCGTTCCGCCGCGCATGTCCTCGGGACGGGTCTTGCCCTCCCGCGCGGTGGAGGTCAGGTCGTTCAGGGCCAGCGCCAATTCCTTCAGGCTCAGATCCTGCGCGTCCTTGAGGTTCGGAACCATCAGTCCCCGCGGGGTCGCGGCGGCAATACCGAGGTTCATGAAGTGCTTGACATGGATTTCGGCGCCCTGCTCGGTGTCCACCCAGCTGGCGTTGACCCCGGGGTTCCGTTCCGCTGCCCAGATCACCGCCTTGGCCAGGACCAGCAGCGGAGAGACCTTGATGCCTTCGAAGTCACGGGACTTCTTCAGTCGCTGGGTGAACTCCATCGTCCGGGTGGCGTCGACGTCGACGAAGATACTCGCATGCGGGGCGGTGGACGCGGATTCCACCATGGCCTTGGCGGTGGCCTTGCGGACCCCTCGCACCGATTCGCGGGTCACCCGCTCCGAGGCGGCTCCACTGGGTGGACGGTAGGAGGTCAGGTCCTCGCGGGTGATCTGCCCCTGCCCTCCGGTGCCGCGGACCTCGGAGAGGTCGATGCCCATATCCTTGGCGATCTTCCGCACCGGCGGCTTGGCGAGCACCCGATCCTGAACCTGTGTTTCCTTCGGCTTGGCCGGTGTTGCCGTGGCCGGGGCCTCCGGTACCTCGGTTGCAGACTGTGTCGCGGAGGTGCCCGGGCGGCTGCGGGGGCGCCGCCGAACCGGATCCGCCTTCGGGCCCGATCCCACCAGCGGGCCGGGGGCCTGTTGGTCTGCGGGCTCTTCGGCCGGGTCCTCCACCGGTGGTGCGGCAGCGGTTGTGGGCGCCGGGGTCGCCTCCGGTACGGGCGTTGCCGGCGCACTCCTCGGCTGCCCGGCTTCGTCGACGGAGAACAACGGTTGGCCGACCTCGACGACCTGACCTTCTGCAGCGTGCAGCTCCGTCACCACCCCGGCATAGGGGCTGGGCAGTTCGACCAAGGATTTGGCGGTTTCGATCTCGACGAAGATCTGGTTGACCGCCACGGTGTCACCGGCTTTGACCTTCCAGGAGGCGATATCGGCCTCGGTCAGTCCTTCGCCGACATCCGGCAGGTTGAAGGTACTCATGGGTTGCTCCTTGGGCGCATGCTGTTCGGTGTGCCGGGCATCTAGTACTCGAACGAACGATCCACGGCATCGAGCAGCTTGTCGATATCCGGTAGGTATTGGTCCTCGACCTTGGCCACAGGGTAGGGCATGTGGAAGCCTCCCACCCTGATCACCGGCGCCTCAAGGGAGAGGAAGGCCCGCTCGGAGACGCGGGCGGCGATCTCGCCGCCGATGCCGCCGAAGGTCGGGGCCTCATGGGTGACGATCAGTCGGCCGGTCTTGCGGACGGAATCGGTGATGGTGTCGAAGTCGATCGGGCTGATCGAGCGCAGGTCGATGACCTCGATGCTGCGCCCGTCTTCCGTTGCGGCTTCGGCCGCGGCCAGGGCCACCGGAACCAGGGGTCCGTAGGTGACGATCGTGGCGTCGGAGCCCTCACGGATCACCTGGGCGCTGAAGGCATCCTGGGCCGGGTTCTCCGTGTCGACGTCGCCCTTGAGCCAGTAACGGCGCTTGGGTTCGAAGAAGATCACCGGGTCCTGGCAGGCGGCCGCCTGTTGGATCATCCAGTAGGCGTCATTGGGGTTCGACGGGGTGATGATGCGCAGGCCCGCCGTATGAGCAAAGAGGGCTTCGGGCGATTCCGAATGGTGTTCGATGGAGCCGATGCCACCACCGTAGGGGATGCGCACCACCACGGGGGCTCCGAAGCGGCCTTCCGACCTGGCCCGCATCTTCGCCAGCTGGGTGGTGATCTGGTTGAAGCCAGGGAAGACGAAGCCGTCGAATTGGATCTCGGCGATCGGCTGATAGCCACGCAGGCTCATGCCGATCGAGGTACCGATGATGCCGGATTCGGCCAGCGGCGAGTCGACCACGCGGTCGGTCCCGAAGTCAGCCATGAGGCCTTCGGTGACCCGGTATACGCCGCCGAGTCGACCAATGTCTTCACCGATCAGTAGTGATTTCGGATGCTCCTGAAGGACGCGTCGCAGACCGGAGGAAAGGGCCTTGGCCATGGTCATCCTGGTCACCGGTCACCTCCCATCTCAGGGGTTTCGCTCGGTTCAGCATCGCTGAACCCTGCCTCGTAGCGACGATGGAATTCCAGTTCCTCGCGGATCAGCGGGTGCGCCTCCGCATAAACGTTGGCGAAGGACTGCGCCAGCGTCGGATCCGGGAAGGCCATGGCCTCACGCCGGACCCGGGCAGCCATCTCATCTCCGTCGGCGGACAGTTGGGTGAAGAAGTCATCGTCGACGAGTTCGGCGGCGCGCAGGTACTTCTCCAGTCGCGTGAGCGGGTCCTTCCGGTCCCAGGACTCTTCTTCCTCGGTCGTCCTGTATTTCGTCGGGTCATCCGCCGTGGTGTGGGCGCTGCGCCGATAAGTCTGCGCTTCGATCAGTACGGGTCCGGCGCCACCACGGGCGTGCTCGAGCGCCCACCGGGTGACGGCATAGACGGCCAGAATATCGTTGCCGTCGACGCGAATGCCCGGGAACCCATAACCGGCGGCACGGTCGGCCAACGGCACCCTGGACTGGACCTCGAAGGGCACCGAGATGGCCCACTGGTTGTTCTGGCAGAAGAACACGACCGGGGACTGGTTGCTCGCGGCGAAGACCATCGATTCGTGGGTATCTCCCTCGGAAGAGGAGCCGTCACCGAAGTAGGCGACGACGGCGGTCCCCTCTTGGGCCAGCCGTTCCTCGTCCCAGTCGGTCTGGTCACGCTGGATACCCATCGCATATCCCACGGCATGCGGCATCTGCGCTGCCAAAACCATGGTGTACATGTGGAAGTTGTTCTCCCGTGGATCCCATCCACCGTTGGAGATGCCCCGGAAGACGCGCAGCATTTGCGGGAAATCGACATCCCGCGTCAGCGCCACACCGTGTTCCCGGTACGTCGGAAAGATGTAGTCGCGCGCCTCGGTGGCCCTGCCGGAACCGATCTGCGCCGCTTCCTGGCCGCGCAGTGGCACCCAGAGAGCCAGCTGACCCTGCCGCTGCAAGGCGGTGGCTTCTTCGTCGAATCGACGGGTGAGCACCATATCGCGGTAGAAGTCACGGAGTTGATCCGCATCCACCTTCGTCAGATAGGGCGAATACTCGCTATCGGTGACGAGTTCTCCATCCGGCGTCAGCAACTGGACCATATCCGTTGCCGCGGCCGCCTGGGCGGTTGAGGTCATGCGCGTGGGTACCCTTCACTTAGAAATATGCCCCCTGCGGCATGGATTCCGCAGGAGGCATATAACGGAAATACCCCTCCAGCCTACTGGGCTGCGGCCCCGGGACCGGAACTGGCTACCGGCTAGGAAACGGCGGGTCGTTTTGGATAGTTGCTACAAACCTCGAGGAACCGCGTATTGGCTTCCTCCTCGCCGATGCTGACCCTGAGACCCTCGTTACCGAACGCACGAACGGATAGCGCCTGTTCATCGGCGATCCGGGCAAAGTCGGGGGTATCGGCACCGAAATTGAGCCAGATGAAGTTGCCCTGAGCATCCGGGACCTCCCAGCCGATGGCCCGCAGCCCCTCCACCACGCGGGTTCGTTCGTCGACGAGGCGTTGTACCCTTTCGACAACTTGGTCGATGTTCTCGATCGAGGCGACAGCAGCCTTTTCGGCCAGGCTGGACACGGCGAACGGGGTGGCAATGACCCGCAGGTACTGCGTGATGGACGGATGCGAGATGGAGTAACCGACGCGCAGGTTGGCCAGCGAGTGGGCCTTCGAGAAGGTTCTCAGGACCACGACGTTCGGGTACTTCCGGTACATCTCGATGCCGTCGACGGCATCCTCGAGACGAACAAACTCGTTATAGGCCTCGTCGATGACGATCAGCACGTTCGCCGGGACCGAGTTGATGAACTTCTCCACCTCGGCGGTCGTCAGGGCGGGTCCTGTCGGGTTGTTGGGGGTGCACAGCAACACGACGGAGGTCTGCGCGTTCACGGCGGCCGCCATGGCGTCGAGGTCATGCCGCCCGTCAGGCAGGTTCGGGATCTCCACGGCATCCGCACCGGTGGTCTGCACGACGATCGGGTAGGCCTCGAAGGACCGCCAGGCATAAATGACCTCGTCGGCGACGTCATCGTCATTCTGGCCGGCAAAGGTCTGCAGGATCTGGGTCAAGGCACCGAGGCTGCCGGCGCCGGTGACGATGTCCTCGGCGGGAACGTCGAGGTATCCGGCGAGGGACTCACGCAGCTTCGTTGCCAGCGGGTCAGGGTACCTGTTGTAGTCCACCCCCTCGCGGATGGCGTCCATGACTGCCGGCACGGGAGGCAGCGGGTTCTCGTTGGAGGACATTTTGTAGGAGGTCAGACCGGCAACCGCGGTCGGAGGCTTGCCCGCGGCATACTTCGGAAGCAGGTCCAGCACCGGACGCGGTTGCACCTTGACGGGGGTGGCGGGGTTCTTATTGCTCATGTCTCTACCCTAGCGTCGCCATGGCGTTCCCCGTCGCCTGCACCCGGCATGGCTCGCCGATCCATCGAGTCCACAACACGGGCCCTGCGTGCGGGGGTGTGGAAGGATGGCAGGATGCTGCGCTTCATCGTCAGAGTCATCGTCAATGCCTTGGCCCTCGCTGCCGCCGCCTGGTTGCTTCCGGGGATCTCCGTCGGCTCCTCGGCCGCCGCCCAGGCCACGGGAAATGACAGTTTGGGCACCGTAGTGGCTTACCTGTTCATCGGGTTGATCTTCGGGATCGTCAACGCGGTGGTCCGACCGATCATCAGCTTCCTCTCGATACCCATCACCTGTTTGACCTTGGGATTGTTCGCGATCGTCATCAACGCGGCCATGCTGCTGCTCACGTCTTGGTTGAGCAGCTACACCCCCATCGGCCTGCACGTGGACTCGTTCTTCTGGGATGCGGTTCTGGGGGCGATCATCATCAGCATCGTCTCGGCGTTGATTGGTTGGGTCGTCCCGGACCGCCACGAACGCTAGGGACCCACGCCGCACCTAATGCGGCGGGGTGCTGTCCAATGCCCGATGCCCGGGGCGCCGAGGCGAGCGTCGCACCGGTTTGATCCGAGCCTTGCGTGGCCCGGTGGACGGCTCGCGCCGGAGTTTGACGGTGGTCACGGTGGCCGTGCCGGCGCCGGCGAACACTGCCCCTAAAGTAGTACGGGCTTCCACGACGCCCGGGTCATCGCTGGTGGCCAGTTCGCCGGAAAGCTGCGTGTAGTTGCCTAATTGGTGGGCTGCCCCGAACCCGCCGGCCTCCAGGTCGGTATCCGGGGCATAGCCGTCGAAGTGCACGGTGACCTGGTTGCTGGTCTCGGGGTTCGGCCTGCCATCCAGGCCAGGCACCATGTCATCGACATGCTCCAGATGCAGGCCGCGGGTGGCGTCAGGCAGGGCCGTGCTGCCGACGGGAGAGCCAGTGGTGACGACGTATTCGACGTCGTACCGGGCGGCAAGGTTCTCATCGACGGCCAGGTTCGCCGCATGGATTCCTCCTTGGCTGTATCCGGTGATGACCAGCCGTTCCCCCGGGTGCGCCCCTGCCGATTCCAGCGCCTCGGTCGCCGCTTGGGCCACATAGCTACTGCCCATCCCGGCCCCCTCGACGATGCCTGATTCGTCAAAGGGGTTCCTCGAGGCCCAAAACCTTCCCTCCCGCGCCGGCTGGGTTCCCGGGATCGTCAGGACATGAACGGGCCCGCGTACCGTCTGCGTCGTGGTGACCAGGACCGCCCCCTCACCCGATACCTGGGCTTCCGCCCGCCGTTGGAGTTCCATCAGGTCTGGCAAAGTACCGCCGAAGGTCTCCGGTTCCGCCGTTGAGACGGCTCCGACATGAATCGCCCGCACGTTGAAGATCGATCGCACGGCGGCGAGGCCGGAGAGCCCGGTGGCCGCCCGGTCCGCCACACTGCTGCCAAAGGGACCCCCATGATTCCGGTCCCCCAGCAGGCGGGCGGCCATCGAGGACGCGGCCGCCACCGCGGGATTCGAGGAGGGGTAACCGCCCAGCAATAACCAGGAGAGTCCGTAGCCGGGGGCCACATTGATCAGGTCCTCGGTGGCCTGGGCATCGGGATGACCATGATTGGAGACGAACCGGTTCTGCACAGTGGCCGGCAGTAGGGCGGACCGTCGCTGATAGGCCTGCAGGACAGCCCGACGCTCGGCTTGCTCATAGCTCGCCCGGCTGGCTTCGAGACCGGATCGGCACTCTGCCAAGGTGTCCCCCACCTCGATCGCCAGCTGGTTCCCGGAACGCAGATGCCCCCCGGCCGCGGAGGGGACCACCCGCCCCGTTGCGGTGATCGACGGACCGGCGTCTGCCAGCGCGGTGGTGATCAGCATCCTGACAGCGATCAACCGTTCACCCGCGCGGGCCAGCAATGCTGCGGCACGTTCGAATTCATCGAGCTGGAAGTCGACGCTCGGTGACCCTCCCGAGCTGACATGACTCATAAGGCGTCCTCCAGGGCCGACATCCGTTCGCTCTCGAAGGCGACCAGGGCCCTTTCGAGTTCGCGCGGTAGTGCGTCGAGGTGACCCAGGCACGCCTCAAGCCTGCGGCGATACGCCATCCCCGCCGGAGACCTCCAGTCCACGTTCAGGGCGGCCAACAGTTGGCCCCTGGCTTCGGAAGCCTCCCCCAGGGCAAGACGTGTCCTGGCTTCCATCACCTCACGGTTCACCAGTCCCCCTCCGCCTTCGGGCCCCGATGGGACCTCCGCTCCATTGCGGATACCCCCAACGCTAGGAGAACCCTCAGCGGAACACAGGCCCCGCCGTCGTCGTTGTGGATATCGGGCACCCACCCCGCACCGGGGGAGCCTGCAGTGCTCGCTGAGGCGCAGCTCATGAAACAATGGGCACCATGGCTGAATCCGCGCGCACATCCCTTGCATCCGAACCGCTGGCCCTCGGTGCCCTCGACGGCCGGTACCGTCCGGCAGTGGCCCCCTTGGTCGACCACCTTTCCGAGGCGGCCCTGAACCGAAACCGGGTCCACGTCGAGGTCGAATGGCTGATCCACCTCACCTCGCGGTCCGCACTTCCGGGCACGTCACCGCTGAGCTCCGATCACATCGCTGCCTTGCGGCGGATTGTCACCGATTTCAACATCGACTCGGTCTCCGAACTCGCCGAGATCGAGGCCATCACCGTCCACGACGTCAAGGCCGTGGAGTACTACATCAACCGCCGCCTGCCGGGGATCGGCATCGAGGAACTGACCCCGCTGGTCCACTTCGGTTGCACCAGCGAGGACATCAACAACCTCTCCTACGCGGTCGGGGTGAAGGATGCCGTCACGAAGGTCTGGCTCCCCGCGGCCCGGGCCCTGGTGGAGCAGATCAGTACCATGGCCGAGACAACGCGCGCCGTGCCGATGCTTTCGCGCACCCACGGGCAGCCGGCCACCCCGACGACGCTGGGCAAGGAACTCGCTGTCACGGCCTGGCGGCTGGCCCGTCAACTGGACCGGATCGAACGCACCGAATATCTGGGCAAGATCAACGGCGCCACCGGCACCTACGCCGCGCACTACGCCTCGGTCCCCGACACCGACTGGCAGGACATCTCCCGCACGTTCGTCGAGGGCCTCGACTTGGACTGGAACCCGCTGACCACCCAGATTGAATCCCACGACTGGCAGGCCGAGCTCTACGCCGACGTCGCCCGTTACAACCGGATTCTGCACAACTTCTGCACCGACGTGTGGAGCTACATCTCCATCGGCTACTTCGCCCAGGTCCCTGTGGCCGGAGCCACCGGCTCCTCCACGATGCCGCATAAGGTCAACCCGATCCGCTTCGAGAACGCCGAAGCCAATTTGGAGATCTCCAACGGCCTGCTGGACACCCTGGGTTCGACCCTGGTGACCAGCCGGTGGCAGCGCGACCTCACCGACTCTTCCTCGCAGCGCAATATCGGCACCGCTTTCGGCCACTCGTTGCTGTCCATCTCCAATGTGGCCAAGGGCCTGGAACGCCTCGACGTGGCCGAGGAGGTCCTGGCGGACGATCTGGAACACAACTGGGAGGTCCTGGGCGAAGCAATCCAGATGGTCATGCGTGCCGAGGCCATCGCCGGGGTACCCGGGATGGAAAACCCGTACGAGCGACTCAAGGAGCTCACCCGTGGACACCGGGTGGACGCGACCCGGATGAAGGAATTCGTGTCGGGTCTGGGTTTGAGCGAACAAGCTGCGGATCGCCTGAAGGAGCTGACCCCGGGCACCTATAACGGGATTGCCGCCGAACTGGTGGACCACCTGGATCGGTAGTTCTTAGGGGTCCCCCACGCCGGCACGGAGGTGGGGGACCACCAGTGGGGTGCCCGATTGCGGGTCGTCCATGATCTCGGCGCGCAGGCCGAAGATCCCGTGTACCAGCTCCGAGGTCAGGATGGACCGTGGGGATCCCTGCGCCCGAATCGCCCCGTCCTTCATCACCACCAGGTCCGAGGCGAAACGTGCCGCTTGGTTCAGGTCGTGCAGCACGGCCACGATCGTCCGGCCCTCCCGATTGAGCTCGGCAAACAGCTCCAGCAAATCGTATTGGTGGGCGATGTCCAAAAACGTCGTCGGCTCGTCGAGCAGGATGATGTCCGTGTCCTGGGCCAGCACCATGGCCAACCATGCACGCTGGCGTTGACCGCCGGAAAGGGAGGCCACGGGCGTTTTTTCAGACCCGAGGAGCCGGGTGCGTTCCAAGGCCCCGGCGATGGCCACGTCGTCGGCAGGGGACCATTGGCGCAGCAGCGTGTGATGGGGGTGCCGGCCGCGGGCCACGAGCTCCCCGACGGTGATCCCCTCCGGGGCCATCGCCCCCTGCGGCAGCAACGACACCCGGCGGGCCATGGTCCGCCCGCGCAGGCGCGCCACCGGTTCCCCGTCCAGGGTGATCCTTCCGGCGGCGGGCCGGTTGACCCGGGCGAAGGCCTTGAGCAGCGTGGACTTGCCGCAACCGTTCGGGCCCACGATGACCTTGAAGTCCCCTGCGTGGATGTCCAGGTCGAGGTTCTCCACGATGGTGCGGTTCCCGTAGCCCAGGCGGAGGGCCTCTGCCCGCAGGACGGGATCACGGGTCGGGGGTTCGGGGGTTGGGCGGCTCATGCCTGCCCCTTTCTGAATTCGTGGACGAGCAGAAGGCCCAGGTAGACCCCGCCGATGGCCAAGGTGAGGATCCCGACCGGCAGGGCCTTCGCCCAGGGGGCTTGTTGGGCGACGAGGTCGGCGGCCACCAGGAGCACGGCACCGGTCAGCCCGGAGAGCAGCAATTGGGGTCGGCCGCTGGCGGCCAGGCGCCGGGCGATATGCGGGGCGGTCAGGGCGATGAAGGCGATCGGCCCCGCGACGGCGACCGCCCCACCGGCGAGGATGACGCTGAGCAGGACGGCACGACGGCGGGTGCTCACCGCCGGGGAGCCGAGACCTTGGGCGACGTCGTCCCCCATTTCACTCAAGGCCAGCGGGACGCTCAGGAGGGCCAGCGGGATCGCACAGACGGCCAGCACGGTTCCGATGATCGCTGCATGCTCCCACGAACGCGCTTCGAGGCTTCCGTTCAGGTAAGCCGAGAGCATGGTCGCCTGATCACGGGCCACCAGGTAGACGACATAGTGGGTGAAGGCTGCGGCCATCGCCGAGACACCGATGCCGGCCAGGATCATGCGCAGCGGATTGCCGAACCCGGTTCCGGTGCCGAGGGCGACGAGCCCGACCGCGGCAGCAGCACCAAGCACCGAACCCATGGGGATCGAGGCAGCCCCGGGCAGCAGCAGACCAAAGAGGGCGGCACCCGCACCGGCTCCGGCGCTGACACCGATGACGTCGGGGCTGCCCAACGGGTTGCGGGTCACCGACTGGAACAGGGCACCCGAGAGGCCCAGGGCCGCCCCCGCGCCGACGGCCACGACCAAACGCGGGCCGCGTAATGTCCCGAGCACGAAGGCCTGCTTACCGTCCTCGGCCCCGCCGAGGAGCGCCACGAAGAGTCTGGACGGTTCGATCCCGAGCCCGCCCATCGTCAGAGTCGCACATCCCCCCACCAGCACAGCAACCACCAGCAGGAACCCGACGGCCAGAGACCGTCGTGAAAGTGGCAGGGCGATGCCGGCGCCCAGGCGCAGGACCGGGCCGACGATCCGGGACGATGCCGACACCTGCGCGGATGGGGCTGCATCGCGCATCGGAGACGCCGGGTCCGCCCCACCGTCGTGCCCCGGACGTGCCGGACGCGTGGTCAGATCACTCATGAGCGGTCCCCGAGTTTCCTGACCACCAGCAGCAGGACCGGGGCCCCCACGAACGCGGTGACCACACCCACCATGAGTTCCTGCGGGCGCAGCAACACCCTGCCGATGACGTCGGCGGCGAGCAGGACGACGGGCCCGACCAGAAGGGATCCGATGAGTTGACGGCGCATATCCAGTCCGACCAGGGCCCGGACGATATGCGGTACGGCCAATCCGATGAAGGCAATTGGCCCGACGGCGGCGGTGGCGGCGGCACTCATCAGGGTCGCCGCTCCGAGCCCACCGGCACGGATAAGCCCAGTATGCACGCCGAGCCCCGTGGCGGCATCGTTGCCCAGGGCCAGTGCGTTCATTCCTCCGGCGACGGCGAACGCCATGACGAGACCCAGCAGCAAGAACGGCAGGACGGAGAAGAGTTGGGCAGAGGCGCCGTGGTGCAGGGATCCGACGACCCAGAAACGGTAGTTGTCGAAGGTTTGGGGCAGACTGAGCGCGATCCCCTGGACGTAGGCGGTGAGCACCGCGGTGACGACGGCGCCGGCCAGAATCAGTCGCACCAGGTTGGCGCTGCCGGATCCCGCGGTGCCCACGACGTAGACGGCTACCGCTGCCATCCCGGCCCCGGCCAGGGCCACCCAGACCGCCGCCGGGGATCCCAAGGTCAGGCCGAAAAGTGCCGTGCAGGTGACCATGGCCGCCGCAGCACCGGCATTGATGCCCAGCAGGCCGGGGTCGGCTAGCGGGTTGCCGGTGGCGCTTTGCATCAGGGTCCCGGCCACGGCCAGGGCGGCGCCGACGGCGACACCGAGCAGGGTGCGTTGGTAGCGGGCGTCGAATACGGCGGCCAAATAAGGGTCCGCGTGACCGCCGAGGGCGTCGAAAACCTGGGCCAGGGTGGTGGGCTTGGAGCCCAGGGTCAGGCTCGCCAGAACGACGACGGCCAACACCAGCAGGCAGCCCAGGTACACGGGGGGCACGCGCGGCAAGCCCGGACGGGGCGTCCGGGCCTGCCGCGTGCCGCTGGTGGTGGTGCCGAGGGTGCTGATGGCTGGGTTACTTCCCGGCCTGGTCGATGGCCTCGTCGATCATCGGGAGGTAGCGGTCCACGGCGTACGGGACCGTCAGCGGGTTGATCATCGAGGAGGCCGTGACGAAGGCGTTGTCATCGCTGGCGACCACCGCGCCCTTCTTGATGGCGGGGATCTGGGCGTAGAGCTTATTCGAGAGGGCCTGCTTGCGGGCTGCCGCGTCGGAGTAGAACGTGAAGATCAGGTCGCTGTCATTGAGCTGGTCGGCATTTTCGTAGCCGATGACCGCCGAATCGGTGCCTTCGGTCTCCTTCATCTTTTCCACTGCGGGATCGACCTTCAGCCCCAGGGCCTCGACCATGGCTGCGCGCTGTTCGGTGGGTTTGAAGACCCCCAAGGTGTCGGGGGTGGTGTAGATATAGGAAAAGGTGTGCTCGGCAAAGCCGGGGTGCTCCTCGGCGACGGCAGAGAGCTGCTGCTCCAGATCTGCGACCAGGTCCTGGGCCTCGGTTTCCTCTCCGAGCGCCTGGCCGACGATGTCCATCTGCTCATCCCAGTCGATGCTCCAGGCCTGATCCGGGTAGGCGACGGTCGGGGCGATGGCGTTGAGAGTGTCGAACTGTTCCTGAGTCAGGCCCGACCAAGGGGCCAGGATGACGTCCGGTTCCAAATCGACGATTTTTTCCATGTCCAGCTTCTCCCCGGCCCCGACGAGTTCCGGTAGCTTCCCACCATCCTTCTCCACCGCCTCGTGGATCCACGGCAGGTAGCCGGTGTCATCGGCAGCCCAGGCGTACTCCTCCATCCCGACGGGGATGGTGCCTAGGGCGATCGAGGTTTCCGTGGAACCCTGGCCGAGGGTGATGACCCGCTCCGGTTTCTCGGGGATCTTTGCTTCGCCCAGGGCACTATCGATCGTCACGGGAAAGCCGGCGGAATCGCCGGAGGAAGCCTCCTGGGCGTCTCCAGCGGCCGACTCGCCTCCCGCGCAGCCCGTCAGCATAAGGGCCGATGCGGCAGTCAGGGCCACGGTCGCACCGAGGGATCGCAGAGGTGAAAAGGGCATGAATATCCTTAGGTGATGCGGCCCCGCAGGGGTCCGACGTGACTCCAAAAATGTACAGAGTTAGGTTACCCCAACCTAACATCCTCTGTACAACGTCACGAGTTCATCACCTAATTATCTGTCGGTGTTCCTAGAGCCAGCCCCGCTCCGCGGCGATACCGGCGGCCTCGATCCGGTTGACCGCCCCGGTTTTGCCGATGGCTGCGGACAGGTGGTTCCGCACGGTCCCCGCGGAGAGGTGCAGAGCCTCCGAGATCGCCGCGACGGTCTTGCCGTCGCGGGCCAGCGCGAGGGTTTCGCGTTCCCGTTCGGTCAGCGGGTTCCGGCCCTCGGATAACGAGGTGGCCGCCAGCTGGGGGTCCACCACCCGCAACCCGGCATGGACCTTGCGGATGGCCTCGGCCAGCTCGGCTGCCGGGGTGTCCTTGACGACGAACCCGCTGGCTCCTGCCTGCAGCGCTTCGCGGAGATAGCCGGTCCTGCCGAAGGTGGTCACCATCAACGTCCGGCAGCCGGGCACCTCCTGGTGGATCCGGCGGGCGGCTTCGATCCCGTCCAGAACCGGCATCTGGATATCCAGGACGCACACGTCGACCTCCCGGGACGCTGCCAGTTCGACGGCGGCCAACCCGTTATCGGCTTCGGCGACGACGTCCAGGTCGGTTTCGAGCCCCAATAGTGCCACCAGGGCACCGCGCACCAGCGCCTGGTCGTCGGCGACGAGGATCCTGATGCTCACCAGCTGGCCTCCACTCGGGCTCCGCCGAGCTCTGCCGCTCCGATGCGGAAACCCGCTCCCGCTTCGGCCATGCGCTCGCTCATTCCACAGACCCCGTTCCCGGCAGTGCTGGCCCCCCATCCGACGCCGTCGTCCTCGACGGTCAGCGAGTCGGGGCCGAAGCGGATCACGCAGCGGGTGGCGTGGGCGTGGCGCAGTACGTTCGTGCCCGCCTCGCGCAGCAGCCAGCCCAGCGGCCCATGGAACTTCTGCGGGACCTGCCCGGCGGGCTCGCCTTCGATGTCGACGTCGATCCCTGCCCCGGTGAGCGTGATCCGCAGCGCCTCGAGCTGATTGGGCAGGTCATTCCCCAGCAGGCCACCCACCGTGGTCCTGACATCTGAGAGGGCTCCACGCACCAACGAACGGATTTCAGCGATTTCCGCACGGCTGCGTTCGGGATCGTCGGTGATGAGCCGTTCGGCGAGTTCGGCCTTCACGGCCACCACGGTCAGCGTATGGCCCAGGACGTCGTGCACATCCCGGGCGACGCGTTCGCGTTCGGAGACCACTGCGAGGTCGGCCCGGATCTCGTCACTGCGTGTCCCGGCCTCGATGAAGGCGAACGTCACCATGTTCAGCACGAAGATCCCCGCCTGGATGGCGACGATGTACAGGTAGGCGGTCACGTCCCCGGCAAGCGCCGACAACAGGAGGGTCAACCCGATGCTGGCGATGCCCACCACCCAGGCCCCGGCCCGCGGCAGCAGGAAACACGCATAGGCGATCAGGAACGGGCTCATGTAGATCGTGTCCAGGCCGATGATGGCGCCCATCCCGAGCATGATGGCGACCAGGGCGCCCAAGCCCAGCGGAGTCCAACGAACCCACTTTGCTTCCGGGTCCAACCGGTTGCCCAGGATGAAGCCGGTCAGGTAGACGCCGATGAACACGGCAATCAGCAGCAGAGCCAGGGTCAGTAATCCGGGGCCGAGGTCGGCTTGGATCACTGCGGCGACGGTATAGCCCAGGAAAATAAGCCAGATGGCCGAGAGGAGCCAGCCGTGGCGTTCCCAACCGCTCCGGGCAGAAGCCCCGTCGGCGGCCGCGGCCGAGATGCGGGCTGCGGCCCGGGTTTCGGGGATGGTCATCTCGCCGTCTCCTAGCGGCGTGCCTGGCCGCGGCGAACGGCCAGTACCGCGACGGTTCCGAAGATGAGAAGCCATGCCACCAGATTAGCGATCAACCCCCATAATGGGTCGACGTCGGGCGACTGGGCCTGCGCGCCCTCCAGGATCGGCCACCGCACCAGCCCCACATACCCGTACATGGGGGTGAAGCGTGCGACCTGCAGCAGGGTTCCGGTCAACGGGATGAAGACGTTCCCGAGGAAGGCCACCAGCACCAAGGCGCCGGAGGCGACGCCCATGGCCGAGTCGCTTTTGAAGAGCATCGCGATGGCGTACCCGAAGAGGGAGAACAGGACCGACCCGATCAACGCGATGACGAAGGTGACCGGCCACATCCACGCGCTATCGACGCGGGCACCGGTGAGGGCACCGACCACGAAGACCACGGCGATGGCCAGCGCCGTGATGGCTAAAGCGACCACCGCCTTGCCGGCGACGAAGCCTGCCGGACGCAGCGGAGTCAGGGCAATCTGCCGGCCCCAGCCTTGCATCAGCTCGACGGCGGCGACACCGGTGACGGCGGTGGCTGCCACCGAGGCGCCGTAGGCGGCCATCGAGGCCATGATGTAGAACTTCACGTTGCCGTGGCCGGAGGCCTGATCACCGTAGCCGAAGGACAGACCGAAAATCACGTACATCAGGGCCGGAAGGATCAGGACGAACATCAGGTTCATGACGTCGCGCAGCTGGCGGGTCAGATCGATGCGGATAAAGGTGGCATTCATGATGGTTCCTCTGTCGTGGGGGCGTAGCGGGGCGAGGTTCAGGCGCCGGCCGTTTCAGGGGCCGGCTGATTCGTCATCTGCACAAAGGCGTTCTCCAGGCTGGGGGCCGAGATTTCCAGGTTGGTTCCGCCACCGCGCGTCAATAGATGCCGGGCGACGGCATCGGAGTCCGTGGCGGTGATGGTCACGCGTGGACCGTTCACCATCACCTCGGTGACCCCGCCCAGGGCTCGGAGTTCGGCCAGCCGTGGATCGGCCGAGGCGATGGTTCCGTGTTCCTGCAGGGTCGCCGCAACGGTGCGACCGGAGGCCAGCGCCCTGACGTTGGCGGTGGTTCCATCGGCGATGATCTTCCCGGCGTTCATCAACACGATGCGCTGGGCGAAGCTCTCGGCCTCCTCCAGGTAGTGGGTGGCGAAGATGACCGTACGTCCCGCGGTGGCGTCCTGGCGCATGGTGGCCCAGAAGGCCCGGCGGGCGTTGACATCCATGCCGGCTGTCGGCTCATCGAGGATCAGCACATCAGGGTCCGGCAGCAGGGCCAGGGCGAACTTGAGCCGCTGCTGCTCGCCACCGGAGCACTTGACCACCTTGCGGTGGGCCAACCGGCCGATGTCGGTGGCCTCCATGACCTCTTGGACCCGGTTCTTGGCTCCGTACAGGGACGCAATGGCCAGGACGGTCTCGTGGACCGAGAGGTCCCGGAGCAGGCCACCGGTTTGCAGCAGGGCGGAGACCCGTCCGGCACGGACCGCTTCGTGGGGTTTGCTGCCGAAGATGCCGACCGTCCCGGAGGTGGGATCGGTCAGTCCCAGGGCCATGTCGATGGCCGTGGTCTTTCCCGCACCGTTGGGGCCGAGCAGGGCGACGATCTCTCCCGGGTCGACACGCAGGCTGATGCCGTCAACGGCGTTGAGTCGGCCGCCGTCGACGGAGAAGGTCTTGCGTACATCCTGGAGTTCGAGGGCTGCTGTCGTGGTGTCCATGAGACCAGTCTTCCCGCAGGCGGTCTGTGGCACCTCTGGCAGTGATCACCTTCTGACCATGACCGTTGTCATGGCCGCGCCCGAGGAGCCCGGCCCCTGCACCCTCCCGGGTTCCCGGGGCTCAGGCCCGATTCCTCCCGATGGGCGGGAAGAGCGTGACGGTGAGATCCGGGTCGGGCATATCTGGGTCGAAGGGGAACAGGGGGCGTTCAATGTTCCGGTGGCCCAGTCTCAGAAGGTCCTGGTCCACGCCTCCGGGGGTCAGTGCCAGCATCCAGTCGGCGGCCAATTCGAAGAGTTCAGGTTCCAGATAGCCGATCTTCACGATGACCAGGTCCGCCTCCGAGACGTCCAGCCCGGCCGCTTCGAAATCCGTGATCCGGTGGTATGGCTTGCGGCGTTCGGTAATGATCGCTTCGATCGAGCCGACCTTGACCACGGCGACACGGCCCGACGTGTCATCCCCGGCGCTGACCTGCAGCACTGCCCCGTCCAGGAGAACCGGTCCGGAGTGTAGATGGTCGACCGCTGCTCCGGCCGAAACCCTGATGCGTGCCCCGACACCGGCCTGGTGGCATGCCTCCACCGCCGCCTCATCGAAAAGGGATGCCACCACGGTGCGTGGCCCTCCCGCACGAAATCTCGGATCCTCGATCAGTCGGGTCAACGTCCAGGTCACATCCCCTGAGCCTCCAGCCGTCGGGTTGTCCCCGGAATCAGACAGCATGTAGGGGCGGGGCGCGTCGTGAGCGAGCGCCACCTCGAGACAGTCGGCCAAGGGGGCTGCGGGGGCGACGAACACGAAGTCGGCCCGTGCTTCCCAATACCTGCGGGCCAGTTCGGTGGCCTGGGCTGCCGCAAGATCGGCGTCGTCGCCGGTGACGACCACGCACGCTGAGCACCGTGGTTCGTCGGCCCAGGCGTAGCCGACCCAGAGGGAAGCATCCACGATGCCCTCCAGGGCTTCAATGCCCGGGATCGCCGCGTAGATGCCCCGCGCCGGTTCCAGTCGGGTGGAGGTCTTCTCTCCGGGCAGGAGGACGGGGATCCGCACGTAGGCCTTCGCCGGGGCCCCGGTCCCCTCGAGCAACCGGGTAGTCAGATTCACCATGGCCCGCGTCTTCGTCTGCTGCTCGTCCTCATGCGGGGCCATGCGGTAACACGTGATCAGATCGCAGGCTTCCACCAGTTCCGCCGAAACATTGCCGTGTAGGTCCATCGGGGCCGATATCAATGTCCGTGGTGTTCCCGCCGCCGCACTGGACGCGTCGAGGGCGGCGCGGACGGCGCAGGCCAGATCGGCTTCGGCGTCCTGCCTCCCGAGGACCGTCATGGCCCCGTGGATGTCCAGCAGGAAACCATCGAAGGGCCCTGCGGCACGGATCATGTCCAGCAGCTCGGTCTTCAACGCCTCATAGACCTCCTCCAGGACCATGCCGCCGGGAAGGGATCGGGCGTGGACCAAAGGTACCCAGTCAGCTTCTTCGGCCACCGCCTGATCGTCGCCGGGGCCGTCGGACTGCAGAACCGAGTAGCGGGCAAGCAATTCGTCGTCGTGCGTGAATCTGAAGGCTTCGAACCCCGATCGGTGCGGGGAGAAGTTCGAGGACTCGATGGACATTCCGCCCACACCGATGCGTGGACGTCCACCCCGACGGAGCATCAGCGTCCCTGCTGGAAGCGGATGATCCGTTCGATGGCTTCGGCGACGGCTTCCTGGCCGGCGGCGAAGCTCAACCGCACCGCCCGGCGTCCACCAACGGCATCGAAATCGGCGCCGGGCACCAGGGCTACCCCTTCCTGCTCCAACAGGGCGGCGCAGTAGGCCGTGGAATCGGCGAAACCCTCTAGGGCCTCCCCCAGGTCCGCGTAGACGTAGAACGCCCCGTCGGCCGGGGCGGCCTGCCCCCATCCGAGCCGCGGCAGGTTTTCCAACAGGACCTCACGGGTGGCCCCGAACTCGGCGACGAAGGCCTCGGCTTGCCGGTACGACTCCTCGGTGAAGGCCTCCACGGCTGCCATCTGTGCTGGTGCCGGTGGGCAGAGTGCCACGTTCCCGGCGAGCGCCTCGATGGCGGGCAGCAGGTCATCGGGCACCAACGCCCAGCCCAGACGCCAGCCGGTCATCCCCCAGTATTTGGAGAAACTGGAGATGACGACGCCGGTGCGCTCCAGTTCCCAGGCGCTGACGCCCCGGGCGTCTGGAGCATCGGCGGCGGGGTAGGTGATGCCGTGGTAGATCTCGTCGCTGATCAGCCGGGCCCCGCGGGTGGCGCACCATTCGGTCAGTGCCGCCAGCTCCTCCCGGGAGACCATGGTGCCTGTCGGATTGGCCGGGGAGGCCAGCATCAGTCCGGAGATCCGCCCGTGTTCTGCGACTGCGGCATCAAGCTGCCCGGGGGTGGGTTGGTACCGGGTGGCCGGGCCGCAGTCGAGTTCGACGACGTCGATGCCCAGGGTGCGCAAGATGTTCCGGTAGGCCGGGTAGCCCGGGCGGGCCAGGGCAACCCGGTCCCCGGGGTTGAAGGCGGAAAGGAAGGTAAGCATGAACGCCCCGGAGGAGCCGGTGGTCACGGCGACGTTGGCCGCAGGGACCTCGAGGCCATACCAGCGCAGGTAGTGACCGGCGATGGCCTGACGTAGTTCGGCGATGCCCAGAGCCGGGGTATAGGTCAGCGGCATGGCCGAGGCGTGGATGGCGGTGGCCCGTTCGGACACCTCGGACGGCGCTCCGCCGCTGGGTTCGCCGGCGCAGAGGGAGATCACGTCACGTCCGGCTGCGCGCAGGTCGGCAACCCGGGACAAGATGTCCATGACCTGGAAGGAGGGCACCTGGGCCCGGGAGGCAACGGTCAAGGGCTGGTTCATGGTGCTCCTTCAGTGTCGTGGGTGCTCGATGCTGCGCCGTCGAGCCGGGCCAGGTAGTAGTGCATCGGTGCGTGGCGGATCTTGGCCGGTAAGCGGGGAAAGACCAGAGCCAGACCGCGTATCAGGGCCCGGAAGGCGGTGTCGTGCCCCGTCCCGTAGCGCAGCCCGTAGGCGGCGCGCAGTTGAGGTGTCAGCAGTCCTGCGGTGAGGATCCTGGCCACGGGCATCGATAGCCGGACCCAGGCCGGTGCATTGCGTGCTGCCAGCAGGGCCCGGCCCACACGCATGATGGTCCGATCGACCACCAGCTCGTCGTTCATGGCCTGCCAATAGGCGGCGAAGTCGGAGCGGGTGGCCGGCCAGGCCCCTTCCGGCACCCGCAGTGCGGTGCCCAGCACCGAGTACTCACGGTAGATCTTCTCGGCGGTTTCTCCCGGCAACGGACCGAAGACCGCCTCATAGACGATCATGGCGGAGTCGTAGAGGGTGGCGGCGACCCAGAGTTGGGCGTGCGGGTCGTGGGCGTCGTAGGCGGGGTGGCTGCCGTCGTCGGCGGCCTGTGAGTACACCGGGGCGTGGGCCCGTTCGACCCACGCACGGGCGGCCGCGGCCTGGCCCGGCGTGCCGTTGGTGAGGGCGTAGATGTAGGTCAGGGTGCCGTGTAGTCGGGCCAAGGGGTCTTCGACGAACCCCGAATGACGTGACACCCCGTGCCCGACCGGCGGATAGGCCAACTGCAAGAGAATCGCCCGGCCGGCCCCGGCGAGCATGACAGATTCGGGGGCCATGTCGGCGATCGACTGTGGCGAGGTGGTGCTGCGACTAAAGATCCCCATGACAGAGATGCTAGTGCCCTTTCACGGGCACCGTCCTACTCCGAGGCGGCGAGCTGGCCGCAGGCGCCGTCGATCTCCTTGCCGCGGGTATCGCGCAGCGTGGTCGGGATCCCGGCGTCGATCAGGCGGTTGATGAACTCGTCGGTGATTTCCGGCTCCGAGGACGTCCAGACCGAGCCCGGGGTGGGGTTCAACGGGATCGGGTTCACGTGCACCCAGCCACGGCCGCGCTTATTGAGCTTCTTCGCCAGCAGGTCGGCGCGCCAGGCGTGATCGTTCATGTCCTTGATCAGCGCGTATTCGATCGATACCCGTCGCCCGGTGGCCTTGTAGTAGTTATAGGCCGCGTCGATGGCCTCATCGGCCTTCCACCGCGAGTTCACCGGGATGAGTTCATCACGCAGTTCATCGTCGGGGGCGTGCAGGCTCAACGCGAAGGTGATCGGGATGTCCTCGGCGGCCAGCTTGTTGATGGCCGGGACCAGACCCACCGTGGAGATGGTGATGTTGCGGGCACTCATACCCAGCCCCTCGGGGGCGTCGTCGATCATCCGGTGCACGGCGTTCATGACCCGCTTATAGTTGGCCAGCGGCTCGCCCATGCCCATGAACACGATGTTGGTGACACGTTCGGCGTCGTACCCCCCATCGCGGCGGCCTCCACCGAGCCCGCCTTCGGCGATCACCCGGTTGGCCTGGACGATCTGGTCCAGAATCTCAGCGGCAGACATGTTCCGTGTCAGCCCGGCCTGGCCGGTGGCGCAGAAGGGGCAGTTCATGCCGCAGCCACACTGGCTGGACACGCACAGGGTCACCCGGCCGGGGTAGCGCATCAGCACTGACTCGACCAGGGAGCCGTCGAAAAGCCGCCACAGGAACTTGACAGTGTCCCCGTTGTCGGTGGTCAGACGCTTCACCTGGGTGAGCAGCGGGGGGAACATGGCGTCAACCAGTTCCTGGCGGCGCTCCTTGGGCAGATCGCTCATCTGCTCCGGGTCGGTGGTGTAGTGCTGGAAATAGTGCACGGAGAGCTGCTTGGCCCGGAACTTCGGCAGGCCGAGTTCGACGAGCTTGGCCTGGCGTTCGGCCAGCGTCAGGTCGGCCAGGTGAACCGGCGGCTGGGAGACGCGCGCCTTGGACTTGAACTCCAGCTTCGGCCGCCCGTCGGGGGCCATGGCCTGGGTCCAACCCTCTGCTGTAGGGCGAACCTGGGCACGACCTTCCTGCCGGGCGCGGTTCTCCGACATGCGGGAACGCTCGGTGGAATCGGGGGCTGCGGTCTCTTCAGGGGTACTCATTACACCCATTGTCCCATGCGCGTCCACCCGGCGCCCATTCAGGCCTCGGGGGCCGGGTTTTCCTGAGTGGTTTCTCGTTTCGTTTCGGCCCGTTGGACGGCACGACGACGAAGTTTCGGCTTGCGTTGAACGGAGGGCGCGGGCAGGTTACGGGTTTCCCACCAACTGATCACGTTGTTGATGGCCCGGCCCAGAACCAGCGAGACGACGATGGCCAGCAACACGGCGACTTCGGTGGACAAACCGTCCCAGACGCCGGAGAGCAAGCCCACCCCGACGGAGTACACGGACCAGACCACCCCGGCGATAAGTGAGTGCTGGAGGAAGACCCGCCAGGTATGCGGAACCAGGGCGGAGCCGATGTTCATCGTCAGCCGGCCCATGGGGATGAACCTCGAGGTCATCACGAGCGGCAGGTCGTTGTATTTCAGTCGGCTGCGGGTCGCCGCCAAGGCCGCCTGCCACCGCCGTCCGGCCAGGATGCGCCAGTTCACGACGTCAAAGCGCACAGCCAGCGCGTAGGTCGCCGCATCCCCGGCGAGCGCACCGACCAACATGGAAGCGCCGAGCAGGAAGGGATTCAATGAGTCAGTATTCGCCGCTAGGGCCCCCAGCGCCACATAGAGCGTCGTACTGGGGACCGGGGGAATCAACGCTGAGAGGGCAACCATCACCGCACCGAAGAGGTAGACCCACATCCCGTCGAGGGAGCGCAGTCCCTCGCCCACTTCATTCACTGATGCTCCCTCGCATTGCGCGTGTTGGCTCCCCGGACGAACAACGATCCTAGTGCAGTGGCCGTGACTACACCGCAGCGCCGCTCGGGACCGGTACCTCGATCAGGATGCCTCCCACGGCAGCGGAGCTTCCTTCGCCAGCGGATGCAGCGGGATCACCAGGACCGGGCGTCCCTGTCGGTGGGCCAGATGTACCGCCACGGATCCGCCCAGGAACTCCCGAAAGCCCGAGCCGAAACTCGGTTCCCGCGTGCCGACGACGATCATCGCCGCATCCCGTTCCTCGGCGAAGGCCGCCAAAGCCGCCGCCGTATCCCCGACCAGGCACTGGGTGGACCACTCCACCTCGAGGCCGCTCATGAGGCCTTCGATCCTGCGGCGTACTTCAGGGTCGAAGGTGGGTTCGGCTGGTTCATCGCTGTCCGGATCGATCGGTGCGGACCACGTCGAGCCGTCGGCGCCGATAACGGCATATCGGCTGGGATCCACGGTGGCAAACAGTGCCAACGCACCATACTGCCGGGCGACGTCGGCCCCGGCCCGGATCAGTTCTTCCCGTGGTCGAGGAGGGACCCCGACGACGATGCATGCCCTGCTCGACGATCCGGTGGATGGTGGGATGGTCACGACGGTCCTCCACTTCGGCGAATGTGTTGCCCACTATCCCAGACCCGGGACACCCGCGTGAAGTGACTGCCCTTTCCCGGAAACAGTTGCAGACTGGAAATGGCGATGGAGCTCGCCAGAACCGCGGAATTCCGCTGATGGCTCCTACCGGCAGTACCGGGCGCAGAACGCCCGGAAACGGGTAGAGGAGTGCGCCATGGAGACCACCGCAACGACACCGCGGCGACCGGCCAGCGTGCTCTTCCCACCGGATATGGCCGATGAGCCGTTGAATCAGGAACCGCCGTCGTGTTTCCACGACCTCATGCTCGACCAACTGGCTGCCTCGCTGATGCTCGGCCGTGAGGAGTACGACCTCGGTCCTTTTCTCTACACACCCCTAGTGGACCCCGAAGCCATCATCTATCGCCAGGCAGTGGTCACCGATCTACTCCGTCCGGAACTCCGTGACCACCTTCAGGACTTCGCCGAGGGGATGCGGCGGGCACGCAAGGAACTCAGCCAGGCCGGAGGGCTCCGTCACCTCATCCAGCAACGGGTTCGACGCCTGACGGCTCTGGGCGCCTACCAGCGGGCGGTGCGAAAGCTCGCCACCGACCTTTCCGCCGACCGCCCTGCCTCGGCCGCACTGACCGGAGTCACCGATGATCTGCGCGCCCTCGTGGAGGGCAAGGCCTTCACCGTTGCCTGGGATGAGCGTGAGGCACTGGAGGCAGGGCTGGGCGCACTCAGGTATGCCATCCACATCGAAGGCCCCAAAGTCACCGTCACCCCGGATCCTGGGGAGGGCGACTACAGCGAGGAGATCGAAGCCACGTTTGCGCGCTTTCGGCAGGCCCCCTCGACCCCCCGAAGGTTCGCCAACACGAACTATCCGGACATGAACCATGTGGAAGCATCCATCCTGGATCTGGTGGCCGAGCTCAATCCAGGGTTCTTCGAGTGTCTCCAAGGTTATGTCGACGCCCAGATCGCCGAACGTCACGCCGTCGTCGAGCGATTCACCCGTGAAATCCAGTTCTACTTGGCGTACGCGGACCTGATCGATCCGCTCAAGAACGCCGGCCTGCCCTTCTGCCTGCCACTGGTCACCGACCGCAAGGAATCCCGGGTCCGGGCGGGCTTCGACGTGGTTCTGGCAGGGCGACTCACCGCCCACGGCACGGCCGTGGTCACCAATGACTTCACCATGTCCTCAGGGGACAGGATCATCGTGGTCACCGGGGCCAATCAGGGCGGTAAGACGACCTTCGCCCGGACCTTCGGCCAACTCCACTACCTTGGCGCGCTGGGCTACCCAGTCCCCGGAAACGAGGCCCACCTCCACCTCTTCGACCGCCTGCTGACCCATTTCGAGCACGAGGAGAATCTCCACGATCTCCATGGAAAGCTCGAGGACGAGCTGATCCGGATGAAATCCATTCTCGACGAGGCAACAGGGCAAAGCATCATCATCGCCAACGAGGTCTTTGCCTCCACAGCACTCCAGGACGCCATCAGTCTGGGAACCGCCATTCTGCGCACGATCATCGAACGCGATATTGTCTGCGTCTGCGTGACCTTCGTTGATGAGCTCTCCACCCTCAGCGACACCACGGTGTCCTTGGTGGCCGCCGTCGACCCCCAGGATGCCGACCGGCGGACCTTCAGACTCGAACCACGCCCAGCCGATGGACTCGCCTATGCCCTGGCCATCTCGGCAAAGCATGGGCTCACCGAGGAACAGTTGGGGTTGCGTTTGTCATCCGGTCCTGTGGAGACCTCCGGAGGGAGGACCTGATGCGTGTCTTCCTGATGCACCGGGAGCAGGACTTCGACCCTGGCGCCGCTGCCGAAGCCCACGCCGACGATCTGGTCCAGGACCTCGAACTGCCCACGCTCATCGAGGAGATGGCCGGAGAGGACCAACTCGTGCAGGCCGTCGTCCGGACGGCCCTGCTGTGTCCACTGACCCATCCCGTGGACATCACCTATCGACAAGCCATCCTGCGCGATGCCTTCCAGCACCCCGAAACGGTGCGCGGCCTCTATGACTTGGCCGGGACCGCTTTGGAACGCGCGCACCAGGCCCGCGGGTGGATGACGGCCCGCAATCCCGTGGCCGCCCTGCAACAGGCCCTCGGGATTCTGCGGATCCTGGTCCCGGTCTTGCAGGAACTACGGACCACGGCCAGCCAACACGGCCCCGCCTTCGATTCCGAGGGGTTCTCGAGATTCTTCGGGATGGTCCTGGAGGAGCTGGGTGGGGATTTCTTCCCCACCGTCAAACAACAGCTGGCGCACCTGGACTTCCCCGGCGGTGTGAGCATGTCGGCCCGACTGGATCCCGGGGGCAAGAGCACTGAGTTGCTCCTGCAAAGGCCGGTGGAACCCCGCAAGTTCCTGGGACACCGGATGGAGACGCGGCATGCATCGGCACCATCGTTCCGGATCTCGGACCGCGACGAAACCGGTGCCAAGGAGCTGGGTGATCTGCGCGGCAGGGCCATCAGTCCGGTAGCCGCCGCCATGTCGCGTTCGACGAACCACATCCTGGACTTCTTCAGGAACCTCAGGACCGAGCTCGCCTTCTACATGGGTTGCCTGCGGCTTCAAGAGACACTGGCCGGCCGGGGAGCCAAGACTGCGTTCCCGGTCCCGACGTCGGGCACCGCCCACCAGCTGGAATGCACCGGTCTCTACGACGTTTCGCTGGCCCTGCTGTCCACGGCAGCAGTGGTCGGCAACGACATCTCGGCCCGGGACATCGGATTGATCATGATCACGGGGGCGAACCGCGGCGGAAAGTCGACGCTTCTGAGGAGTCTGGGGATGGCCCAACTGATGATGCAATGCGGGATGTTCGTCGGCGCGGACAGCTTGACGGCCAATGTCGCCGCGGGGGTGTTCACGCATTTCAAACGCGAGGAGGACACCGGACAGACCCAGGGAAAACTCGACGAAGAACTAGCGAGGATGGACGGGCTCGTGGACCGCCTGTCCCCCTCAGCATTGATGCTGTTCAACGAATCCTTCGGGGCGACCAACGAGCGTGAAGGCTCCGAAATCGGTCGGCATGTGGTCCGTGCGCTCCTGAAGGCGGGCATCAAGGTCGTCTTCGTGACCCACATGTACGACTTGGCCGGGGTGATGGCCGAGCAGGACGACGAGTCCATGCTGTTCCTGCGGGCCGATCGGGGAAGTACTTTCAAAATCGTCGAGGGCGCGCCGTTGCCCAGCAGTTACGGCGATGATCTGTACCGAAGGATCTTCACAACGACGGAGGAGGGATCGGAACCCGGGCGATGATGTTCGATCCCTTGAGTTGTGGGGGCAGGTGGGCTCGAGCGAGAAAGTGGATAGGATACCCCCATGCGCCTCTGGTCCCTGCACCCCCGGTATCTGGATTCCAAGGGTCTGGTTGCCTGCTGGCGCGAAACCCTGCTGGCGCAAAAGGTCCTTGGTGGCGACACCGTTGGCTACCGAAACCACCCCCAACTGACACGGTTCCGTACCGGCGGCGACCCGATCTCCTTGATCGGCGCCTACCTCGAGGGCGTTGCTGCCGAGGCCGATTCCCGCGGCTACCGATTCAACCGTGCCCTCATCCTGGAGCCGCACGCCCCACTCACGCCGCTCCTGACCGTGACCGCCGGCCAGCTGGAGCACGAGCGCGAGCATCTGCTGGCCAAGCTCGCGGTCCGCGCGGTCGGGCTCGTGCAGACGGTCCCGATGCCACCCGAGACTCATCCGCTCTTTTCAACGATTCCCGGCCCGATCGAACCGTGGGAAGTTCCGTAGCCGGACATAACGAAGCGCGGCACACACCAACGTGTGTGCCGCGCTTCGCGGGAATCTGCCGGGGCCTTAGGCCTGGGCCGGATCTTCGACAACCAGCGGGTAGACGCCGTTCTCGTCGTGGACTTCGCGGCCGGTCACCGGCGGGTTGAAGACGCAGGCCATGCGCAGCTCGGAGGTGGCGCGCACGGTGTGCTTCTCGTTGCCATCGAGCAGGTACATGGTGCCGTCGGCCAGATCGTGGACCTCGCCGGTCTCCTCGTTGGTCAGCGTTCCCTCACCCTGCACGCAGTACACGGCTTCGATGTGGTTGGCGTAGTGGAACGTCGAGGTGGTTCCGGCGTAGATCACGGTGTCGTGGAAGGAGAAGCCGACTCCTTCGCGGGCCAGCACCATGCGGCGGCTGCGCCAGGTCTCCGACTTGATGTCGCGCTCGGTGTCGTTCAGGTCATTGCGGTTGATTACCTGCATGTGTTGTCCTCCTGGGGAAGTTTGGGGAAAGAGTGTGGTGTTCGGGGAGCGAAGGCTTAGACGGCGGCCAGGGCCGGCTGGCCGGTCACGGTGCGCACGGCGTTGCCGAGCACGGTCAAACCACGCTGGAGTTCTTCGGCGGTGATGGTCAGCGGCGGCATGATCTTCAGGACTTCGTCCTCCGAGCCGGAGGTCTCCACGAGGAGGCCGTTGGCGAAGGATTCGGCGGCGACCTTCGAGGCGATCGAGTGGTCCGGGAAGACAACGCCGGAGAGCAGGCCGCGGCCGCGGAGCTCAGCGCCATCGACCAGGGCGACGATCTCGGACAGGCCATCACGCAGGGCGGTGATGGTGCCGGCCAGTTCGTTCTGGAAGTCCTGGTTGGCCCAGTACTTCTTCAGCGCGGCAGTCGCGGTGATGAAGGCCGGGTTGTTGCCACGGAACGTGCCGTTGTGCTCACCCGGGCCCCAGATATCGAGTTCGCGCTTGAACAGCGTCAGGGCCATGGGCATGCCGTAGCCGGAGATCGACTTGGAGATGCACACGATATCCGGCTCGATGCCGGCTTCCTCGAAGCTGAAGAACGTGCCCGTACGGCCGCAACCGGCCTGGACGTCGTCGACGATCAGCAGGACGTCATGGCGCTTGAGCAGCGTGTCCAGGTTGCGCAGCCATTCGGCGCGGGCGGCACGCAGGCCGCCTTCACCCTGAACGGTCTCCACGATGACGGCAGCGGGCTTGTCGACGCCGGAGCTGCTGTCCTCGAGCAGGTGCTCGAGCCAGACGAAATCGGCCTGTTCGCCTTCGAGGTAGCCGTCGAAGGGGATCCGCGAGCTGTTGGCCAGCGGAACGCCGGCGCCTGCGCGCTTCATCGAGTTGCCGGTCACCGACAGCGCACCCAGCGTCATGCCGTGGAAGGCGTTGGTGAAGGAGAGGACGTTCTGGCGGCCGGTCACCTTGCGGGCCAGCTTCAGCGCGGCTTCGACGGTGTTGGTGCCTGTCGGGCCGGGGAACATCACCTTGTAGTCGAGCTTGCGCGGCTCGAGGATGAGGTCCTGGAAGGTCTGCAGGAAGTCCCGCTTCGCCGGGGTCATCATGTCCAGCGAGTGGACGACGCCACCGCTGGTCAGGTACTCTACGAGCGGCTGGGTCAGGGCGGGGTTGTTATGCCCATAGTTCAGTGCACCGGCACCGGCGAAGAAGTCCAGGTATTCCTTACCGTCTTCGGCGGTCTGCGTGGCGCCGGAAGCGGTCGCGAACACTGCGGGCCAGCTGCGGCTGTAGGTGCGAACCTCGGATTCGCGGGTTTCAAAAATGTCAGTCATGGTCATTCCCTTTCAGAGGTCGATGACAGGCTTCAGGAGGGCGCAAGGCATCGCGGTGATGCCCGGGGCGCCGGAAGTCGTGGTGGGTACTAGCCCTTGGAGTTGCTGGACGCCAGGTTCAGCGTGCGCAGATCCGCATCCAGTCCCAACGGGGCGATGCGGTACAGGTACTCGGTGTCGTGGCCGTCCGGGTACATGCCGGGGGTGAACAGCGGCTCGCGCTCGCATTCGGCCTCATGGCGTTCGGCAAAGCGCTGGAACAGGTGGTTCGACGCACCGTTGTCTGCCGTGATCGTCGTTTCCAGACGATCGGCATGGGTGCGCTCGGCCAGCTCATCAAGCATCTTGGCGGCCAGGCCACGCTTCTGGAATCCAGCGCCGACGGCGACCTGCCAGATCAGCAGGGTTCCGGGCTCGTCGGGGCGCATGTAGCCGATCACGAAGCCGGCTGGCTGGCCGTCAATGACGGCCATCAGCGAGCTCTGCGCGAAGTCGCGGCACCAGAGAAGGTAGTAGTAGGAAGAGTTCAAGTCCAGCACTTCGGAATCTTTGGCCATGTTCCACATGGCTGCTCCGTCCTCGGTGGCTGGGTGGCGAAATGTAGCCTCGGACTGTGTGTTTGCGAGTTCATTTTCCATCCCTACAAACCTAACGCGCTCAGGATTTCGATCAAGCCGGGGTGTGGCGATTTGACACGGATTCGGCCCGAGAGGACACTTTCGCCGCACCGACCCCATTCGGAGGCATCCCAAAGCTGCCAAGGGATGCCGCCGAGCACCCCGTGTTGTTTTGACCCGCTAGCTATCGTTACCTGTTCGTTATATGACCGGAGCCGTCGTTGCGGGGTTTTTCGTCCTCCAGGGGGCCTGCGGGCAGACCGGGGACCGCGGGCTCGACGCCGGCAGAGGCCACCACGGCGGTGGTATTGCGGATGAAAACCACGAGCCAGGCGAACACGATTCCGGCCGCTGCGAGCTCGAGAGCCGTGAGGTTGTAGTACTGCAGCGGACGCCACAGGGCCGCTGCCGCCACGAGCGCGCCGACCGCCAGATAGGTGAGCAGAAAGAAGGCCTTGGGGAACCCCGGTAGCCACAGCGGAACCCCGGCCAGCAACACCAGCAGGAACACCGCGAGGACCCGCACAAAGAATGTATGCACCGGCTCGAATGTATTGACGGGGAACAGTCCGATGCCGACCATGCACACCCCGCCGGCGACCAGGCAGGTACGCACCACCCCGGGGCGGGGGCGCATGAGCCGGTGAACGCCCAGGGTCCGGTGCCAGCGCCGGGCACCCGACTCGTCGTGGCGTTTGGCGGCGGCGACGACGTCGGCCCATTGCTTCAGGTCACGCGTGATGAACGCGGAGAGTGTGGTGAGGATGATCCCTGAGGTCGTGATGGTGGTGTTGAACGTCCAGAAGGACGTCAATCCGGCTTGCCCGGTGCCCAGCTCGCTGAACATGGAGTGCCACCACAGCGGGTTCTCCGCATACAGCATGCTCACCAGCATCCCGGAGGACATGAAGACCGCCAGCATCACCGACAGGGCGATGGCGGTGATACGCGCCCCGGAGATATATCCGAAGTAGCCAGCGACACCAGCGGAAACAGCCAACATCACCGTTCCGGCCACCGGATCCACGGTCAGGCCCGAGAATGCCTGCTGGAAGAGGCGGAAAAGCACCAGGGCGGACATCGTCGCGATCGAGGCGTGCACCACCAGCAGGGCTGCGACGTCGAGGATCTGCCGGATGACCGGACGCGCACCGAGCCACAGATGGACGGTACGGATGTTCTGGACGTATCCGGCCACGAATCCGGCACCGGCCATCACCCCGGAGACCACCGAGGCATAGATCGCCACCGACCCGTCCCCGGCCAAAGGTGGCCGGTATCCACGAAACGCGATGGCACCGACGATGACGGCCAGGATCCCCGCGACGACACCGGCCCAGATCGACCGGGATTCGATGTCCAGTTGGCGCCGGGCAGCGCCGGGCGTTCCCTGGTCCTTCATCGGTCGGGGGCCTCCTGACGGCTACCACGGGGCGGGGGTGTTCACCTCGATTCTGTCATGGTTGCCTCTGCGGGGAGGACGCGTCCGGGTGCCTCAGTGGCCGATGAGTTCGCTGGGGATCAGGAAGCGGGTGCGAAGAACTCGAGCGCGTTTCCGTCGGGATCCACAAACGAAAGCCCCGAACCATAGTGGGCTTCGACGATTTCGCCGTGCTTGATTCCCCAGGTGTCCAGCTGATCCCGCCAGCGCACGAGTTCTTGATAGTCGGCGCATCCGAAACCGACATGGTCCATCCCTGCTCGTCGGGCGTCGAACCGGTCGTTGGAGTCCGTCCCCGGGTGGAAGTGCAGCCCCAGCAGCATCCCACCGTCCAACGGATAGACCTTGTGCCAGAAACCGCCAGCGTCCTCATCCAACACGGGCGAAACACCCAGGAGCCGTTCGTACCAGGCCGAGCTGCGGTCCAGGTCTGTCACGGTCAACGCGACGTGGGCGATGGGAGGAAAAGTCATGGGAACTCCTTAGTTTGTTGATGGGGGCAGCTTCGTATACCAGCCGTCGGATCCGGTCTGACGGTAAGTGAGGCAAGGAAATTGGTTCCAGCCCAGGCGACTGGAGAGGTGAGCATACTGGCCGGGTTGTCTCAGCAGGAACCCCAGCCTGACGAAACATCTCGCAATTGTGGCCTGCCGGCCACCCGCCGGGGACTTCCCTGGCACGAGTGATCTGTCCTCGCCAAGGAGCGCGGGTACCGGGTGGCCGATGGTCCCAGGCTCCCTGCGCCACGGGTCGGCCACCGGCTTGCAAGGTCGGGCCTCAGCCGTCGATGAGTTCGCTGCGGATCAGGAAACGCTTGCCTTCCGGAGCCTCGAGAGAGAAGCCCCCGCCCCTTCCATCAACGACATCGACGGTGAGCAGGGTGTGTTTCCAGTAAGCGAACTGTTCCTTCGACATCCAGAAATCGATATCACCCAGCGGGGTGCCGTCGTCGTCCTTCAGTCCGAAGACACCTAGGCGGATATCGGCGTCGCCGGTGATGAAGTCCCCTTCCGGGAAGCACATCGGCGATGAACCATCACAGCATCCACCCGACTGGTGGAACATCAGCGGCCCATGGCGGGCCCAGAGGCTGCGCAGCAGCACCTGGGCGTCGGCGGTGAGCCGGACGCGGGTGAAGTCCTCACCTTCGATGTCGGGGCGGGCATCGAGCACGGTATCCACGGTGTTCTCCTTCTCCTCAGGGGCCGAGACCCCGGCCCGCAACCGCTGGATTGCGGTTCCGGGCCGGGGCATGACGGCCGTGTTCCTTCCCGGAAACCGTTTAGACGGTGGTCCCCGTGTAGTCGATGACCACTCGGCCGTCGATCTTGGCATGACGCATCTCGTCGAAGACCGCGTTCACGTCCTCGAGCGGACGGGTCTGGAACGTGGGCTTGATCTTCCCTGCCGCATAGAACTCCAGGGCTTCGATCATGTCCTGCCGGGTGCCCACGATGGACCCCCGGATGGTCAGTCCCTTGAGCACGATGTCGAAGATAGGAGCGGGAAAATCCCCCGGCGGCAGTCCGTTGAAGACGATCGTACCGCCACGCCGGGTCATGCCGATGGCTTGACCGAACGCGTCGGGATGTACTGCCGTGACCAGTACCCCGTGGGCTCCGCCGGTGGCTTCCTGGATGGCTTCCACTGGATCGGCGGCAAAGGCGTTGACCGTTACTTCGGCGCCGTGGCTGCGAGCCAGGGCCAACTTTTCCTCGGCGACGTCGACCGCGGCGACCCGCATGCCCATGGCAACTGCATACTGCACGGCGATATGCCCGAGCCCGCCGATCCCCGAGATGACGACCCACTGGCCTGGCTTGACCTCAGAGCGCTTGAGTCCTTTGTAGACCGTGACTCCCGCGCACAGGACCGGGGCGATCTCGTGGGGATCGGAGCCTTCCGGAATGTGGGTGGCGAATTTGGCCTCCACCAGCATGTACTCGCCGAACGATCCGTCCACGGAGTATCCCCCGTTTGTCTGGGATTCGCAGAGTGTCTCCCAGCCGGTGCGGCAGAACTCGCAGTTCCCGCAGGCGTTGGCGAGCCAGGCGTTGCCGACCATATCGCCGACCTTCACCTCGGTGACGCCTTCTCCGATCTTTTCGACATAGCCGACGCCTTCGTGTCCCGGGATGAGCGGAAGTTTCGGTTTGACCGGCCAGTCGCCACCGAGCGCGTGCAGGTCGGTATGGCAGACGCCGGAGGCGATCAGCTTCACCAGGGCCTGGCCGGGGCCCGGCTCTGGAATTTCTGCCGTGGCGATGTCGATCTCGTTGCCGAACTCGTGGACGATGGCTGCATTCATGGTACTCATGGTGTTTCCTGCCTTTCGGGGTTCGCAGGTTCCGGCGTCGGTGCCGGAATCCGTGGACTGCGGATAGGGAAATGAGTGGTTTAGAAGAACCCTTGCTTGTCCTGGGCGTAGGAGACCAAGAGGTTCTTGGTCTGCTGGTAGTGGTCCAGCATCATCAGGTGGTTTTCCCGTCCGATGCCCGAGGACTTGTACCCGCCGAAGGCCGCGTGCGCCGGATAGGTGTGGTAATTGTTCACCCAGACACGGCCCGCCTGGATCTCGCGTCCGGCGCGGTAGGCGGTGGCCCCGTCACGGGCCCACACCCCGGCGCCAAGGCCGTAGAGCGTATCGTTGGCGGTCTTCAGCGCGTCATCGTAGCCGCTGAAGCGGGCCACGGAGACGACGGGTCCGAAGATCTCCTCCTGGAAGATCCGCATCGAGTTGTCGCCGGCGAAGATCGTCGGCTGGACGTAGTAGCCGCCGGACAGTTCGCCCCCGAGGTCGGCGCGGGCACCGCCGGTCAGGACCTTGGCGCCTTCCTGCTTGCCGATGTCGATGTAGGAAAGGATCTTTTCCAGCTGGTCGTTGGAGACCTGGGCACCCATCATCGTGTCGGTATCCAGTGGGTGGCCCTGCTTGATGGCTTCGGTCCGTGCAGTGACGTCGCCCATGAACTTGTCGTAGATCGAGTCCTGCACCAGGGCGCGTGAGGGGCAGGTGCAGACCTCACCCTGGTTCAGCGCGAACATGGTGAACCCCTCCTGGGCCTTGTCGTAGAACGCATCGTTCTGCGCGGCGATGTCCTCGAAGAAGATGTTCGGGCTCTTCCCGCCCAACTCGAGGGTGACGGGGATGAGGTTCTGCGAGGCGTACTGCATGATCAGCCGACCGGTGGTGGTCTCACCGGTAAACGCGATCTTGCGGATCCGCTTATTGGAGGCGAGCGGTTTGCCGGCCTCCGTGCCGAATCCGTTGACCACATTGAGCACGCCCGGTGGGAGCAAGTCCGCGATCAACTCCATCAACACCAGGATCGACACCGGGGTCTGCTCGGCGGGTTTGAGCACAATGGCGTTGCCCGCGGCCAACGCGGGTGCCAGTTTCCAGGTCGCCATCAGGATCGGGAAGTTCCAGGGGATGATCTGTCCGACCACACCTAGCGGTTCGTTGAAGTGGTAGGCGACGGTGTTCTCGTCGATCTGAGAGAGCCGGCCTTCCTGCGCGCGGATGGCCCCGGCGTAGTAGCGGTAGTGGTCCGCCGCCAACGGCAGGTCGGCATTGAGGCACTCGCGGATGGCCTTGCCGTTGTCCCAGGTTTCGGCGACGGCAAGCATTTCGAGGTTCTCTTCGATGCGGTCGGCGATCTTGTTCAGCACGGCGGCCCGCTCGGCGGGGCTGGTCCGGCCCCAGGCTGGTGCCGCCCCTTCGGCCGCATCGATGGCTGCTTCGATGTCCTCGGCCGTACCTCGGCCGACTTCACAGAAGACCTTTCCGGTGATGGGGGTGATGTTCTCGAAGTATTCGCCCTTCACGGGGGCCTTCCATTCACCGCCAATGAAGTGCTCGTAACGGGGCTTGAAGTCCAGTAGTGCCCCATCGGTTCCGGGGGCGGCATAGACGGTCATGACAACTCCTTTGTTGGCTGCCGGTGGCACTGCCGGGCCGAGGGCCCGGCGCCACGATGGCGGGTTCTGCGTGATGTGGATCACGTTACATAAGGAGAGGTTGCACCCACGTTGCACCGTCACCGTCCGGCGTTCAGGCCAGTTCGACTTCCAGCCGCTGCAGGCGGGCCACGACGACCGAACGCCGAGGTGAACGCGCCGGAAGGACCTGCAGGGCGGTGCGCAGGCCTTCAACATCGGCGCCGGCTTCGGGCAGCTCGAGGTAGTCCAGCAGCGTGTCAGGGTCCGCGTCATTGAGCATGGCTTCCCGCAGGGCGCCGGCGACCTCGAGCCTGATGTCGATCACCCCGGGGGCTTCCGAACGGGGCAGGACCGGCCCGGCATAGGCGGCCAGGGCCTCGCGAAGCCGGCCGGCCCCAAGGTGGCGCAGGACATCACGGGCATCCATCGTGACGGCCGGACCGATGCGGTAGGGACGGGATTCCAAGCCAATCCGTGGTGCTTCGGGACCCAAGGCCTTGCGCAAGCGGACCATTTCGGCCCGGACGCTGACTTGTTGGCCGGCATCGCCGAAAAGAAGTTCGGCCAATTCCGCCGCATCGAGGCCGCCGCGGCTCCAGCCCAGCAGGGCCAGGATTTCGGCATGACGACCGCCCAGGAACTTGCGAGGTGCCATGCCGTCGAGCATTCCGGCGTCTGGGCCGAGAACCCTCAACCTGGCGGCGGCCGTGGCGACCGGAACGGCCAGGCGCCGTCCGCGGGCAGCGCCCTTCAACGCCTCGACATGCAGTTGGGCTTCGGCGGCGGCGACAGCAGCCTGCAGCAGGGCCAGTGAGTGGCTGGCGACGGCGTCGTCATGCCCGGTCAAGTCCACCACGCCGAGCAGCCGGCCGGTCAACGGACAGTGAATGGGCACTGCGGAACAACTCCAGCGGTGGGCTTCCGGGCTGAAGTGTTCGGCCCCGCTGATCTGGACTCCACCGCCGGTGACCAGCGCCGTCCCGGGAGCGGAGGTTCCTACACAACTCTCCGACCAGTCGGCACCAGGAACGAACGCCATGCGCTCTGCGGCGTTCTTCGCAGAGGCATCCCCTTCGACCCAGAGGAGGTGTCCGGCGTCGTCCCCTACCGCAACGAGTAGTCCGGTGTCCTTCGCCGGTTGAATCAGGAGGCGGTCAAAGACGGGCATGAGTGACACCAGCGGATGGCTGCGTCGGGCTTCGGCCAGCTCTGGGTCGTTCAAGCCGCTGACCGCACCGGCCCCTGCCGGGTCCCGGTGAAAGCCCAGCGAACGGACCCAGGAGTCGTGCACGACGGGGCGCAGCCGGGGGAAGTCGGGTCCCTGCAGCGCAGGCAGCGACGATCCTCCCGATGAGAGACGGGCGTGGGCAAGCTCGGCATACTGCTGAAGCGCCGGCGATGCCGGTGAATTCCAAGCCATGAGGCAACACCACCCTGCATCCGATGAACGTGAGCGTCGAGCCATTCCTCGCCACGGGCACCGGGAAACAGAACCACGTTTGTGGCCCATGACACATAGTCTAGGGTCAGGGCCCGGAGATTGGATAGCAGTGCAGCCGACGGCCGCGGCCCCTACTCCGACGAAAAGCCGTCGAGGTCGTCGGGAGTCCCTAGGGTGTCGGGGTACACATCAAGAAAGCGACGCATCGTCTGGAGGAAGGCGGCAGCATCATCGGGCCCCAGCTTCTGAAGTGCCGCTTCATAGGCGCCCAGACTCGTGACCAGGTCCTTCTCGAAGGCCGCCACACCTGACTGGGTCGCGAAGAAGACGTAGGCGTTCCCACCTTCAGGGCGCGAACGCCCGAGCAATCCGGCAGCATGCGCCGCATTGACCTGACGGTTCACGGTGGATTGCTCCAATCTCAGGTTCTCTGCGATCTCGCGCAGCGTTCGAAGCTGCCCATCGGAGAACAGCCACAGGATGCGCAATTCGGAGGTACTCAAATGCAGATGGGTCTCCAGCGCTCGCCGCTGCAGATCGAGGCTGGCGAGGTAACTGGCCAGAAGGCGGGCCCGCGAAACATCCGCAACTTCGGGCAGTGGCCACCGCTCGCCCATGCGCGTCTCCGTGTCTCGTCGATTAGGTACGTCTCTCGCAACGTGTGTAGTCTGCACAACTTACCTTATGTAACTTACACACCCAGACTGGGTCGGGTCCAAGCAACGAAAGAAGTACATGGAAGAAACAACGTCAACCGCCAACCCCCCGCAGGAAGTGTCCACGGGCACAGCCCGACATCCCCTGTTGGCGGTCGTCGTGCTCGGCTTCTCGAGCCTGTGCGCAGCACTCACGCAATCGCTGGTCATCCCGATCCAGCCGGACCTACCCGACCTGCTGGACACCTCGGGGAGCAATGCCGCCTGGGTCGTGACCGCCACGCTCCTCGGCGGGGCGGTAGCCATGCCGGTCGCGGGCCGCCTGGCCGACATCAAGGGCAGGAAGCCCGTTCTGGTGGTCTCCGCGCTCGTCCTGCTGCTCGGCTCACTCGTTGCCGCCGTGTCCAGCGCATTCATCCTCGTCGTGATCGGCAGGATCCTCCAAGGCCTCGCCATGGGGTACATCCCCGTGGCCATCAGTTTCGCCCGTGAGTTGTCGGCTCCCAAGATGAGAAATGCCGCAGTCGCCGGCATCAGCGCGACGCTGGGCGTTGGCGGTGCACTCGGCTTGCCGCTGGCCGCATGGATCTCCCAGGAATACGACTGGCACGCCCTCTTCTGGCTCACGGCAGGGCTGGGCGTCGTCGTCACCATACTTTCGGCCACGGCATTGCCCCACCGAGCCATCCAGCACCCCGCGACCTTCGACGCCGTCGGCGCCCTTGGTCTGGCGGCCGGCATCGTCGGCATTCTCGTCGGGGTGTCCAAGGGCAATGACTGGGGCTGGCTCTCCGCGGGAACCCTCGGCTCGATTCTTGGGGGCCTGCTGATCCTGGCCCTCTGGGGTGTCTACGAGCTCCGACATGACGAACCACTGGTCGATCTGCGCTCCACGGCCCGGCGCCCCGTCCTGCTGACCAACATCGCTGCGGTCCTCATGGGCTTTGGCATGATGGCCCAGTCCATCGTGATTCCACAGCTACTCCAGATGCCTACCTCCACCGGCTTCGGCTTGGGACAGAGCGTCCTGGAAGCCGGCCTCTGGATGGCACCTGCAGGGCTGATGATGCTCCTGTTCTCACCGATCTCAGCGGCACTGATGACTCGGTTCGGTGGCCGCAACACCTTGGCCCTGGGGGCCTTTGTCATGGCCGCCGGCTACGGTTTCGCGTTCCTTCTCACCGACGCCCCCTGGGAACTGATGCTCGCCTCCTGCATTGCCTGCGCGGGGATCGGCATCGGCTACGCCGCCATGCCGATCCTGGTCATGGACAACCTACCGGCAGCGGAAGCCGGGTCTGGCGTGGGCGTCAACGCCCTCATGCGTTCCATCGGCACGACCAGCGCCGCTGCGGTGATGGCCATCGTCCTGACCAGCAATTCGGTCCCGCTGTCGCCCGGCACCACCCCGGTCCCCACGCAAGACGCCTTCAGCCTCTGCTTCATGATCGGCGCTCTCGCCGCCATTGCCGCCGGTGCCGTCACCCTGACCATCCGTCGTCGTCGCCTGACCGAACCGATGGTCGAGGAGCCCGAGAGGGTCTTGGAACCCGCCGCATCCTGAACCCGGAGCCTCCGCCGCCCGGCTCCTGGTGACCCAAGGAACAGGCGCGGCGGGGGCTGTGGATGCGCTGTTTGCGATGCTGCGGGCCCGCGAAGACCACCAAAACGTTTTGCTCGTCGGGACTCGGTTTGTGTCTGCCACTTCTCGTCGCCTAGCATGTCGCTTTCGATCCGTTGAATGCTCAGGAGAATCACATGGCTGTTGAATACGATGAGGTCCGCCCGGACGTTGCCGAGCGCGACGAGGAGACCCTCAAGCAGGTCAAGCAAATTGACGCTCCCAATAAGAAGACCGCCGTTGAGGAGCTGGACGAGGAAGAGCCCCTAGATGGCGACGAACTGCCCGGTGCGATCATCGACGAGGAACTCGTCGTCCAGGTGCGCCCGCAGGCCCAGGACGAGTTCACCTGTGGGGAATGCTTCCTCGTTCGCTACCGTTCTCAGCTCTCCCGCACGAAGGACGGCATGATGATCTGCAAGGAATGCGACAGCTAATCCCGACGAGAAGAAATTCCACCGTCCGCGAACGGTCGCACACCCCTCGCTAGCGTCTGCCGGTCACGCGGTGCAGGCCTCGTTGGAGCAGCCGGCGTCCCTCCGGACCCAGTGGGCATCGGCGGAGCCGGTGTCCTCCCAGACGACATGTCGATGCTGTCCGCAGGAATCGCACGCCGGGGCCACGTAGGCAGCCTTTTCCTCATCGGTATATGCACGGTAATCGCCCACTGCTGCCTCCAGGTATCGGTCCCTATGGCGCCACTCTATGCCCGAAGCCGAGGCGACGGTAGCCCTCCCGCCGCCGCGGCACAGTTCGGTGCTTAGCCTCGATCGCGCAGGCGCATATAAAGGTTGAAGGCCCCGGTCACAGCCTTGTTCAGCGGGTAATCCCACTCCCCCAGCTCCTGCACGACGTTGCAGCCCAAGGTGGTCTTGAACAAGGTCAGACCAGCCAGGTGGTGTCCCTTATCCAACGTCGCCGAAACACCGCCATGGTCCAAGAAGGTGCACCCTTCGGCCAGCGAATCTGCAATCATGCGGTGGATCAGGGCCTTGGGCGCGAAAAGTTTTCGCTCGATGGTGGACGAGGCACCATAGACATACCAGGCACCCTGACCACGGGAAACCCTGATGGCCGCAGCGAGGTCCTGCCCCTCGTGGACGGCGAAGTAGACGCTACAGGTCCCGGGAGCGTGCGCGTTCAGCGCCTGCATCATGGTGGTGAAGTACCCCACCGGTCGCCCGGTGAAATCGTCGCGTTCAGCGGTCTGCCGGTACAGCGCGTGGAAGCGTCCAATATCTTCGATCCCGCCGACCTGAACCTCGAGCGGGCCGGAGGCCGCCTTGCGGGTCTCCCGGCGGGCGTTCTGGTTCATTTGGCCCAACACCCCGTCGATATCCAGGGCCTGGCCATCGGCTCCGACAAGCGGGATGCGAGCCACAAATTCGGGCTGGCCGGTGTTGAAGTCTTCGCTGACTTCCTGCTTCGTCCACCCGAGTTCACGCAGTTGATCGGCGAGCGCGGTCGCCCGGTCATCGGTGTGCAGCGGGTCCAGCTCGGTCATCAGCGAATGCCCGCCGGCCGAGAGCGCCTTACGCACGGCTGCGGCGGCCCAGCTGCGGGTGATGACCGGCAGTCCCATGCGGACAAGGAAGACCCTGCGGGTTTTGAAATGGGCCAGCATGGGGGCCATGACATCTGAGGGGTTGAGGGTGCCCCATTCGGCGACGGGCCCTTCGGGCAAATAGGCCAAGGTGTACTTCAGGACCGGAACCGGCCGATGCAGTACTTGAACAGAGGCCCGCAGGGCGCCTTGCTGGTCAAACCAGCCAAGGTATTCGGCACGCCATTCACTTTTGACCCCGGCCCACGCGGGCAGCTGCATAAAGCTGGATTCGGAGTGTCGGGCAAGGTGTGCAACGTGGTCGGCTGCGGGGATCTGGCGGACCGAGAGCTGGGTGGATGTCACGCCGACCAGTGTAGCAACGCGGGCCCGCGCGGCCGCGGCCCCACCCCGCATCGAGCGGCACCAGGATTGCAGACTCCGCGGAGTGGGGACACCACCATCACGTTTTCGCCTTCGTACCCCTATGGGGTACTTGACGACATACCCTAGGGGGGTATAACTTGACGTTATGGACACCACCTTGCCGACCGTTGATCAACCAGCCGATGCGCACCGCGAGCACGGGTACACCGCCGATAAGCAGTCCCTGCTCAAACGGCTGGGTCGCATCGAAGGGCAGGTCCGCGGGATCGCACGGATGGTGGACGAAGAGAAGTACTGCATCGATATCCTCACGCAGATCTCAGCGATCAACGCCGCACTACACAAGGTCAGCCTCGGCCTGGTCGAGGAGCACATCGGACACTGTGTCGTCGGTGCCGCCCAGGATTCACTAGAGACCGGTGACCCAGAGATCGTCAACGACAAGGTCCGCGAGGCCTCGGCAGCCATCGGCCGCCTCCTGCGCTGACCCCTAAAAAGGAGCAAACATGACCACCACCATCAGCATCGACGGCATGACCTGCAACCACTGCGTTGCCTCAGTCACCGAGGAACTCTCGGAGATTGACGGCGTCACCAGCGTAAATATCGATCTCGTCGCCGGAGGAGTCTCCACGGCCCACATCGACTCCTCCGAACCCCTGAGCGAAGCCAGCCTCAACGAGGCAGTTTCCGAGGCCGGCTACACGATCGTCCCCACCAACACCTAAGGCACCACCAGCCAGGAGCAGCAGCATGGAACAGCACCTCGAACAGACCGTCGCAGAAGGCCGGATCCTCGATCTGGATATCCAGGGGATGAGCTGCGCCTCGTGCGTCTCGCGGATTGAGCGCAAGCTGGGCAAAATCGAGGGCGTGGAAGCCAGCGTCAACCTGCCCTTGGAATCGGCGCGTGTTACCGCCCCGGCATCGGTGAGTGACACCGAGCTGCTCACGGCGGTCGAGGCCGCCGGATACGGTGCCTCGGTCAGGCAGGATCCGCATCACCACCCCGACAGCAGCCCGCAGGATAACGGGGGAAAGCCCGGCGAGCACGTCGATCACCTGAACCATGGTGGAAGCGCCGAGGACCTGCGTCCGCGCCTGATCGTCGGTGCGATCTTCACGATTCCGTTGTTCCTGATCTCCATGATTCCCGCCCTGCAGTTCCCGCACTGGGGCTGGGTGGCCCTGGCCTTGGCGACACCGGTGACCTGGTGGTCGGCCTGGCCTTTCCACCGCGCCGCCCTGGCCAGCGCCCGCCACTTCTCCTCCACCATGGACACCTTGGTCTCCATCGGCGTATTGGCCGCTTACCTCTTCTCGCTGTGGCAGTTGCTGTTGGACCCGGCCATGACCGCCGGCACCGGGATGGGCATGTCCGACCACCAGCTGTACTTCGAAACGGCCGGCGTCGTGGCCACCTTCCTGCTATTGGGCCGTTGGCTCGAGGCCCGCGCCAAAACCTCTGCAGGCGATGCCTTGCAGTCACTGCTGAGCCTGGGGGCCAAGGACGCCACCGTAATGCGCGACGGCATTGAAGTACGCATCCCGGCTTCCGAGCTGGTCCCCGGGGATGAGATCGTGGTGCGACCCGGAGAGAAGATCGCCACCGACGGCTACATCCTCGAGGGCGAATCGGCCATCGACACCTCGCTGATCACCGGCGAATCCGCGCCGACCGACGTCGGCCCGGACGACACCGTGACCGGCGCCACCATCAACACCTCGGGCCGGCTGCTGGTGCGTGCCACCCGGGTTGGCGCGGAGACGACCCTGGCCCAGATGGGCAGAATGGTTTCCGACGCACAGACCGGCAAGGCTCCGATCGCCCGGCTGGCCGACAGGATCTCCGCGGTTTTCGTTCCGATCGTGCTGGCCATCGCCGTGCTCACCTTCATCCTGTGGCTCGCCATTTCCGGCGATTTGCAGTCAGCCTTCACGGCAGCCGTATCCGTCCTGGTCATCGCCTGCCCCTGCGCCCTGGGCCTGGCCACCCCCATCGGCCTACTCGTAGGCACCGGACGTGGTGCACAGTTGGGCATCCTCATCCGCGGCCCTCAGGTCCTCGAGGACACCCGTCGGGTGGACACCGTTCTGTTGGACAAGACGGGAACCGTCACCGAAGGCCGACTCGCCATGGCCGATGTCATCGCCACCGCCGATGTGGATCAGGAAATGATCCTGGCCTTCGCTGGCGCCGCCGAGTCGGGGTCTGAGCATCCGATCGCCCAGGCCATCACCTCCGCCGGTCGGCACGCCGACCCCGTCTCAGCTTTCACCTCCTCCCCCGGTGGCGGCGTCCGGGCCACCGTGGGTTCCGCCGTCGTCATCGTCGGTTCGCCCGCCTGGCTGAGTGACAACGGCACCGAACCCGATAGCGCCTCCTTGACCGCCCTGTCCGCGGCCCGAAAACAAGGAACGACGGCGGTACTGGTCGCAGTGGACGGCGCCGCTATTGGGGTCATCGGGCTGCGCGATACCGTCCGCGAGTCCTCCCCGGCAGCCATCGAGCGCCTACGTTCCCTTGGCTTGCGTCCGATGCTGCTGACCGGCGACAACGAGGAGGTGGCCGCCCAGGTGGCCACAGCGGTTGGCATCGATCCGGCCGACGTCTTCGCCGGGGTTCTTCCGGCGGGCAAGGTCGACAAGGTGGCAGAAATGCAGGCCACTGGCGCCGTGGTGGCGATGGTGGGCGACGGCGTCAACGACGCCCCAGCCTTGGCCCGTGCCGACCTCGGCCTGGCCATGGGTTCGGGAACCGACGTGGCTATCGAGGCCGCGGACATCACCGTCATGGGCAACGATCTGGCCCAGATTCCGCAGGCCATCGAGCTCTCCCGCAGAACCCTGGGCATTATCAGGACGAACCTGTTCTGGGCGTTCCTCTACAACACGATCGGCATTCCGGTCGCCGCCCTGGGGCTGCTCAACCCCATGATCGCCGGCGGCGCCATGGCTGCCAGTTCGGTGCTGGTGGTTCTGAACAGCCTGCGCCTGCGCAGCTTCGCGAAGTAGTTCGGGCCAGCTCGTTTCGGGCCTCTGGCCGGCTTTCCTTCACTCGGCCACTTACTTGCTTACCCTAAGTAAGTAAGTTAGCGTTGTCAGGTAGCAACGCAAGGAGCCAATAGTGATCAATGACCAAGAAGCCGGCCAGATTCTCTCGGAAATGGTGCAAACCAGTCGGACTTTCCGCTTAGCCGGCCAACGCAATAAGGACCAGAGCTTCACGGGGACCAGGTTCGGCTTCCTGCAGCATCTGCGCCACCGTGACGCCCGTTTGGGTGAGTTGGCGACCCAGCTTTTCGTCTCGGCCCCCGTGGCCTCACGTGCCGTGGACTGCTTGGAGGCCGACGGATTGGTCGGACGCCGACCGGACCCCGAAGATGCCCGAGCCCAGCTCATCTCCATCACCGAACGCGGACTGACGAAGCTCACAGATAGTGAGACGCACGCCGTGCGCCGGTTCGCCGATTCCCTGACCGACTGGTCCACGGAGGACGCCGAACAGGCCATCAACCTCCTGCAACGACTGAACCTGCACCTGGAAGAAATCACCAGGGACCCCGAACTTCATGGACCCCACGGGGCCGACAAGCTAGCCACCACCTCCGATACCGGAAGCGAGTTGATGGGATGACGTCCTCCACCTCCACCACCGCGGCAATCAACACCGAAGAACCACGGGAGTATTCGCATCGCGAAATCCTCCAGGTGATGACCGGTCTGCTCGCCGCACTTTTCACCGCGATGATCTCCACCACCATCGTGTCCACAGCACTGCCCACCATCATGGCCGATCTGGACGGCACCCAGCGTCAGTACACCTGGGTCATCACCGCCAGCCTGCTGGCGATGACAATCGCCACCCCGATCTGGGGCAAACTCTCGGACCTCTTCAACAAAAAGACCCTGGCGCAGATCGCGATCATCATGTTCGTGGCAGGCTCCATCGCCGCAGGACTCTCCACGACCATCACCTTGATGATGACCGCTCGCGCGGTCCAGGGCGTGGCCATGGGCGGGCTCATGGCGCTGGTGCAGTCGATCATGGCCTCCATCATCGCCCCTCGTGAACGTGGACGCTACGCCGGCTACATGGGTGCCGTCATGGCCGTGGCCACGGTTTCCGGGCCGCTGATCGGCGGGGTCATCACCGATTCCCTGAACTGGCGCTGGACCTTCTTCGTCAGCGTCCCCTTGGCCGTCGTCGCGTTGATCCTGCTTCAACTCAAGCTGCATCTGCCGACCATCAAGCGTGCCAACCTCAGCATCGACTACCTCGGCGCCATCCTGGTCTCCGTATCGGCCGCCATTCCGATGCTCTGGGTGACCTTCGCCGGGAGCGAGTATGACTGGATTTCTTGGGAGTCCGGCGTCTTCCTGGCCGCCTTCCTCGTCGCCGCCGTCTTGGCGGTGATCGTCGAGTTGCGGGCCCCCGAGCCGATGATCCCCATCCGGGTGCTGCGCAACCCCACCGCTGCGTGGATGATCGTCGCCAGCGTGGGTGCCGGTGTGGGCATGTTCGGTTCCGGCGTGTTCCTGACCCAGTACTTCCAGCTCGGTGACGGACGCACCCCCACCGCTGCCGGCCTGATGACCATTCCGATGATCCTCGGCCAGACGCTCTCAGCCATGGTCGGCGGACTCATCGTCACGCGGATCGGACGGTGGAAGCCGGTGATGATGATCGGCAGCGTCATCATGCTCATCGGCCTCGTCGGTTTGGGCACCATCAACCACGACACCTCCTACCTCTACGTCGCGATCTTCATGGCCCTCATGGGTCTGGGCATCGGCACTCTGGTCCAGAACGTCGTGCTGGCCGTGCAGAACACGGTCGACGTCACCGAGGTCGGTGCCGCCTCAGCGGCCATCGCCTTCTTCCGCTCCTTGGGCGGGGCCATCGGCGTCTCCATCCTCGGCGCCGTGTTGACGAGCCGCGTCAGCACCAACATCTCCGAAGGCCTGGAAAAGCTAGGCATTCCCGCCGGCGCCATGTCAGCAGGAGGCGGGGACACCGAACTGGATATCAGCGGGTTGCCCGCACCGGTTCAGGAAGTGTTCCACAATGCCTACGCCGATGCGTTCGGTCCGATCTTCATGATCGCCGCCATGATCGCCGCCGTCTCGGTCATCGCCATCGCCATCGTGCGCGGCGCCCCGCTGCGCACCACGGTGGCCATGAATCCCTCGCCCAGGACCCCGGTGCCCGACAGGACTCAGGACGAGGACGGAACCCTGGAGGCCGACGGCGCGCCCCAGCCGGGGACATCGCCCACAACACCACCACCCTCAGGTCACCAAGACTGAGAACGCGGAGAAACAGGAGTCGAACATGCAGGACATCAAAACGATGAAGGCCTTCGTCCTTCCACACCGTGATGCCCAGACCGTGGAACCGGCCCGCGTGCCGGTTCCACGGATCGGCTCCGACGAACTGCTAGTGCGTGTGCACGCCATCGGCGTCGGAATCCATGATTCGTACTTCCTGCCCGGGGACGCCCGGTACCCCTACCCCATCGGGATCGAGGCGGCCGGCGTCGTCGAGCAAGTCGGCAACGACGTCACAAGCCATGCCGTCGGCGACCGCGTGTCCTTCGTCAGCGCCATGCAGCCGGGCGGAGGCACGTGGGCCCAGTGGACCGCAGTGAAGGCGGAATCGATGATCCTGCCGATACCGCAGGGCATGAGTTTCGTTGCGGCAGCGGCTGTTCCGGTGGCCGGGAACACTGCGTTGAAGGCGCTGCACACCGTGGCCGATGTCCCGGCAGGTGGGTCGCTCTTTATCGCCGGCGGATCCGGGGCCATCGGCACGTTCGCCATCCAACTGGCCCGTCAGCGGGGCTTGCGGGTCGCCGCCTCGGCATCGGCTGCCAACCACGACTACCTTCAGTCGGTCGGGGTTGAAAAGGCCGTCGACTACCACGACTCCCGATGGCGCGAAGAGGTGCTGGCCTGGATGCCCGGAGGGGTTTCGGCCGTGATGGCGGTCCAGCCCGGCACGACGGCGGACAGTCTGCCAGTGCTCAGGGACGGCGGGACCCTGGTCTCGATTTCCGGTGACCCGCTGGTATCCGAGCGCGGGGCCCACCTGACCGGGCTCCCCTACCAGCTCGATGTCGGAGCAGAGCTCGGCAAACTCATGGAACAGATCGCCTCAGGGCAGGTGCACCTCGAGCTCGAACGGGTGTACCCGTTCGACGAAGCCCTGGACGCCTTGGCGAAGGTGCAGACCCGTCGGGCCCGCGGAAAAGTCGTCCTCCAGCTGGAATAGCCGCCTTGGAGCCCTCCGTTTCAGGAGCCCTCGGCCGGGCCCCAGCCCCTGCCGAACCCATAACCTTGCGCAAATTGGCCCGGCAGGGGAAGGCATGTTTTTGGACCGCACGTATGCCGCTTTGTGGATATGTGACAAACCCCCGTGTTAACGTGTCCATAGCGTCGGCCCGGGCTATCTCCGGGCCATGGGGCGCGTGATCTATCGACTAATCCGACACGAGGAGCGCCAAAAACGCGATGAGCGATCTACATCCGGCACCTGCAGACCAGGCCGACAGCGAATCCGGTGATGAGTCACCCAAGGGTTCCGCACCGGTCAGGTGGCCGGTTTTCATCGCATCGCTCGTCGGGGTCCTTGCCGTCGCGATCTGGACCCTGTCCGCGCCAAAGCAAGCCGAGGCAGTCATCGGTGAACTGGTCGCCTTCGTCTCCACCAGCTTCGGCTGGTTCTATATCCTGCTGGCCACCGTCATCCTGGTCTTCGTGATCTACCTGGGGATGTCCCGGTTCGGGCACATCAGGCTGGGACCCGACGATTCTCGACCCGAGTATTCGACGTTTGCCTGGGCCGCGATGCTTTTCGCCGCAGGCATCGGCACCGACGTGATGTTCTTCTCCGTCTCCGAGCCGGTTTCGCAATACCTGAACCCACCCGTGGGCCAGGCCGAAACCGTCGACGCCGCACGAGAAGGAACGTTCTGGACGCTGTTCCATTACGGGATCACCGGTTGGGGCATGTACGCGCTGATGGGTATGGCCCTGGGGTACTTTGCCTATCGGTTGAATCTGCCACTCGCCGTCCGTTCGGCCCTCTTCCCGCTCTTCGGGCGACGCATCAACGGCGTCCTCGGTCACGCGGTGGACACCGCAACCGTGCTCGGGACGATCTTCGGCGTCGCGACCAGCCTGGGGATCGGCGTGGTGCTGCTCAACGCAGGACTCAACATCATCTTCGGCATCGCCATCGGGACGGCGGCGCAAGTCGGACTGGTGGTCCTGGCCGTGATCATGGCAGCCATCTCGGCGACCACAGGTGTCGACAAGGGCATTCGATTCCTCTCCCAACTCAACGTCATCCTGGCCATCGCACTGGCCGGCTGGGTTCTGGTCACCGGAAACACCCGCTTCCTGCTCGATGCGATCGTGATGAATGTCGGAGACTTCATCAGCATGTTCCCGGGCATGACGTTGCAAACCTTCGCTTTCAACGACGTCGACGAGTGGATGTCACTGTGGACACTGTTCTTCTGGGCCTGGTGGGTCGCCTGGGCATCCTTTGTCGGCATGTTCCTGGCCCGCATTTCGCGCGGTCGAACGATTCGCCAGTTCGTCCTCGGAACCATGGTCATCCCCTTCAGTTACATCGTGATGTGGGTATCGATCTTCGGAAACGCCGCCCTGTCCCGTGTTCGCGGCGGGGATACGGAGTTCGCCGATACGGCAGCATCGGGCAGCGGTCTGGGCTTCTTCAACCTCTTGCAGGAGTACCCGCTCTCCGGGGTGGTCATTGCCGTCGCGGTCCTGGTCGGCCTGCTGTTCTATGTCACCTCCGCCGACTCCGGCGCCCTGGTCATGGGCAACCTGTCTTCTCGTCTGCGGAGCGTCCAGGAGGATTGTGCCCCCTGGCTGCGCATTACCTGGGCCGGGACCACCGGCCTGCTGACGATGGGCATGCTCCTGGTCGGTGGAATCACCGCACTGCAATACGCCACCATCATCATGGGCCTGCCATTCTCGATCGTCTTGATCCTGGTGATGATCAGTCTGTGGAAGGCGTTGCGGGTGGAGGGCCGCCGGGCCGACAAGAGTACCGGCACCCGAGCCCATATCCTGGCGGCACGGTTTGAAAACCGCGAAACCTGGAAGACGAGACTGTCCAGGGTCACCAATTTCGTGAGCCCCGACGATGCCCGACGAGATCTCCAGGACCTGGTGTTCCCTGCCTTGCAGGAGGTCTCCAACGAGCTCAACGAGCGCGGTGTCCCGGCCCGGGTAGCGATGGAAGAGGGCGAGAGACCGGCAGTCCAGCTAACCACCAACGCCTCGTCGGATCCGTTCATCTACCGGGTGCAATTCGAACTTGTTCCGGTGCCGGCCTACGGTGGCCGCATGGTCGGAAGCAGGGACCAATACGCCCGCCTCGAGGTCCACCTCTCAGCCGGTGGGCAAGACTACGACGTGATGGGCTTCTCCAAAACCCAGCTGATCCACGACTGCCTCGACCACTACGAGGAACATGTGGAGTTCCTGAGGATCGCGGACTAGTTTCCGGATAGACCCCACCGGAACGGCACCCCAGGGGGTCTGGGAGATCGTCCGGGCCAAAAAAGCACCGCCGGTGCATGGGCTAGGCCATGCGCACGGCGGTGTTGCTTACCCGATGGCGCCTAGGGGGCCGGGTTGATCACGCGCCCCCACGTGGACTTATTGCCCCAAATGTTCTGGCGCAGACCCTCCAGTTGAAGGATCTGTGAGTGGTCCACGAACAGGTTCACTTCGTTCCCGTAGTTCTTGATGTACCACTCGAAAACCGGTCCGTCGGCGGCCTCGAACATCACGTTTTCCAAACCGACCGAGTTGATGATGGATGCTGCGGCGCCGGTGTTCCATTCATCGACGTTCTCGGTGATGCCCTCGGATTCGATCATGATGATGTCGGCCCCGGCGTCCAGGCATCGTTTCGCACGATCCGTCAGGTCGCCGATGTCCTTCATCGACTCAGCAGCCAGTTCGGCTTCCCCGGAGTCCCCTCCGGAACCGACCTGGATGCCCAACTCCGGTTTGGCTTTCAGCCCCGCCTGGGTGACTTTCTCGACCAGACGCAGCAGCCCGGTGGTGTTGAGCATGATGAAACCGGTGGAGATTTCGATGGTGTCGAACCCCACGTCCTTGGCCTCCTTCAAATACTGGTCCACCGCGTCATTCCCGTAGCGCAGCACGGTCTCGATCCACCCTCCCGAGGAGACGTAGGATCCGTTGTCGTGGGCGATATCGCTGAATTTTTTGACCTGCTCGGGCGGAACCAGGGCAAACGAACCTCCTGCCCATTTGATGCCGTCCACCCAGGGACCCGCGACGTCGAAGACGTCCTGGAGGTGACGGGTGCCGAAGGTGGAGTAGTAGGGCGCACGAATCTCGGTCAGTCCAGTGGTGCGCGGTTTCGACGGGCGGTACGCCCGGGGAACGAAGTTGAATGAAACGTCTTGAGCAATCTGGTGGGTCATACTGTCTCCTGAGAAAACTCGCGCCGATTCGGGCTCGAGGGTGTACTGGACCGCCGGGTGCCGACCTGGGCCAACAGGACGGTCAAGTCCGAGACCTGATGCTCATCGATGGTGTGCACCGTCTCGGCGATCTTCTCGCGCAGCTCATGGCTGGCGAAGGGTGAAGTGAGGGCATCAAATTTCCGCCGTGCCCCCTCCCAATCCAATGGGTCGTCATGGAACCCCTGATAGGAATCCCGGGCCGAGTGGAACCGTGTGCCATCGGCCAGGGTGATTTCCAGATCCGCTGGCATGTGCTGCGGGAAACGCCGGGAAAATTCCGGATCCTCCCTGATCTCCACCTTGCCCATCAGATCCTGGACATCCCGGGCAACGATGCGCTCGGGGGTGTACTGCTGGGGGGTCACCTCACCGTCCAAAAGGGCCGCGGCGAGCATCCAGGGCAGGGAGTGGTCGGCTTCCTCCTTGGCGGAGATGTTGCGCTTATCGCCTTCCTCGCCGCCCCCGATGATGTTCCAAGCGACATCGAAGGTACGGAGCCGAGCCGTTTGCACCGAGCTGGCGTCGAAGCCCTCCTGGCTGCGGACGTCCAGAGCTGCCTCCAAGGCCGACTGGGAATGTATCTCGGCGTTGTGCTTCTTGATGATGGTGCGCAGCACGCTCTCCAGATCCTCGCTCGACCAATCGATGAAGAAATCACCGGCTATGGATTCCTTGAAACCCTTATTGCCCTCGAAAACCTGTGCCGGGCCGGTGATCCCGCGCGAAGCCAGCATGGCCGACCACGTACCTTCTTTGGATACGTGCGGGTAGGCCAGGCCCTTCCAATGGCTGAGGTCCCCGGTCCGGGTCACGCGCAGAGCATTGTTGGCGGTGCCCGCCATCGCGATGGCGTTGGCCGTCTGCTCCGCCGTAAGACTCATCGCCTTGGCAGCGGATGCGGCGGCCGCGTACGCGCCTTGGGTGGTGTGGTCGAACCCCTTGTCCCGGACCGGGGCGACGTCGGAGAGGCGGGTGTGGACTTGATAGGCGACTGCCAAGGCATCCAGGAAGGTCTTGCCGCTGGCCCCTGCCATTTCCGCAGCAGCCAGAGCCGCTCCCAGGTTGTCTGAGGGGTGGTTGGTCTCCTTGGGTGCCAGATAGGAGTCCATGAAATCCAAATACCGTGAAAGCGCCGAGTTGAAGAAGGCCACCCGTTCGGCAGTGGACTTGCCTCCTCCGATCATGGTGGCCTGCTCGGTGCCTCCCAGATCCTTCAGCAGTTTCCGGATCGAGGAGATGGGCTTGGCATCGAGGGCTCCGATCGCGACCCCGAGCGTATCCAGGACATGGATTTTCAGTTGCTCCCGTGCTGCGGCCGACATGGTGGCCGAATCTGCCTGGTGGACGAAGGCTGCTAGTTCCTGGACCTCAGTCATGAGGACTCCTCACTGTTGAAACGAAACCCTTAATATTTATTAGGTTTACCTTACTTAGTTTAATCATGCTTTTGTGTTCTATCAAGAGAAGGGGTGTGTGATGTTGAACGGCCATCCCCTCGGCGCCCAACGATGGAGCAGGGGCGGGAGGCCTCGCGCACCCCAAATATTTGATTTATGGTGAAGGAGATTACTCCCGAACGAGGTGGGCGGATTCACGGTGGACATGGTGCGGGTGTCGAGAATTCGAGCATTCAGCACCTAGGTCCACGCGAACGAGTCGGTCTTTTTCCCCTCGGGAGTACCGTTCATTGAGCTGGAGGAGTTTCATCATGTGCGCATCGGCCCCGGACAACGACGGCGTTTCGCCGATTACTCTTTCCGATATCGAGCAGGCCAGGGAACTACTCAGCGACGTCACTGCCTGCACGCCAATCGAAACCAGCTCCTCGCTCAGCGACTTGGCCGGGGTGCAGGTGTTCCTCAAATGCGAGAACCTCCAGCGGACTGGTTCCTTCAAACTGCGCGGCGCGTTCACCCGGCTCTCGGCGCTCAGCGAAGCCGAACGCCGTCGCGGGGTGATCGCCGCCAGCGCGGGCAACCATGCCCAGGGGGTGGCACTGGCCGCCCGCGAATTGGGGATCGACTGCCTCGTCTACATGCCCATGGGGGCAGCCCTTCCCAAGGTGACAGCCACTCGTGCCTACGGTGCCGAGGTACGTCTGGCCGGTGGTGACCTCGCGGAATCCATCGAATACGCCCAAGCCGAGGCGGAGACCAGCGGACGTGTTTTCATCCCACCGTTCGACCACGTCAATATCGTGGCCGGTCAGGCCACCCTGGGTCTCGAGGTCCTGGAACAGGTCCCCGACGTCGGGACCATCATCGTCCCCACCGGCGGCGGAGGCCTGCTGGCCGGGGTCGCCACTGCCGTGCATCTCTCCGGGTCCCGAGCCCGGGTCATCGGGGTGCAGGCCGAAGGGGCTGCCGCCTTCCCGGCGTCACTTCTCGAGGGTGCGCCAGTCCGACTGGCCAAGATGTCGACCATTGCCGACGGGATCGCGGTGCCGTCGCCCAGTGAACTCACCCTGGGGATCGTGCGTGATCATGTTGCCGAGATCCGGACGGTGACTGAGGAGCAGATCGGTGAGGCGATGCTGTTGTTGAGCGAGCGGGCCAAAATGGTGGTCGAACCGTCCGGGGCCGCGGGTGTTGCTGCCGTGCTCGAAGGTGCCAAGGAACTGGAGGGGCCCGTCGTCGTTGTGCTCTCCGGCGGAAACGTCGACACCCTGGTGCTGAACCGGGTCCTGCAGCATGGTCTCGTGGCTGCAGGGCGCTTCATGCAGATGATCGTCCGCGTACCCGACCGGCCGGGGTCCCTGGTCGAGCTGCTCACCGTACTGGCACGCACCGAATGCAATGTGGTCAACGTCGAACATGACCGAACGACCAGCGGGTTGGCGGCTAGTGAAGTGCAGATCGGCGTCAAGGTCGAGACCAAAGGCCAGGAACACAAGACGGAGATCATTGCGGAACTCAAACGGCTTGGCTACGAGGTTTCCTACCCCGCTTTCGAAAACGCCTGAGGCCCCTACACAGAGGCCCGGCGGCCGGCTTCCTGGACCAGGGCGATCGTCATTTCCAACGCCTCCCCACCCAGCCGGTACGACGGGCCGGCGACACCGATCTGGGCGATCATGACCCCGTCGGCACCGAAGACCGGTGCCGCTACCGAGGTCAGTCCCGCTTCGAACTCCTCCAGCGACAGGGCGTAGCCGCGCTGCGCCGTCGTCGTGATTTCGGAGGCCAGTGTCTTGCGGTCGGTGATGGTGGAGGCGGTAAAGCGTTTCAACGTCCTGCGTAGTAGCTGCTCACGAATTGAGGAGGGCTGGAAGCCCAGCGACACCTTGCCGGGCGATGTGCAGTGCAGGGGGGTTCGGCGACCCAGCCAGCTGCGTCCGACCACCGAGGAAGCGGGCAGGATCTGGTCGATGGTCACCGACTCCCCACTCTCGGTGACGTTCAGGGTGACCGTTTCCAGGCATTCGCCGGCCAACCAGACACACGCCTGGTGCACCTGAGGACTGAAACTGGCGGTCGTCGGGACGGTTTGGGCCAGTCGGACGAGGCCGTGGCCCAATTGGTACTCCGAGCTGTCCGAGCGCTGTTCGACCAGACCATGGTCGGCCAAGGTGTTCAGGATCCGGAAGGCCGTCGACTTATGCACATCGAGTTCCTGGCCGACGGCACTGACGGTGCTAGCCCCTTCACTGGCGAGGAATTCCAGGACGATGGCGGCACGGTCGACGGACTGGATGCTTCCTCTGGCCATGCGTTCGCTCGGTGCCGTCATGGCGCTCACGCTACCAGTACGGTTTTCGGCTGAAGGCTGGTTGGGAACTTCATCACTCACGTCCGCATCCTCAGATTTTCGGGGTCGAACACCGGGGTGCGGCCGGCACTGAGGACGGTCACCCGGTGATGCTCTGCCAAATACTCGACCAGCAAGTGGTTGCCTTCCTGTGCCTGTTCCGGCGGGAGGTAGGCCATGAGGAGGTAGCGGCCCACCGAGGGTCCGTCACCGGCACTGGTGACGAAGGATCGCCGGCCTCCGGCGTCGGTGATGGCTTCCCCCTCGAGGGTGAGGATTGGTTCGCTGCCGCTGGGGTACCTTGCTGGCCCTTCACCGGCTACCGGGGCGTCCATTCCCAGCGTGCACAACACGGTGACGGGTTCGGCCTCACGCGCCCGCAGGTAGGCCGGTTTGCCGACGAACCCGGCGTCCTTGACCCGTGGCAACGCCAGTCCTGCCTCCACCGGATTGTAGTCGGCAGAAAGCTCGGCGCCCATCAGCCGGTAGCCCTTCTCCAGTCGCGCTGAGCCCCCGTAGACGCCGATTCCTGCCGGGCGGACGCCGAAGGGCCGGCCGGCGTCGGCGATCACATCCCAGAGTCGCATCCCCTGGTCGACGTCGGTATGCAGTTCCCAGCCGAGTTCCCCGACATAGGAGATCCGCACAGCCAGTACCGGGATATCGCGCACACTGATGTGGGCCGCGCTGCCAAAGCCAAAGGCGGCATCGGAAACGTCGTTGGCGCTGACCGAGGCCAGGACGTCGCGGGCCCTGGGCCCCCACAACCCGATGGTCGCCGTAGCCGCCGTCAGATCCGCGAGATGAACGGAACCATCGGTGGGAAGGTGGCTGCGCAGCCAGGCGATATCACGTCCCGCATCGGTGGCACCGGTGATGACGCGATAGTGGCCGATCCCCAGGCGGACCAGGGTGAGGTCGGATCGGAATCCACCGCGGGGATCCAACAACGGGGTATAGATGACCCGCCCGACGGGTCGATCGACCTGGGCCATGGCCAGCGACTGCAGGAAGTCCATGGCACCGGGCCCGGCGACGTCGAACTGGGCGAAAGCCGAGAGATCGATCATCACCCCACGCTCCCGCAGGCAGAGGTGTTCGGCGACACTGATCGGCGAATGCCAGCGGGCATCCCACTCGTGGGTCCGCTGCGGTACCGCGTTACCGAATTCGGCCAGCAGATCGGCATTGGAGGCGAACCATTGCGGGCGCTCCCATCCGGCAGCTTCGAAGAACTCGGCACCGTTATCGATATGCCGCCCGTGGATCGGCGAGCGCCGCAGGCCGCGGGCGCTGAGGAACTGTTCGCGCGGGTGCACGATCCCGTAGGTCTTCGGAAACCCTTCCTCGGCGCGGGCCCGCACATAGGAGCGGGTGCGTTGGGAGGGGTGGAACCGGGCGATGTCATCGGCGTGCAGGTCGACCTCGGCCGAGCCGTCGCTCATCCATTGGGCCAGGTACTTCCCCACCGCTGGCGCCTCGCGGATCCACACCGCCGCGGCTGACCACAACCCCTCGACCTCGGGAGTGGGCCCCAGCAGGGCCCCTCCGTCGGGGGTCAGCGAGAGCAGCCCATCGATCGCCAGGGTGCGCTCCAGCCCGGGTTCGCGCAGCATCGGGAACAACTGCCGGGCGTGTTCGAGCGGTTCGGAGAAGTCCGCCTCGCTCAACGGAAGCTGGGTCGGGGACCATGCGGCGGTGCCGACGCGGGCCAGCGATTCAGCCTCATGCAGGATGGCCCGGTGGGCGTAGGAGCCGATCTGCAGTTCGTCCCAGCGTTGGCGTTCATACATCTTGGCGGTCATATCGCGGATGATCGGGGTGTCGATCTCCACTCCGCTGGCTTCGAACCCGGGGATGGGACCGAGGTTGATCATCTGGTGCACTGCGGGGGTGAGCGGGAGGGCGGCACCGGCCATCGCGCCGATCTTTGGGGACCAGACCCCACAAGCGATGACGACGGTGTCGGTGGCGATGTCCCCCACGCTAGTGCGCACCCCGGCGATACGTGCCGGTCCACCTCTCGCCGCGGGCTCGGTGAGCAACCCGGTGACTTCGGTGTCAGGAAAAACGTGCAGCGCATCGGCGTCGAACGCTGTTTGGCGCATCAGCTCCCCGGCGGCGAGGGGGTCGACGACGGCTGCGGAGGGGGTGTGGAATCCTCCGGTGAGCAGCGAGGTGTCGATGAGCGGGGCGAGTTCGCCGATACGACGGGGGTCAATGAGTTCGGCGTCGACACCCCAGGATTTGGCCGAAGCCAGCCGGCGGCGCAGTTCGTTGTGGCCTGCGTCGTTGCGGGCGACTTCGATGCCACCGCAAGTGGTCAGCGTGCCCAGGTCCCTGAACTGGTTCATCGACTCCACGGTCAGTGCGGTCACATGGCGTTGGTGGTCCACAGGGAAGATGAAATTCGAGGCATGGCCGGTGGATCCGCCCGGATCGGGTAGCGGGCCCTGGTCCAACAGGACCATGTTCCGCCACCCGGCCTCGGCGAGGTGCTTGACCAGTGAACTGCCCACGATGCCAGCGCCGATGATGACGACGTCGGCAGTGCCTGGCAGGCCCCCGCAGGACGGTGCGACGGGGCGGACCGTCCCGTCACCCGGCGGTGGTTTCGGTTGCGTCGGCTGGTTCACTGATGCTCCTGTCAGCTCCTGTTTCGGGGTGCGTTTAGGCCTTCGGAGTCTCCTTGGTCGGGTCGATGAAGGGTTTGCGCACCACGGTCCCCCGCCGGGCGCCTTCGGGAGTATGCACCACCATGGTGGTCCCCTCGGCGCTGAGGCCGATCGGGACCATCGCCAAGCCGATGTTCTGTTCCAGCCGCGGCGAGAAGCAGGCACTGGTGACTTGGCCGAGCTCGTCGCCGCCTGCCTCGGATACCGGGAAGGGCTCGATCATGGAACCGTCGTTGTAGCTGCCCAGCGGAGGCCCGTCGATCTGTAGGCCCACCATCAGACGCGTGGCGCCAGCAGCGCGAATTCCACGCAAGGCCTCCTTGCCCACGAAATCCGCTTCCTGATCCAGGTTGATCATCCAGTTGTAGTCGTAGCCGACCTCCAGCGGGTTGGTGTCCAGGGTGATATCGCATCCGTAGGCGAGCATTCCTGCCTCGATACGGCGAATATGGCAGGGGCCGATGACGCGCAGGTCATGGGCCTGCCCGGTGTCCCAGACTAGGTCCCAGAGTTTGCCGCCGTCGCGACTGGCGTTCTCCAGGTAGATTTCGTATCCCGTTTCCCCGGTGTACCCGGTGCGGGAGACGACGACGGAGAGATCCCCCAGGGTCCTGCGGGTCAGGTAGTAGTAGCCCAAGTCAAGAATGTCCTCACCGAAGAGGTCCACCATCAGGCCCTTGGCTTTCGGGCCCTGGATCTGGATCGGGGCCACGTCGACTTCCTTCACCGAGACGTCCCAGCCGCCGGCATGGGCCAGACCCATCGCCCAGAGGTGGACGTCGCTATCGGCCAGCGAGAGCCAGAACCGATCCTCCTCGACCCGCAGCAGGATCGGATCGTTGATGATCCCGCCGTCGGCTGCGGTGATGAAGACATATTTGCACTGCCCGACGGCGCATTGGTGCAGATCGCGCGGGATCAGGTAGTTGGTGAAGGCAAACGCGTCGGGACCACTGATTTCCAGCTGGCGTTCGACCCCGACGTCCCAGAGGGTGACGTCATTGAGTAGTGACCAGTATTCGGAGACGGGATCGCCGTAGTGGCGGGGGTGGTAGGTGTGGTTGTAGACGCTGTAGGCAGCCACCCCGTGTTCGCGGGACTTCCAGAAATAGGGCGACTTGCGTAGTCGGGTATACAGGGTCACCGCAGGATGCGGATTGACGAGGGAACCCGTGTGGATGGTGTCGATGGTGCCGGTGTCGATGCTCTCGGACATGATCACTCCTTGATCTGGCCCCCCGGCGCCGGCCCCATTGCCGATTGTTGCGCATGATGCGCAACACTGCGCTATATGCAACAAGTGTGACCCGAGATCAGGCCGGGGTCAAGGGTTGCTCACTGCCTCGAAACACGGACTCCTCGCCCCGTGGAGCACAGGAACCGGGATCGACGGAAAAGACTAAGTCAGGGCGATTTGAGCTCGTCGGCGCGCACCAACAGCACGCCGGCGACGATAGCGACCCCTCCCAGAAGCTGAATCGGCGCGGGCAGCTGACCCAGCAGCAGCCAGGCCCACACCACGGCAAAGAGGACCTCCGTCAGCGAGATGAACGAGGCAACCTTCGAACCCAACGCCCGGGCAGCCATGATCCCCGAGACATAGGCCAACACCGTGGACAGCAGGACCAGCCCGGCCAAGGCGACCCACCAAGAGGTTTCGAACCCCGCAAAACCCACCGCGCCGAAGGTCGCGGTGAACGGCAAAAGGCCGGTCACCCCGAACACCAGCATCAGCAGGGCCCCCACCAGCAGTCCGCCGGTGGCCAGCACCAGCGGGGGCAGCGACTCGTTGGCCTTGGCCGTGACGAAGAAGTACACGGCCAAGCCGACCGCTGCGCCGAGCCCCCACAACACTCCGATGACGTCGATCTTCTGCGGCCCGGCCAAGTCCAGGACCAACATCAGCCCGCCGAGGGAAAGCAGCGTGCCGGTGATGGTCAGGGGCTTGGGCATACGCCGGCTGTTGGCCCACAGGGCCAGGACGATGAGCACCGGAGCCATGAACTCCAGAAGCAGAGCCACCCCCACGCTCAAGCGGCCAACTGCCTGGAAGAAGGCAAATTGGCACACGCCGACACCGAAAACCCCGAACAGCAGGATGGGTTTCCAGTTGCTCAGCACAGAACTCCAGCGCCCACGCAGGGCCAGGACAGCCGGAACCAACAGGACCAAGAAGGCACCGAACATCCTCGCCGCCACGGCAGCACCGCTGCTCCACCCCGCCTCCAGCAGGGAGCTGGCAAAGGAACCGGAAATCCCAAAGACCGCCGAAGAGAATAAGGCGATCCACAGCCCCGGAATCCCCGGGTGCGCCAAGGTCCGTGGCCGGCTGTCAACCTGCTCGGTCATGCTGCTCCTCGGGATGATATCGGGCGGTTGGAAATTCTGCGTTCCCCACCAAACGCGTCATGAGTGAAACTCGCTATACTAGTGACTCACTATACGCCGCAGGAATGGCGGGTGGTAGAAGGAGTCACATGAAGTTTGCCCCTGACACTGAGACGTCTTTGCAGACAGTCGTGCACCTACTCAATACCGCTTTGTCCGAAGTCGACGGGCTCCTCACCGGGGCCGACCTGGATGAATTCGTAGCTCGCGAGGAATACACCGGCGCCCGGACCCATAACGAGGCCGAACTACGTAGCGTCAGGCATCTGCGCGAGACTCTGCGCGCGCTCTGGATCGCCGGGGAGGACGAGGCGGTGGTCATCGTGAACAACATCCTGCGCAATGCCCGTGCTTTGCCGCAGCTGGTCAAGCACGACCATTGGAACTACCACCTGCACGCCACCAGCCCGGCGGCACCCCTCGCCGAACGGATGGCCGTCGAAGCTGCCATGGCCATCGTGGATGTGCTGCGTTCGGGGGAGAAGCAGCGCCTGCGAATCTGCGCGGGATCGGACTGCGAGGCAGCGGTGTTGGACCTCTCGCGCAACCGGTCCAAGCTTTACTGCCAGACGGGTAACTGTGCCAATCGCGAGCATGTGCGCGCCTACCGCCAGCGCCGGGCGGCCCTGCGGCCCTAGACTGGTCACAAGCTGCACGGTCGCAGGCATCGGCGTCGGAAAGGAAGAGATCGTGAACACCTCTGAACAACCCCAGGAGCACCACGCCTCGGAGAACTACGAAGTAGATCTCGAGCATGCCACGGACGGCACGCTGAAGGCGGCCGGACGCTGGTTCGTCGGACTGGCGGACGCGGTTCTGGGCGGGGACGGATCGGACGTGATGGGCGCCACTGCGGTGGTGCGTCGCCTCGACAACGATGCCGAGATCCTGCGGGTGACCGGGAACAATATCGACGAGGCAGAGGGCTTGGCAGCGTTGCTGCGCAAGGACCTGGCGGAGATGACGCGCGAACAGTTCCTGGAGGAATGGAACGGCAAGGACGGCGTGGAGACCGCCGACTGAGCCCCGAGGGCTACTTCTGGCCGGGCTGCTTCTGGGTCGGCTGATCAGAGGCCCGGTTCACTCCCGAACCTTCACTGAGTTCACGCGGGTTCTCTTTGCTGGCCATGGCCAGCACCGAGATGACCACCAGGCTGGCGACGAACGCCACCCCAAAGGCAATGAGTCCGATATCCACGCGCAACGGGTTGTCTCCACCGCCAGTGGCGGAAATCGACGCGACCACGGCGGCGATGATCCCTGCGATCAGCGAGAAGATTAACGGCGACTTGATGCTCTGTTGCCATGTGGGCTTCGGCTGGGACGGGTTGGAACCCACGGGGATGCCTCCTGAAAGAATGTGGAACGACTCCAGTCTAACGCTCAGTGGCCCGCTCGCGTGCATCGTGCCGGTACCCAAAGGCGGCGATGAGCAAGAAGACCGCAACGATGATGGAGCCGCCACCGGCGACGCCGAAGACCCCATGCTGGTCCAGACCTGGCCAGGCCAACAGGAGCACACCGGTGACCAAGGAAACTGCGCCGGTGATCAGGAAGTCCCGCACCGGGACCAGATCCCCACGGTGGCGGAAATAGACGGTGAGTTCCAGAAGGCCGGCAACGGCCAGGCCGATGCCTCCGGCGATCGAGGCGGCAGCGGTGCTGGCGAAAACGAGCATGAAAACCGCGCTGAGCGACCAGGCGATCGCGGCGCCCCCGAGGAGACCACGAACCGGGAACGGCACGATACGGGCCACGGCGAAATCCCAAACGGATTTCGCGGTCAGCACCAGGAAGCCGGCGAAAATATAGGCGACCACGGCTTCGCTGGGTTGCTGCCAGAAAACCGATAGGGCTCCGAAGGCCGTCGCCACGACGGCCCGGAACATGACCGGCTTCCAGACGGCGGAGGCTTCTTCAGGGGGTGTGGTGATGACAGGCACCCTACGATCCTAATAGGAATCGGCGATGCCCAGTTCCACCCACCGCCTGAGTGCCGCGCCCGGCACCCCTGCGGGGCAGGATCAGGACGGCGCCCCGACGGTCATCCAACGGTCATTGCGGATCCGCCACAGCAGGGTCCCCGCCCGCAAGGCCATATATCCGACGCCGAAGGCACACCACAGCCACAGGATCGGCAGATCCGGCACCAGTGGCAGCCAGGCGGCCCCGGCCAGCAGCGGCACATACAGCACGAGGGCTATGACCCCTGCCAGGGCAAGGTACCTGGCGTCACCGGCACCGATCAGAACACCGTCGAGCACGAAGACCAGCCCGGCCAGCGGCTGCGAGGCAGCGAGCACCCATAAGCCGATGGCCGCCGCCCGTTGGACCCCGGGATCCGAGGTGAAAACGGCGCCAAGGACGGGAGCCACCAGAGCCAGGACGAGGCCGGTGCCCACCCCAAAGAGCATCCCCCACCGGGTCATCAGCCGGGTCAGTGCCGAAGCGGTGGCCCGATCCCCCGCCCCGAGTTCCTTGCCGATCAGCGCCTGCGCGGCAATAGCCAAGGCGTCCAGGGCGAAGGCCATGAACGCGAAGATGGTGAACACCAGTTGGTGTGCGGCCAGGGTCAGTGCTCCGTCGGAGGTGGCGACCCACACCGTGGCCAGAATCCCTGCGCGCAGGCTCAAGGTGCGCAGCATCAGCCAGCTGCCGACCTTCCCGGTGCCGAGGACCCCGCCGATATGGGGGCGCAACGGAACACCTTCGGCACGCAACCGCGGGATCAGCATCGCCAGATACACCACGGCCATCCCCCATTGGGCGATGGAGGTGCCGATGGCCGAACCGGCCACCGAGAGTCCAGCCCCATACACGAGGGTGAAGTTCAGCACGATGTTCACCCCGAAGCCGGCACCGGCAACGATCAGCGGAGTTTTCGTGTCCTGCAGCCCACGCAGCACCCCGGTGGCGGCCAAGACCAGGAGCATGGCCGGCAAACCGGGCATCGACCAGCGCAGATAGTCCAGCGCGAAGCCCAACACCTGGCCTTCGGCCCCCAGCGCGCGCAGCAGAACTGGGCCTGCGAACCAGCCGGCGACGGCCAGGACGAGGCCCAGGACCACTGCCAGCCAGACCCCGTCACGGCCAGCGGCCAGGGCGAGGTCCAGACGCCTGGCGCCGAGCCACCGGGCGACGGCAGGGGTGGTGGAGTAGGCCAGAAAAACCATGAGTCCGACGGCGGTTTGCAGCACGGTGGTGCCCAGTCCTGCTCCCGCGAGTTCGTTGATCCCCAGGTGTCCCACGATGGCGGTATCGGCCATCAGGAAGAGGGGTTCGGCGATCAGGGCGCCCAGCGCCGGAACTGCCAGGGCCAGGATGGTACGTCCGAGTCGGGCCGGGATGCGCACCGTTCCTCCGGGACTCGCGCCTGTACCTGGGGTCTTTCGCTGTTCTTCAGTCATGTGTCGGCACCCCGGTTGCGGGCAGGCGTGCCCCGGAGGCCCGGAGGAAGATCGCTGCCACGCCGGCGGCGATCCCCTGGAGCAGGAGAACGAACAGGACGGCGCCGGCCCACCCATAGGGGGCGAAGGCCAGTCCGACGGCCCAGCCGAACAGCGAGGAACCGGTGTAGTAGGCAAGGTTATACAGGCTGGCTGATTGGGCTCGGCCCGTGCGCCCAATCAGCGGGACCCAGCCGCTGGCAATGGCATGAGCCGAGAAGAAGCCCGCCGTGAAGATCACCAGCCCGACCAGCACGACGCCGATCTGTGGGACCAGGGTGACCAGCAACCCGAGGGCCATCACGGCGATGGAGCCCAGCAGGGAAGGCAGCCTGCCAAATTTCCCGACGAGGCGCCCTGCCTGCCGGGAGGACCAGGTCCCCGAGAGGTAGGCCAGGAACACCAGTGAGGTCAGCGAAGCGGGGATCAGGAACGGTGGGGCCTCGAGCCGGAAACCCAGGAAGTTGTAGACGGCCACGAAGCCGCCCATGAGCAGCAGACCCTGCGCGTAGAGGGCCAGCAGCCTGATGTTGGCCAGATTCATCCACAGTTTCCGGCCCAACCCGGCGGTCCCCGGTTCTCGACGAGGAACGGGGATGAAACCTTGTGGTTTCGGTGCCAGGGCAATGAAGACCGCCGCGGCCACTGCGGCCAGCAGCGAGACGGCGAGAGTCCCGACTCTCCAGCTGACCAGTTCACTCAGTGGTCCGGCCAGCAGCCGGCCCGAGAGTCCGCCCAGGGTGGTGCCGGAAATGTAGGTCCCCGCGGCGATGGCCGAGTGCAGGGGGTGGATTTCCTCGCTGAGGTAGGCCAGTGCGACGGCAGGGATCCCACCCAGGGCCACCCCTTCCAGAAAGCGCAATCCCAGCAGGGCCTCGAATCCGGGAGACGCCGGGACGAGCAGCCCCAGGATGACAGCGGCCACGACGGCGGCTTGCATGGCCTTGAGTCGTCCGACCCGGTCCGCGACGGCCGACCAGCCAATGACCGATACCGCCAGGCCCAGCGTGGCGGCCGAGACGCCGAGTGCCGCCCGGGCTTCGGAGATGCCTTCGGATCGGGCCAGGGCCGGCAGGACGCCTTGCACGGAATACAGCTGGGAGAAGGTGGCGATCCCCGCCGCGAAGAGCGCCAGGATCATGCGCCGATAGCCGGCCGAACCACGCTGGTGCCCCGGGAACTGGAGGGTTTCGTTCATATTTGGGGCACCAGCGGAAGCAGGTAGTACGCCACCGTCAGGGCGATGAGGTTATTGAGCAAGTGGATCAGGTAGGAATAGGCCAAAGAGCGGCCGCTCAGGACGTAGGCGACGCTGATGACGGCGCCCAGGCTGAGATAGGGCACCGCGGCGATCAACTCGAACGAGCCGGAACCCAGGAAGTGCATGCCGGCAAACAAGATGATCGATATGACGACGCAGACCCACACGTTGAGTTTGCGGCTGAGCTTGCCGATCAGCAGGTGCCGAAAGATGTACTCCTCCACGAACGGCCCCATCACCACGGCCATCACCAGCATGGTGGTGAACGGGACGGTGGTGGTCATTCCCTCGATGGCGAGCTGGTTCTCGCTTTTCACGCCTCCGCCCAGGGACATGATGACGATGGTGGTGACCACCAGGTTCGCCACCCAGGCTCCGGGGATCATGAAGACCTTGGCCCAGGGGCTGAATTTGAAGGTCCCGAAGGAATGCTTCAACGTGGGGAAGGCCATGATCATGGCGCCGCAGAACAGGACGGCGTAGACGATGAAGTTCACTGCCGCGGAGGCCGTCTCCGCGGTGCTGAAGACGTCGGTGAAGCCGGGGAAGAGCGTCAGCAACGAGGCGGCCCCGGCGACGAAGAGCACTCCGTAGGCCAAGACCATCACCGCATCCCCCACCCGGAAGCCACCCGGAAGGAACCGCGGGTTCCTGCGGGACCGTGGCGCACGGGGGGAAGGTCCCGGCGCGGCCGGTTGCGTGGTGGGATGCATGTTTCCACCCTAGCGACTGTTGGGGTTCACGACCCCTTCGGTCGGCTCAGGTTTCGGGGGCGATGAGGATGCTGTATCCGCTCTCTTCCAACCGGTTTTGCTGTTCCGTGGTGATCCCCGGGTCGGTGATGACGTGGCGCAGATCATCACCGGAGACCGAGGCGAAGGAGCGCACCCCGAGTTTGGTGGAGTCGACCACCAGGTAGCTGCGCAGGGCCCTGGCCCCCATGAGTTCGTTCACGGCGGCCTCCCCCTCATCGGCCACGGTGGCCCCTGCCTGCGGATGCAGGCCGCCAACGCCGATGAAGGCGATGTCCAGGGTGACCCGGCCCAAGGTCTGCTCGGCGAAGGGCCCCACGAGTTCGTAGGACCGCGGGTTGAGCACCCCTCCGGTGACCATGACCTTCACGTGGTTGCGTACCGCCAGGGCCGAGGCGATATTCACGGCATTCGTCACCACCGTCAGGGTCGGGCGGGCCGGTTCCTGTTGCAGGTCCGCCCGCAGACCCAGTGCCGTGGCGATCGCCGAACTGGTCGTCCCCCCGGAGAGCCCGATGCTCATATCGGGTTCGACCAGGGCTGCCGCGTAGGCACCAATCCACCGTTTTCGCGTGGCTGCCGGATCCCTGTTGTATTTCCCGGGCAGGTCATAGGCCAGCGCGTTGGTCGTGGCCCCACCGTGGGTGCGGGTCAGCAGCCGTTGGGAGTCCAACGAGTCCAGGTCCCTGCGGGCCGTGGCCGGGGAAACCCCCAACTTGTCAACGATTTCGTCGACTTCCACTTGGCCATCCTCGGCCAGCAGGGCCAGGATCGAACTGAGCCGCTCATTGCGCGTCATGCCGGCACTACTTCGTTGCCCCGGCGGCCAAACCGCCGATGAGACGCTTCTCGATGAGCATGAACAGGATGATCACCGGCACGATGGCGACGATCGAGACACCGAAGACGTACTGCCAGGCGGTGGAGTACTGGCCGACGAAGCGGGTCAAGGCCACCGACAACGGCTGGTTCTCCGCGGTGGAGAGGATGACCAGGGAGGCGGCGAATTCGTTCCAGCAGGCGACGAAGGTGAAGATCAACGCGGTGACGATCCCCGGCCAGACCAGCGGGAGGTTGATCGTGAACAGCACCCTGAGTTTGCCGGCACCGTCGAGTTGGGCCGCTTCGTCGACCTCCTTGGGGACCCCCGCGAAGAAGGTGTGCATGATCCACACGGCGAAGGCCAGGTTGAAGGCCGCGTTGATCAGGATCATCGCCAACCAGGTGTCGTAGAGGTTGAAGACCAGCATTTCCTTGAAGAGTCCGACCGTGAGGATCGCCGGTTGGAGCATCTGGGTCACGATGACCAGGAACATGAAGGCCATTTTTCCGCGGTATTTGAACCGGGCGCTGTAGTAGGCGGCGGGCATGGCCACCAGGAGCACCAGCAGGGTCGCCGCGACGGCGATCACGACCGTGGAGATCAGGTTGTAGGCCACCGGGGTCTCGGGGGTGTCCCACATGGTCAGGTAGTTCGACCACTGGGCACCGTCGCGCGGCAGGTAGTCCGGCGGGACCGAGAGAATCTCCGACCGGGTCTTCAAGGACCCGATGAACATCACGGCATAGGGGATGAGGAACACGGCGGCCACGACGAGTCCGACCGTCATCCGGCCGATGACTACCCGTCGACTCGCGTGGTCTTCGGTAGCTAGTAGTGCCACGGTCTAGACCTCCTTCATGGGCTTGACCGCCCACACGTAAATCGCGACGATGACGATGACGATGCCGAAGTTGACCACCGATAGCGCGCTGGCGATGTCGATCTGGCGGTCGAACTGCAGGACCTTGAAAATGTAGGTCATCAGGGTGTCGGCGCCGTAGCCGGGGATCGAACCGGTCATGACCTTGAGGATCGGCAGGTTGTTGAAAACGTTGATGATGTTGATCAGCACCGAAACCGCCAGGGCGCCACGCAGCTGCGGAAGGATGACGAAGAGGTAGGTCCGCCAGCGTCCGGCGCCGTCGACCTTTGCTGCCTCCAGCGTGTCTCCGGGGATGGCCTGGATACCGGCCAGGATCGTATAGGTCGTGAAGGGGATGGACACGAAAACGGCCACCGCCATGGCCACCATCAGCGCCGAGCTGGCGTTTTGGGTGAACCCGTAGGGGGAGTCCAGCAAGCCGATATCGGCGAGGAACTTATTGAAGATCCCGTAGTTCGGGTCCATCGAGTAGTAGAACAGCGTGGTCGTCATCACGACGCTGGCCGCCCAGGGGACGATCACCGCCATGCGAACGAGCGTGCGGCCAGGGAAGGGCTTGGACAGGAACTGGGCGAGACCCAGGGAGATCAGCACGGTGAAGAACACCACGACCACCACCCAGAGCACCGAGTTCAGCATGATCTTGGGGATGTTCGGGTCGCTGAAGACCTGGGCGAAGTTCGCCATCCCCACCGAACCCAGATCGGTGCCGATCTGGCTGATTTTGCGGGTGGAGTTATAGATCATGTATCCGGCGGGGAACACCACGATCACCAGGATCAGGATCAGTGCCGGGGAAATCCAGGGAAGGGCGGAGGTGAAGGAGGACCCTTCAGCCGCAGTGCGCCGCTTGGAGCCGCGGCGTTTCGGAGTCTCGGGGGGCTCGGCCACCCCGGTCCGGGCCGGTGCGGTGGTGCTCATACTGGTCTCCTGACCTGATCTTCGTCTATTCCGGGCCCCGACGAGGCTCCGCGGCCCGCCGGCTGATGCCAGCGGGCCGCGGAGTCGGTGGGGCTACCCGCCGCGCACGACGGGGTCGAGCGCGGGCTACTTGGCCGCGTCGGCCTTCTTCTGAATCTCGGCCAGTACGTCTGAGGCGGACTTACCGGTGCCGATCTGACCCATCAGCGATTTGAAGGCACCATCGGTGGCGTTCCAGGCAGGGTTCGTCGTCGGGTAGAAGACGGCGTTGGGCAGCAGTTCCAGGAACGGCTTCAGCGTTTCGTCGGAAGACATCTCCTCGGACACCGAGGTGGTGGTGGGCAGGAAGCCTTCGGTCTGCACCCAGTTGCTGTAGACCTCGTCGGTGAAGAAGTAGTCCATGAACTTCTTGACCGATTCGGTCTTGCTGCCATCGTTCTTGAAGGAGAGCATCCGGTCGGCAACGCCCAGCGTTGCCGGCTCGCCGGTGTTGGTGGCCACGGGGGCGATCCCATACTTCAGATCGGGGTTTTCCTTCTCAATCTGGCCGACGGTCTGCGGCAACACGTAGGCGAAACCGAGCTTGCCCTGGATGAAGGTGTTCAACATCGGGGTGCGCTGGGTGGAACCCGGGTTCTTCTGCGTTGCGCCGTCCTTGATCATCTTCTGCATGAACTCGGCGGCTTCGACGTTCTTCGGGGTGTCGACCTCGATGGACTTCTCATCGCCCAAGTTTCCGCCGTTGCCGGCGAACCAGATCAGCGATTCGCCCTGGGCTTCCTCGGACCCCAGGGGCATACCGTAGCCGTCGGCCTTGGTGTCCTTGCTAATGGCCTTGGAGGCGGTCAGCAGTTCATCCCAGGTCTTGGGCACCTCCTTGACGCCGGCCTCCTTCATGAGGTCTTCGTTATAGGCCAGGGCGCGGGCCGAGGCGATCAGCGGCAGACCGTACTGGGTGCCATCGAATTTCTCGTTATCGGCAAAGGACGTCTGGAAGTTCTCCAGCGTCTCGGCGGAGGCGATATCCTCGGCCGGGGCCAGCAGTTCCTCCTCGGCGAAGCCGGCGAAGGCGCCGCCACCGTAGATATCCGGGGCCTTATCGCCCTGCAGCTTGGTCTTCAGAACACTTTCGATGTTCTCCCAGGACTGGATCTCCAGATCCACCTTGACGTCGGGGTTCTCCTTCTCGAAGCCTTCGATCACGTCTTGCCAGAGTGCCTTGGTGCCATCGGAGTAGCTGGGCACCAACATGCTCAAGGTCGTGGTGTCGCCGGACGCATCGCTGCCATCATCGCCGCCGCCGAAGCCGCAGCCGGTCAGGACCAGCGAACCGGCGGCCACGCCGGCCAGCAGTGTTGCGCGTAGTGAACGTTTCTGCATGATTCCCCATCTCAAAGGTATGCGTCGGCGAGTGACCCGAAGCTAATTCCTAACTGAAAATGCTCTAATTGACCGTAAGTCGATCAATAAAGAACATGATTATGACAGTAATGTGACCGAGGTCTCGTCGTCAAGTCTCCTTGTCAACTGCTTTCAACCCCTTTGTCGGGGGGTGAGGAAACGCCCACATACGGCTAGTGCGAGCTGCTTGGCCCCTGCTGCAGGGCAAACAGCCCGAGCATGCGGCCGGCTTCGGCCGCCATCCGGCTGCGGCCGGCTCCGACGTATTTACGGGAGTCCACGACCGCCTCGTCCGCGCGCAAATAGTCGCGGATGCCTGCGGTGAAGAAACCGTTGAGATGGGTGGAGACGTTGATTTTGCGCATCCCCGCTCGAATGGCCGCCACGATGTTCTCATCGGAGACCCCCGAGGACCCATGTAAAACCAGGGGCACCCCAACGGCTGCCGCAAGCCGGTAGATCAACTCCACGTCCAACTCGGCTGACCTGCTGGTCATCGCATGGGAGGAGCCGACGGCGACCGCCAGGGCGTCGACCCCCGTGGCGGCGACGAAGGCAGCCGCCTCGGCGGGGTCGGTGCGCACCCCCGGGGCGTGGGCGCCACCTTTGCCACCGACCTTGCCCAATTCGGCCTCGATGTAGACCCCCCGGTCATGCGCGTAACGGGCCACCCGGGCCGTGGCGGCAACATTCTCGTCGTAGTCCAGATGGGCGCCGTCGTACATGACCGAGCCGAAGCCCAGATCCACGGCTTCCAAGGCCAGATCCTCGCTTTCCGCGTGGTCCAGATGCACCGAAACCGGAACGGAAGCCCGACGGGCGATAGCCAGGCAGGCCAGGCCGATCGGCTCCAGTGCACCGTGGTAGGCGACGCAGTTCTCGGAGATCTGCAAGATCACCGGCAGCCCCGCCTGCTCGGCCCCGGCCACGAGCGCCTCTGCGGTTTCCAGGTGAATGACATTGAAGGCGCCCTGCCCTCGTGAAGCATCGGCTGCAGTGGTCATCAGTTCGCGGGTAGTGCTCAAGGCCATGGCGGATCCGGCTTTCAGTTGGGGGTTGGGCTGGGTCTTTGCGGTTTCTAGTGCCGGGTGACGAGCAGACGGTGGGCCAGCTGCGGGTGGCTGGGGTGCAGTTCTCCTGCCGCTGGCATCAGCACGGCCGAGGCGGACCATGCCGCGGCACGGCAGACCAGCGCCTCGGCGTCGAGGCCTTCGGCCAGGCCCGAGGCCAGGGCTGCCACGCAGGCATCGCCGGCCCCCGTGGGGTTACCCTCAAGGGGTTCCGGCAGTCGGGCCGACACCTGCGACCCCGGGGTCGCACCGTCGAAGAGACTCAGGCCCTCCTCTCCGGAGCTGACGACGACGCGGCGCGCACCCAGCTCCAACAGGACGGCGGCACCGCGGGCAATATCGGATGTCCCGGTGGCCTCGAGAAGTTCATGATGATTGGGTTTGAGTACGTCGGCTCCGGCCCGCGCGGCGGCCAACAGGCCGGCCCCCGAGGTGTCAATAACGCACGGAACCCCTGCTGACTGGGCGGCACTGACCAGCCACGGGTAGAAGCCCGGACCATGCCCTGCCCCTTCGTCGACCGCCGCGCCCTCCGGCCCGGCGGCCCCGCCGGGCAGCGAACCGGATCCCACGACGACGTCGGCATCGTGGAGCGCCTCCTGGACGGCACGTTGCAGGGCATTCCATTCGGCGGCCTCCAGCCCCCCACCATGTTCGTTGAAGATCGTCGTCTCCCCCGTGCTGCGGTCCACCAACGCAAAGCTGCGCCGGGTGGATGGCCCCACGGGGACCAGCGTGTTCTCGATCCCCGAGGCGGCCAGTTCGGCGGCGAAGGTCTCCCCCGCCCCGCCTCCACAGGTCGCGATGGCATCGACGGGCCGGCCTTCAGCGTGCAGGACCCGAGCGACGTTCAGCCCCTTGCCTCCGGCCCTGACGCTCGGGGCCGGCACCCGGTTGGTTCCGCCCACCGCAAGATGGTCGACGTCGTAGGTTTCATCCAGTGCTGGATTGGGGGTGATGGTCAGGATCACGGGGTCTCCTCAGTTCCGGCGGTCCGGGCGGCCTCGGCACGCAGGTAGGCCCCGCGTAGTCCGGCGTCCTGACCGAGTTCGGCGGCGAGAATCCGTGGTTTGCGGTGGAAAGACAACCGGGCCTCCACTGCGGCGCGGAGCGGGGCCAGGAGATCTTCCCCCGCCTGGGCGAGCCCGCCGCCGATAATGACTGCTTCGGGGCCCACGGAGGCACACAGCTGGGCGATGGAGAAGGAAAGGGCTTCGATGGCCTCATTCCAGCAGCGCTGGGCCTCCGCATCTCCCGCATGGAGGCGTTCGAGCACCTCGCGCGCACCGTTGACCTGCGTTCCCGTGGCCCGCGCATAGTTCCGGGCGATGGCCGCTGCGGAGCCCACCGTTTCGAGGCAGCCGTGGGCACCGCAGGGACAGTCGCCCCCGCCAGGCACGGCAGCGTGTCCGATCTCCCCGGCGAATCCCCCGGCTTCGAGCCGACGACCATCAACAAAGAGTGCCCCGGCAATGCCGGTGCCGATGACGAGGACCGCCGTGTTGCGCGCCTGTTCCCCCAGCAACCGGCCAGCCCCCAGGGCGAGTTCGGCTTCTCCTGCGGTACCGACGTCGTGGCCGAAACCGGTGGGGATTCCGAAACGTTCGGTGCACAGCCTGCGGAAGGGCACATTACGCCAGCCCAGGTTCGAGGAGAAAACCCCGGTTCCTGCGTGCTCATCAACGGTTCCGCACACCACGACACCGGCAGCGACCGGTGTCAGCGACGGGTGTTCGGCTTGTAGCCGCCCGCGCAACACGTCGAGTTCGGCCAGGACGGCGCCGGCCCCCGGGTCCCCGGCCTGCGGCGTCGGGGACCGCAGCACCGTGTGGAGGGTGCCATCGACTGCGGCCAGCGCGGCCTTGATGTCCGTGCCGCCGATATCGAAGAGCAGGTATGCCGGTTCCATGGTGGGGTGTGCCAGGCCGGGGCGGGGCCTAGGCCTGCTCCTCGAGGATCACCGAACGCGACAGGTTGCGCGGGGCGTCCGGGTCCAGGCCGCGGTGGCGGGCCCGGTCCAGGGTCACGCGGTGCAGGCGAGCCAGTTCGGCCAGTGGGTGGCGTCCCGACTCGAGGTAGAGGGCACCGGTGCGTTCGACGTCGGCGGCCAGCCCTTCGGGGGCCGGCCCGAAGGACCAGGTCACGCGGCCCGGGGCGGCGATGGCGATGGGGCCGTGGCGGTAGTCCATGGCCGGGTAGGCCTCGGTCCAGCCCTGGACGGCTTCGCGCATCTTCAGGGCCGCCTCGTGGGCGAGCCCGACGGTCCAGCCCTGGCCGAGGAAGGTGAACTGTTCGGCCTCGAGCAGATCGGTCCCGGTTTCCTGGTCGACGGCGGTGCGCGCCTCTTCGATGGCCTCGCTCAGGTCCAGGCCCACGCTGGAGAGCAGGTAGGCCAGCGCCGTGGTGGCAAAGCGGGTCTGCACGACGGATTGTTCGTCGGCGTAGGGCAGTTCCACGACGCGGTCCACGAGTTCGACGATCGGGGAAGAGGTATCCCCGATGAGTGCGACGGTGGCGATGCCTGGCTCGAGGCCCTTGAGCAGCGTCAGGACCTCGGAGGTGGTGCCCGAACGGGTGATGGCCACGACTGCGTCGTAGCCGCGGCCGGCGATGCGGGCCTCTGAGGCGGCGAAGGCGTCGGTCACGCCATGTCCTGCGGCCTCACGGGCCGCGGCGTAGGACTCCGCCATGAACCAGGAGGTGCCACAGCCAACGACGGCCACGCGGGCCCCGTGGGCGGGCAGCAGGTCCTCGGAACCCGCCTGGGCGACGGCGCGCTGCCAGACGTCGGGCTGGCTGCGCAGCTCTTCGTCCATGTGGTGGCCAAGTGATGCGTTCGTGGTCATCGATACTCTCCTGGGGTGGCTCCGCATGGCGGGCTTCGGTATTGGTCTCCCCCTATGATCGCTTATGAGCGTTCACTATGTCTAGTAATCAAAGTTGCTCATTGCGTTTGTGTCGGTCCCCCGGTTCACAGCACTCGTAGCCCCGCCTCGGAGGCGAGCAGCGGGGCCAGGTCCTGCAGCTGCAGTTCCCCGATGGTCGCTCCCCGCAAACCACCCACCCCGGACAGGCCAGCGAGCGCGGCCCCCCGCAGGTCCACGTCCTTGAGCTTGGCCCCGTGCAGGGACAGCATGCCGATCCGGCAGTCCTGGAACGCCACGCGTTCGGCCTGGACCGCTCCGAGATCGAGCTCGTCGATGATCATCGAGCGGAAGATGACGTCCTTGAGCTTCGCTCCGCGCAGGTTCACCAGATCGACCTTGCCGCCGTCCAGGAGCACCGCACGCAGGCTCGCCCCATGGAGCTCTGCGGAGCCGATGCGGGTACGGGCCAGCCGGGTGTTCCACCACCCACTGTCCGGGGCGCGCAGGGCGGCGGCACTCAGATCGGTGAAATCGCAGTTCCCGAAACTGGCCCGGTTCAGTTCTGCCCCCATCAACGAGACCCGCCGGAAGGTGCAGTCGGTGAAGACGGTGTCTTCAAGGTCCTGGCCATCGGCGTCATCGGAATCGAAGAGCAGCCCCTCGCTGCGTCCGTCCAGATCCAGCCCCGTGAGGTCACCCGACGGGCGGTTCTCCACCGCGTTGAAGGAGGGAAGCCTGGGCGGTCGGGGTTCAGCGGGTGTCTGGTTCATGGGCCGAGACTACCGGGGCCGGCTCAGAGGTCCGAAACCGGCGCGGAGCCGGCCCCGTCCCCGACGTCGGACACGGTGTCGGGGTCTTCGGCGGGCCCGGCGAACTGGGACATGTACAACCGGTAGTACGCTCCCCGGGCCGCCAACAGCACTTCGTGGTTGCCTTGTTCGACGATCCTGCCCGATTCCATCACCAGGATGGTGTCGGCGTCACGGATGGTCGAAAGCCGGTGGGCGATCACGAAGCTCGTCCGATCGGTGCGCAACGCTGCCATGGCGTGCTGGACCAGCACTTCGGTACGGGTATCGACCGAGGACGTTGCCTCGTCGAGGATGAGTAGCGAGGGGTTGGCCAAGAAGGCCCGGGCGATGGTGATCAACTGTTTTTCGCCGGCCGAGACGTTGGTGCCCTCGTCGTCGATGATGGTGTCGTAGCCTTCGGGCAATGCCTTCACGAAACGGTCGACGTAGGTGGCGGTGGCCGCTTGGTGGACTTCCTCGTCGGTGGCGTCGAGCCGGCCGTACCGAATGTTTTCGATGATCGAGCCGTTGAACAACCAGGCGTCCTGGAGCACCATGCCGACCTTGGAGCGCAGTTCGGCCCGGGACAGTGCCGTGACGTCGACCCCGTCCAGGGTGATGGCCCCGCCGTCGAGCTCATAGAAACGCATCACCAGGTTCACCAGTGTCGTCTTCCCGGCCCCCGTCGGCCCGACGATCGCCACCGTATGGCCCGGATGCGCCTCGAAGGATAAATCGTCGATCAACGGTGTGGCCGGGTCATAGGAGAAGGTGACGCCGTTGAACTGGACGTGGCCTTCGGTGCGGGCCGCCAGATGGGCGGTGGGCGTTTCCGCCTCCTGTTCCTCGGCGTCCAGCAGTTCGAAGGTCCGCTCGGCGGAGGCGACACCCGACTGGACCTGGTTCGCCATTCCGGCGATCTGGCCCAGCGGCTGCGTGAATTCCCGCGAGTACTGGATGAATGCGGTGGCATCACCCAGGCTCATCTGGCCTGAGGCCACCCGCAGGCCGCCGACGACGGCGATGCCCACATAGGCCAGGTAGGAGATGAATTGCATGACCGGGAAGATGGTTCCCGAGACGAATTGGGCGCCGAAGGAAGCCCTGAACAGTTCCTCGTTGCGTTCGTCGAAGCGGGCCACCGATTCCTCTTCGCGGCCGAAGACCTTCATGAGGTCGTGGCCGGAGAAGGACTCCTCGATCTGTCCGTTCAGTGAACCCGTGGATTTCCACTGGGCGGCAAACAGGCCCTGGGCCTTGGTGCCGATGAGGGCGGCAGCCACCCCGGAAAGCGGCAGGGCGATCAAGGCGATCAGTGCCAGCTGCCAGGAGACGATGAACATCATGATCACGATGCCGATGACGGTCAGCAGCGCCTGGAGCAATTGTGAGAACGCCTGCTGAAGGGCTGTCTGGATGTTGTCCACATCGTTGGTGACCCGCGAGAGCAGGTCCCCGCGTTGACGGGTGTCGAAGTAGTTCAGTGGCAGCTCATTGAGCTTGTCTTCCACGTCCTTGCGCAGCCGGTACACCACGCGCATGACCAGCTTATTCAGCAAGTAGCCCTGACCCCAGATGAAAACGTTGGCCACGAAATACATGACCAGGACGAAGGAGATGATGACCCCGAGCTGGTGGAAGTCGATGCCGGTCCCGGGGACCAGGTCCATCCGCTCGAGCATATCGGCCAGATTGCTTTTGCCCTGCGCCCGCAGTCCGGAGACGGCCTCCGCCTTGGAGGTGCCCGGGGCCATTTGTGAACCGATGACTCCCGAGAAAATGACGTCCATGGCCTTGCCCAGGATCTTGGGGGCGATGACGGTGAGCACCACGCCGACGGCCACGAAGAAGAGGACGACGGCGATCCCCGCCTTTTCGGGTGCCATGAGCCCCATGAGGCGTTTGGTTGCCGGCCAGAACGCCTTGGCCTTGCGCACCGGCATCTGGTCACCGAATCCGTCATCCACGGAGACCGCGAAATCCTCGAGATCCTCGACCTGGGCGGCCGGTTTCTTCTCGGCCATCTAGGCCACCTCCTCCGCGCTGATCTGGGATTCGACGATTTCCTGGTAGGTCGCCGAGCTCTCCAACAGCTGCTCATGGGTGCCGCGATCGACGATTTCGCCGTCGTCGAGCACCAGGATCTGGTCGGCCCCGACGATGGTGGACACCCGCTGGGCCACGACAATCACCGTGGCCTCACGCGTAGTGTCCTGCAACGCCGCCCGCAGCCGGGAGTCGGTGGTGACATCGAGGGCGGAGAACGAATCATCGAAAAGGTAGACCTTGGGGTTGGCGGCCAGGGCGCGGGCGATGCACAGGCGCTGGCGTTGTCCGCCGGAGACGTTCGTGCCGCCCTGGGCGATCCCCGATTCCAGTCCGTCCTCCTTCTCGGAAACGAAGTCCTCGGCCTGGGCGATCCGCAGGGCTTCCCACAGTTGGGCATCCGTCGCGTCCCGGTTGCCGTAACGCAGGTTGGAGGCGACGGTGCCCGAGAAGAGGTAGGGACGTTGGGGCACGGCAGCGATCCGCTCGGAGAGTTGTTCGCGGGTCAGTGCCGCAACGGGAACCCCGTCGATGAGCACCTGCCCGGCATCGGCGTCGTACAGGCGCGGGATGAGGTTGAGCAGGGTGGATTTACCGGAACCGGTGGATCCGATGATCGCGGTCATGCGCCCGGGTTCGGCGGTGAAGTCCAGGTTCTTGAGCACCGGCTCCTCGGCGCCCGGGTAGCCGAAAGAGACGTTGCGGAATTCGACGGTGCCGTGCAGCGGGGCATCCGCCGTGGTGGTTTCCGGGTCCCTGAGCGAGGGTTTGACCTGCAGGACCTCGTCGATCCGTTCGGCGCAGACGGCCGCGCGCGGGATCATCATGGCCATGAACGTTCCCATCATCACGGCCATGAGGATCTGCAGCAGGTACTGCAGGAAGGCGGTCAACGAGCCGACCTCCATGTTCCCGTCGGCCACCCGGTGGCCTCCGAACCACAGCACCGCAGCGGTGGCCAGATGCAGGATCATCCCGATCAGCGGGAACATCAGCACGAACAGCTGTCCGACCCGCAGCCCCACATCGGTCAGGCGTTCGTTGGCCGTATGGAAACGCTCGGTTTCATAGGGTTCCCGGACGAAGGCGCGCACCACACGAATGCCGATGATCTGTTCGCGCAGGACACCGTTGATGGAGTCGATGCGTTCCTGCATCAAGCGGAACAGCGGCATCAGCAGCCGAATCAGGAAACCGACAATCACCACCAGCAGCGGCACGGAGACCCACACCAGCCAGGACAGTCCGGCATCCTCACGCAGCGCCATGATGATCCCACCCACGCACATGATCGGGGCGGAGACCATGAAGTTCAGACCCATCAGCACCAGCATCTGCACCTGCTGGACGTCATTGGTGCCCCGGGTGATCAGGGTCGGGGCACCGAACTCGTTGACCTCGCGTGCCGAGAAGCCGGCGACCGAGTGGAAGACACCACGGCGAATGTCCCGGCCCACGGCCATCGAGGTCTTCGCCCCGAAGTAGACGGCGGCGACCGCGGTGAGGACCTGGATGAAGGCCACCGCCAGCATCACCCCGCCGGTGCGCCAGATGAAATCCGTATCGCCCTGGGTCACGCCTTCATCAATAATGCGCGCGTTCAGGCTCGGCAGGAACAAGGTGGCCATGGTCGTGCCCAGCTGGAAGACCAGCACCGCGATGATCCACGGCAGATAAGGCTTGGAGTACTTGAGGATCAGGCGCAGGAGCATGCAGGGCGACTTTCTGGACAACCACACCGGGGGCTGGTTCGCGTCGGCAGGTGATGGCCCGGACGGCTGTGACCGTTCGGGGCACTGGCAACTTTACTCGGTGATTCGGAGCTTTCAATCCCGCAGCAGGATGATTTTGCCCTCGCCCCTGTCCAACGATCGCAACATCCGTATAATGGGAATGGAATACCATTCTGCGAGAAACCTAGGAGACCCACATGTCAGAGGCCATCACCCAGCTCAACGTCGGCGATCGCGCACCTGCTTTCACGCTGAAGGACGCCGCAGGCTCCGCCGTCAGCCTGGCCGACTACGCAGGCCGCTCGGTCGTCGTCTACTTCTACCCCAAGGCCGCCACCCCGGGCTGCACCACGGAGGCCTGCGATTTCCGTGACAACCTGAACTCCCTGGCCGGCGCCGGCTACGACGTCGTGGGCATCTCCTCGGACGGCCAGGAGTCGCTGCAGTCCTTCGCCGACGACCAGTCGCTGACGTTCCCGCTGCTCTCCGATCCGGACCACTCGATCGCCAAGGCCTACGGCGCCTACGGCGACAAGGATCTCGGCGGAAAGATCATCACCGGCACCCTGCGCTCCACGATCGTGGTCAACCCCGACGGCACCGTGAAGTCCGCCGAATACAACGTCGACGCCCAGGGTCACGTCGCCCGTCTGCGCGAAGAGCTCGGGGTCTAGACTCCCGCCCGCGGTGCCCCGCTCAAGCTCGAGGCACCTTCCGCGTCAATGCCCATGGGGACTTCGGTCCCCATGGGCATTACTCGTGGCAGCGTCGGCCCGCCCTCGGGCCGGTCGGATATCAAGGCTCAGGACGTGGGGCGGGGCCGCGTGGCCACCAACTCGGCAAAGCGATTGATGTAGTCCTGCAGGAAATCCAGCGTGGACTCCTGACGGATTTCTCCCTTCTCATCGATCAGCCCCGGTGACTGGGAGAGGAACACCTCCGGTTGTCCCGGGGTCGGCATGTCGAAGTAGGACAGCGCGAGCCGCAGGTTCTTCTGTGAGCTATACCCGCCCATACGCCCGACCGAGTGGCTGATAATCCCTGCCGGCAGGTCCTTCCACGCGACGTCGGCATGGGGCTTGGAGCCGATGTCCACCGCGTTCTTCAGGCAGGCCGGGATGGTGCGATTATTCTCCGGGGTCACGAAGAGGACTCCATCTGAAGCCTTGATCGTGGCACGGAAACGGGCATACCCCTCGGGCCGGGGCTTATCGGTGACCTCGGGGGTGTCATAGTCGAAATCATAGAGCGGCAGGTCGCGGATTTCGACGATCTGCGCCTGGTAGTCGACCGGGAAGAGGTCGAGGGTCTTGAGGGCGATCTTGCGTGCATAGGAAGCGCGTCGCAGGCTGCCGACGATGACGGAGATGTTCTTGGTCATGGATGGGGGTCCTTTCAAGACGTTGTGTCGGCAAGGTCGGGCGCCAGAGACCACACGCCTCAGGGGCGATATCCACCTTGCTTACGGACTACCGTACTTGAAAGTTCGAACCACCTAACATTAGGATGTTCGAATAAGACGAAAGGAGATGCCCTATGCACAAAGACGGCATCTGGCTCGAGGCGATCACCCTCTTCCAAGCCATCCGCGAGGGCAATCAGCCCGCTGCCCGGCGACTGTTGGACTCCACCGCCCACCGAGACGAGGTCTTCGAGGGACTGTTGAGCATGCTCGGAATCTTCCTGCGCGGTCAGCAGGCTGCCGAGCTGGACCACTTTATTTCTGCGGCACATCGCGCCGGCCCTCCACCACCCTTCGGTGCACGCCCGTATTTTCCGCCGCTGGGCTGACCGGCACTGGCCTTAAAGCGCGGTGCCCCCTCCATCGGGAAGAGTGGTGAAGGGGGCACCGTCATGCTCACCCCGGAAGGATCGACCATCCCGTCCGGGGCGATGACCCGGGCTGCGAGGTAGGAGCTCGTTGGCCCGGGAGTCTACCGGCACCGCAACGAGCATCGAGCGGTATCGGAGGGCCTAGGATTCGCCGCGGCGCAGCAATTGGCCCCGCGGGGTCGTGAAGTCGACCTTTTCGCCGCGCAGCCAGGTCCCTGCCACGACGCCGTCCAGGGTCTTACCGTCATAGGCTGAGACCGGGTTGCGGTGCTGAAGCTTGGCAACATCCACCACGAAGTCTTCCTCCGGGGAGAAGATGGCAAAGTCGGCGTCGGATCCCGGCGCCAGCTGCCCCTTGCGTTCCAAACCGGCAAGTTTTGCCGGCCCCGAGGACATCCAGGCCAGTACCTGTTCGAGGGCGATGCCCCGTTTTTTCGCTTCGGTCCAGATCAACGACAGACCCAACTGCAAGGAAGCGACTCCGCCCCACGCAGTGCCGAAGTCTCCGCCTTCTGGATACTTCAGCTCCACCGTGGACGGGGAGTGGTCGGAGACGATGAAGTCGATGGTGCCATCGATGAGCCCCTGCCAGAGCAGCTCGCGGTTGGCATCCTCACGGATCGGCGGGCAGCATTTGAACGCCGTGGCCCCGTCGGGGATCTCTTCGGCGAGCAGGGTCAGGTAGTGCGGGCAGGTTTCCACGGTCAGACGAACGCCTTCGGCCTTCGCCGCGGCGATCACCGATAGCGAATCAGAGGAGGACAGGTGAAGGATATGTGCCCGCCCCCCGGTGCGACGTGCTGCGTCGATGACGCGCTGGATGGCCAGGTTCTCGGCCACACGCGGACGTGAAGCCAGGAAGTTGGAGTATTCCCGGCCACCGATCTGCGGTGCCTCCTCGATGGTGTGCGCATCTTCGGCGTGCACGATCATCAGCGAATCGAAGGTAGCGAGTTCGGCCATGTCGGCCTCCATCTCCTCCGGCTCCAGGGCGGGGAATTCATCCACCCCCGAATGCAGGAGGAAGCACTTGAAGCCATAAACACCCTCGTCGTGGAGTTTGCGCAGCTCCTCACGGTTTCCCGGAACGGCACCGCCCCAGAAACCGACGTCGATGTAGGCCTTGCGGCCGGCGACCTCGCGCTTGAGCGCCAGGGCCTCGACGTCCACCGTCGGAGGGATCGAGTTCAGTGGCATGTCGATGATGGTGGTCACGCCGCCGGCAGCGGCGGCACGGGTGGCGGAGTCGAAGCCCTCCCATTCGGTGCGCCCGGGCTCGTTGACGTGGACGTGTGAGTCCACCAGGCCGGGGATCATCACTTCCTCGGTCTTCAGCTCGATGCTCTTGCGTCCCACCAGGCCGTGACCCAGCGGCTCAATCGCCGCAATCCGTCCATCACGGATGCCGACCTCGTGCGCGGCGATACCTTCGCCGGTCAGGACGCGTTCGCCTCGGACCACCAAGTCGAATTCCTGTTCGTTTCCTGCCGCTGCCGTGCCGTTCTCGTTGCTCATCTGCCGATTCCTCCTCGAATCCTGGCTGTTGGGCCCTGTGGTGCCCGATGTCTTCCCTATCAATTATCCGCCCTCGTTTGCGCGAGGGTGGGACCGGCCGTGGAGCTGCGTCCTACCGGCCGGTGCACGCGGAACGGCGGACGGACCCTCCGGAGCACTGCTCCTGGTTCCGTCCGCCGTTTCGCTTGAGGTGGCTAGGCGCCAGCCGTTGCCGCCTCGCGGGCAGGCTTCAGCGGAACGAGAGCCGTCGGGGCGTCGGCCACGGTCTCGGCCAGATCCTCGAATTCGGTGACGTTGTTCAGCTCGGTACCCATCGAGATGTTCGTGACACGCTCGAGGATGACCTCGACGACGACCGGCACCGAGTGCTCCTCCATGAGGCTCTTGGCCTCCGCGAAGCCCTTGGCCAGGTCCTTCGGGTCCTTGACGCGTACGGCCTTGCAGCCCAGTCCTTCGGCGACCTTGACGTGGTCCACGCCGTAGCCGTCGGTCTCGGGGGAGTTGATGTTCTCAAACGCCAGGGACACGTGGTAATCCATCTCGAACCCGCGCTGCGACTGACGAATCAGGCCCAGGTAGGAGTTGTTCACGACCACGTGGATGTACGGCAGCTTGAACTGCGCGCCGACAGCCAGTTCCTCGATCATGAACTGGAAGTCGTAGTCACCGGAGAGGGCGACGACCGGCTTGCCGGGCTTGCCGCGGACGACGCCGAGTGCTGCCGGGCCGGTCCAGCCCAACGGGCCTGCCTGTCCGGCGTTGATCCAGCGACGCGGACCGAAGACGTGCAGCATCTGTGCACCCTGGATCTGGCTCAGGCCGATGGTGGAAACGTAGGTGGTTTCCGGGCCGAAGGCCGAGTTCATCTCCTGGTAGACACGCTGCGGCTTGACCGGGACGTTGTCGAAGTTGGTCTTGCGGTGTCCCTCGCCCTTGCGGTCGGCGGTGGTCTGCGCCCACGCGGAGTAGTCAGGCAACGTGCCGGCGTCACGACGCTCGGTAGCCACCTCAATCAGCACCCGCAGGGCCTCACCGGCGTCGGAGACGACGCCGAGGTCCGGAGAGAACACGCGGCCGATCTGAGTGGGCTCGATGTCCACGTGCACGAACTTGCGTCCGGCGGTGTAGGTTTCCAGGCCCCCGGTGTGGCGGTTCGCCCAACGGTTGCCGACGCCGAGCACGAAGTCCGAATCCAGGTAGTTCACGTTGCCGTAGCGGTGGTGGGTCTGCAGGCCCACCATGCCGGCCATCAGGCGGTGGTCATCGGGGATGGCACCCCAGCCCATGAGCGTGGGCTGGACGGGAACGTTGAGCAGCTCTGCCAGGCGAACCAGGTCATCGGAGGCGTCGGCGTTGATGATGCCACCGCCGGCGATGATCACCGGGTGCTCCGAGGCGAAGAGCATGTCCAGGATCTTTCCTGCCTGCTTGCGGCTGGCCTTGGGCTTTTCCACACCGAGGGGCTCGTACGCGTCGATATCGAATTCGATCTGTGCCATCTGGACGTCGATCGGCAGGTCGATGAGCACCGGGCCGGGGCGGCTGGAGCGCATGAGCTGGAAGGCCTTCTGGAAGGTTCCCGGGATCTGGCCCGGCTCCAGGACGGTGGAGGCCAGCTTGCACAGCGGCTTGGCGATGGACTCGATGTCCACTGCCTGGAAGTCTTCCTTATGCAGCTTGGCGACCGGGGCCTGTCCGGTGATGCACAGCATCGGGATGGAGTCGGCCTGGGCTGCGTACAGCCCGGTGATCATGTCGGTGCCGGCGGGGCCCGAGGTGCCGAGGCAAACGCCGATATTGCCGGCTGCGGCACGCGAGTAGCCGTCGGCCATATGCGAGGCGCCTTCGACGTGGCGGGCGAGGGTGTGCCGGATGCCGCCGTGGGCCTTGATGGCCGAGTACAGCGGGTTGATGGCCGCCCCCGGAAGGCCGAAGGCCTCGGTGGCGTTCTCCTTCTCGAGGATGAGGACGATCGCGTCCACGGTGCGCATCTTGGTCATGGTGTTCTCCTTGGTGGAGGGCCCCGAGACGGGGCCGGAAAATAGTGAAGTTGGAGCGGCCGCCGATACGAACCGAACATAGGTACCGGCGGCCGGGTTGTGGGGACCGCCTCTTGCGGGGCGGAAGCCGGCCAGTGCATGACATCCACTGGACGCCATGAGGCTGACAGGTCAGTCGCGGGGCTCCTTCAAGGGCCCCGGACTACTTACTTGTTGTCGGAGCTTCCGGAGAGGCGCTCGACGCCGCGGAACAGACCCGAGTGGTCCAGCGAACCATCGCCGGTCGCGACGGTGGAGGCCACTAGCTGGGCCACGAGGGCTCCCAGCGGCAGGACGACTCCGGCTTCGCGGGCTGCGGAGGTGACGATGCCCATGTCCTTGTGGTGCAGGGCCAGGCGGAATCCCGGGTCGAAGTTGCGGTCCAGGATCTTCTGGCCCTTCTGATCCAGGACCTTGGAGCCGGCTAGACCGCCGCCGAGGACCGCTAGCGCGGCCTGGGTGTCGACGCCGTAGGCCTCCAGGAAGACCACGGCCTCCGAGAGTGCCTGGATGTTGGAGGCCACGATCAGCTGGTTGGCTGCCTTGACCGTCTGGCCGGATCCTGAGGGTCCGACGTGGACGATGGTCTTGCCAATGGCGTTGAGCACGGTTTCGGCATCGTCGAAATCGGCCTTCTCGCCACCGACCATGATGGAGAGCACCCCATCAATGGCTCCTGCTTCGCCACCGGAGACCGGACCGTCGAGCGGGCGCAGGCCGGCGGCGCGGGCGTCATCGGCCAGGACCACGGCGACATCGGGGCGGATGGTCGAGTTATCGATCCACAGGGCGCCCTTCTTGGCGTTGGCGAAGACACCGTCCGCCCCGCCCACGACTGCTTCCACGTCCGGGGAATCCGGGACCATGGTGATGACGACGTCGGCATTGGCGACGGCTTCGGCCACGCTGGCTGCGGCGGTGCCGCCGGCGGATGCGAGGTCCTTGGCCTTTTCGGGGCTGCGGTTGTAACCGGTCACCTGGAAGCCGGCCTTGACCAGGTTCTTGGCCATGGGCAGTCCCATGATGCCCAGGCCGATGAAGGCAACGTTCTTGTTTTCGCTCATGTTGTTCTCCTTGAAGTCTTAGTGATGCGTACCGGTCGGGGCCTAGGCGCCCTGGCGAATCAACCAGTCGAAGGCGGAATCGGAGGAGGCCTTGTATTCCAGACCGATCGGTCCGGTGTAGCCCTTGGCCCGACTGCTCTCGATCCACTCACCCAGCGGCAGGTTCCCGGTTCCGGGGGCCCCACGTCCGGGGTTGTCAGCGATCTGGATGTGCCCGAAGTCGGCAGCATGCTTGTTCACGACGTCGGCGACATCATCGCCGTTGACGGCCATGTGGTAGAAGTCGGCCAGCAGCTTGACGTTGTCCACGCCGGCTTCCTGGGTCTTCGCGATGACGCCCAAGGCGTCGGCGGCGGTCTTCAGCGGGTAGGCCTCGGTGCCGGAAACGGGCTCCAGCAGGACCGTGCCGTCGATCTTGGCGACTCCCCGGGCGGCGGCGACGAGGTTGGTCAGGGCCAGCTCGTCCTGCTCGGCGGCCGACTGGCCGTCCTGGCGATTGCCGTACAGGGCGTTGAAGCCACGGCAACCCGTGGCCTGTCCGATGGCGGCGATGACGTCGATGTTATCGGCGAACTCCTTCTCGCGGCCGACCCAAGAAACGATCCCGCGGGCACCGGCCGGCATTTCGCCGGCCAGGAAATTCAGTCCGGTCAGCTGGACGCCTGCGTCGGAGAGCGAGCTGACGAACTTTTCCACCTCGGCGTCGGCCGGAACGGCCTCGGCGAAGGGCCACCAGAACTCGACGTTGTCGAAACCGGCCTTCTTCGCTGCCGCCGGGCGTTCCAGCAAGGGAAGCTCGGTCAGCAGGATGGAGCAGTTGACGGTGTAAGCCATGTGGATTCCTTTCGGAACGGTTATTTCCAGATTGTGGAAGTTTACTTCTGCCTACTGAAAACATTAGGTGAGGCCCGCATCACCTGTCAAGACTTCATCGTCGACACTGATGAGGGATGCGCTTTCCTCCGTCGGTCAAGGAAAGCTGACTTCCTGGGAGCACCGAGGCTGCCCCGGGGAACGTGATCGGCGCCTTCTGCCGGTGCCACGGCGCATTCCATCGCCGATCGGCACGGTGATTCGAGCGGGCGGCTACCTCCCTTGCGCTCGGTCCGGCGGTGGCAGCCAATCGTGCTGCCCCTTCCAGACCGGTTCCACACGAAAAAACCGGCCGGCGGGGAAGATTCCCCGCCGACCGGCTAGATCACTGTTTTACTCCAGCCTGACTACAGCGCAATCTGGCGATTGACGTCCTTATAGAGCAGGTAGCGGAAGTTCGCCGGTCCACCCGCGTAGCAAGCCTGCGGGCAGAAGGCCCGGAGGGACATGTAGTCGCCCTCCTGCACCTCGACCCAGTCGGCGTTCAGCCGGTAGACGGCCTTGCCTTCCAGGACGTAGAGCCCGTGCTCCATGGTGTGGGTTTCTGCGAACGGGATCGAGGCGCCCGGTTCGAACGTCACGATGTTCACGTGCATGTCGAAGGCCAGATCCTCGGGATCGAGCATGCGCGTGGTCCGCCACTTGTTATCGGTGCCCGGCATGGCCTTGGGCTCCAGATCGCGCTCGTTGCCGACCACCGGGCGGGGTGTATGCCCTTCCAGCGGCTGGTAGCGCTTACGGAACCAGTGGAAGCTGGCGGCTTCCACGCCGTCATTGTGGACGCTGTACGCCGTGCCCGCCGGGATGAACGCGAAGGCACCCGCGGTCAGCTCGTGCGTCGCGCCGTCGATGACCACGCGCAGGGAACCCTGCATGAGGAAGAGGAAACCCTCAACCTCGGCCTGCGGCTCGGGGCTCTCCGAACCCCCGCCCGGGGAGACTTCGACGATGGTCTGCGAAAACGTCGTCGCCCCTCCGGAGACCGGGCGGTTGAGCACCCAGGACCGGGTCCCTGTCCACTCGGGAAGGACCGAAGTCACGATATCGCGCAGCACGCCGCGCGGGATGACCGTGTAGGCCTCGGTGACCACTGCCCGGTCGGTCAGCAGGTCGGTCTGAGGCGGGTGTCCACCCTGCGCGGTGTAGTAGGGGGCCTCCACGGAAGTGGTGCTGGTCTTAGACATGGGATTCCTTTGCGTTGATCGCGGGGCGCCCCAGGGCCAAGGCCCTCAGATGCTCCTGGGTGATTTCGACGCCGTTCTCGACCTCGCCGGCCGTCAGCGCGCCGCACACCAGACCGCGGTAGATGAACATGGCCAGGGCACGCGCGGTGGCCGGCTCGTCCATGATGGACGACTCGACCTGGTGCACGTAGTTGCGCAGCCGGTTCGCAGCGGCATCGAAGCCGTCGCGGTAGAAGGCGTAGGTGGCCAGGTAGCGGGTCGCCAGTTGTGCGGGATGCAGATCCCAGCCCTGATAGATCCCACGTTCCAAATGGCGGCGTACCAGACGGGCATGCAAGGCGAAGGCCTTGCTGACATGCTCGGATTCACCAATCGGCAGGATGTTCGTCGACCCGTCCGAGAGGTGGACCCCCGTTCCGGCCACGGCCACCTGCAGCACGTTCTTGGCGTGGTCGGCCGCTGGGTGCTCCATCGACTGGTACTCGGCTGAGATGCCCAAGGAGGCGGAGTAGTCGTAGGTTCCGTAGTGCAGGGAGGAGACCCTGCCCCGCCCGGCGTGGATCAGCTGGGCCGAGGGCACCGTGCCTTCGGCGGAGAGGATCAGCTGCGGGGTTTCCATCTGGACCTCGAAGCGCAGCCGCCGTGCGGGCAGCCCGTGGGCGGCTTCCATCTTCTCGCAGACGAAGACCATGGCTTCGACCTGCGCCACCGTGCTGACCTTGGGCAGGGTCAACACGAGCCCGTCGGGTAGTCCCCCGCTCTCCACCAGCGAGGCGATGAACAGGTCCAGGGTGCGCAGCGCACGCTTGCGGGTGGGAACCTCGAAGCACTTGAAGCGGATCCCGATGAAGGGCGGGGCGATGCCCGCCGCGACGGCACGGTTCACTTCCTGGGCGGTGCGGATGGCGTGCGCATCTTCCTCGTCGTCGGGCCGGTGTCCCAGCCCGTCTTCGAAGTCGATGCGCAGATCCTCGATCGGTTCCCGTTCCAGCTTCTGCGCCACGAGCTCGGCGAGCAGATCTGCGCGAGAACCTCCACTGGCGTCGGCGCCACCTTCGGCGTCGAGTCCCACGGCGCGGGCCAGCACGGCCAGCCCACCGAAGTCCCGGGCCGCGGCCAGGGCCTGCTGACCCCATTGCCCGGCCACTTCGGCGGTGAACTTATCCGCCGGAACATAGGCGGTATGCACCGGCTGGCGGGCCCCGCTGTCTCCCGGGTAGGAGCGTTCCAAGAGCTTATCGGTGGCCGCGAGGCGGGTTTCGACCGTCTTCAGGATGGTCTCGTCCAGCACCGGGCTCACGCTCATCGTTTCACCAGCTCGGTGGAGAGCAGACGGTACGCCGGCAGCGTGAGGAACTCTTCGAAGTCCTCGTCGCGACCGGAGACCAGACGGCCAATAAGCTCACCCGCCGGGACGTAGTAGTTCTCGAAGACCTCCTGATCGGCGACCTCGTTACGCAGGCGTTCGATTTCCTCTGCCAGTGCGGCCTGAACCAGTTCGGCGGTGATGGTGTTTCCGGTGTCGTCGGCGACCACTCCGTTACGGATCTGCTGCCACACCTGTGACCGGGAGATCTCGGCGGTGGCCGCGTCCTCCATCAGGTTGTGGATCGCCACGGCGCCGTTACCAGAAAGCCAGACGGCGGTGTACGCGACAGCGACGTACAGGTTCGCATGCACGCCCTTCTCGGTGACCTGGCCGGGGGCCGAGGGGACATCGAGCAGGTCCTCAGCGCTGACCGAGACCTCCGGGCGCTGCTTATCCAGCTGGTTGGGGCGATCGCCCAGCACCGAACCGAAGACCTCTGCACAGACCTCGACCAGATCAGGGTGCGCCACCCAGGAGCCGTCAAAGCCGTCGCCGGCTTCGCGGGTCTTATCGGCCCGGACCTTCTTGAAGGCCGCCTCCGTCGTTTCCGGTTCGCGCCGGTTCGGAATGAATGCGGCCATGCCGCCCATGGCGAACGCTCCCCGCTTATGGCAGGTCTGCACCAGCAAGTCGGTGTAGGCGCGCATCATCGGTGCCGTCATCGCGACATCGGCACGGTCGGGCATGATGAACTTATCGCCGGAGGAGCGGAAGTACTTGATGATGCTGAACAAGTAGTCCCAGCGGCCGGCGTTCAAGCCCGAGGCGTGATCGCGCAGTTCGTAGAGGATCTCATCCATTTCAAAGGCTGCCGGGATCGTCTCGATGAGCACCGTGGCACGGATGGTCCCGTGTTCGATGCCCAGTTCCTCCTGGGCGAAGGTGAAGACATCGTTCCAGAGCCGTGCCTCAAGGTGGGATTCCATCTTGGGCAGGTAGTAGAACGGGCCGTCGCCCTTGGCGGCGAGTTCCTTCGCGTTGTGGAAGAAGTGCAGACCGAAATCGACCAGGGCCCCCACGGTCGGAGCACCGTCAACGAGGACGTTGGCCTCCGGCAGGTGCCAGCCACGGGGGCGCACCACGACGGTGGCTAGGTCGGCATCGCTGCGGAGGTTGTATTCCTTACCTTCGGGCGAGCGGAACGACAGGGTTCCACGAGCTACCTCACCCAAGTTCACCAGCGCGTCGACGACGTTATGCCAGGTGGGGGTCGAGGCGTCCTCCAGGTCAGCCAGCCAAACCTTCGCGCCGGAGTTCAATGCGTTGATGGCCATCTTGGCCGGGGAGGCGGGTCCGGTGATTTCTACCCGACGGTCACGCAGCTTCTCGGGAGCTTCGGCGACCTTCCAGTCTCCGGCGCGTACCTCTGCGGTCTCTGGAAGGAAATCGATGGACCCCTTCTCGGAGGCAGCCTTCTGAGCCGTCTCGCGTGCCGTCAACAGCTCGTCGCGAGTCGCCGCGAAGCGGTGCTGCAGCTTCTCCACAAAGGCCAGAGCTTCGTCGCTCAGAACTTCCTGGGCCCCGTTGACGTCGGGAACGTGTGTCAGTGAAATGCTCATGATGATCCTCCTACTTGCTGGCGCGTGCTGCGGCGACGACGGCGTCGGCCACGTCTCCGGCGACGTGCGGGTCGAACACGCTGGGAATGATAAATCCGGAGTTCAGCTCGTTGCTGTCAACCCGCGCGGCAATCGCGTCGGCTGCGGCAACCAGCATTTCCGGGATGATATCAACAGCGTGGGCGTCGAGCAGGCCACGGAAGAAGCCCGGGAACGCCAGAACGTTGTTGATTTGGTTCGGGTAGTCGCTGCGACCGGTGGCGACCACTGCTGCGTGGCGACCGGCGACGACCGGGTCGACCTCGGGGTCGGGGTTGGCCATCGCGAAGACGATCGAGTCGGCGTTCATGGACTCGATGTGCTTCTCCTCGAGGATATTCGGGGCCGAGACGCCGATGAAGACATCGGATCCGACCATGGCCTCGTGGAGCGTGCCGCTGAAGTTCTCCGGGTTGGTGTTCTCGGCCAACCAGACGCGGTGCGAATCGGTGTACTCGGTGTTGCGGTCGATGGCACCGTTGCGTCCGCAGGCGATGACATTCTTCGCCCCGCGGGCCAGAAGCAGCTGGACGATGGCGTTACCGGCAGCGCCGACGCCCGAGACGACGATGCGCACGTCCTCGATCTTCTTATCCACCACACGCAGCGCATTCTGCAGGGCAGCGAGGGTGACGATGGCGGTGCCGTGCTGGTCGTCGTGGAAGACCGGGATGTCCAGTTCCTCGCGCAGACGGGCTTCGATTTCGAAGCAGCGCGGTGCGGCAATGTCCTCGAGGTTCACGCCACCGTAGACCGGGGCGAGAGCCTTGACGATGTTGACGATCTCATCGGTGTCCTGGGTATCCAGGCACACCGGCCAGGCGTCGACGTCGGCGAATTGCTTGAACAGGGCTGCCTTGCCCTCCATAACCGGCAGGGATGCTTCGGGGCCGATATTGCCCAGCCCCAGCACTGCGGAGCCGTCGGTGACCACGGCGATGGTGTTGCGCTTGATCGTCAGGTTGCGCGCCTTTGAGCGGTCATCGGCGATGGCCTGGCAAACCCGGGCGACGCCGGGCGTGTAGGCGCGGGACAGGTCGTCGCGGTTGCGCAGGGCCACCTTCGGAACCACCTCGAGCTTGCCACCGAGGTGCATGAGGAACGTACGGTCGCTGACATTGCGCACCGTGACGTCGTCGAGGGCGTCGAGTGCTTCGCGGATGCGTTCGCCATGCTCGGCATCCGTCGTATTGCAGCTGACGTCGATCACCATGATGCTGTGCGTTGACTCAGTGACGTCCAGCGCCGTGATCGCACCGCCTGCAGCGCTGACGGCTGCGGCAAGATCGCTCGTGGCCGTGAAGCTGGCCGGTGCCTCGACCCGCAGGGTCATTGAATATCCGGGGCTGGGATTCGCCATGAATTCCTCCTACTAGAAGTGACGATCGGCCTGCAGTTGCAGTACCAGTCATAAAATTAATTTCCGTATAGTGGATAATATTATTTGTACTACGGAAAATCAAGGTCAGTCCTGAGATTTGTTCCTCGTACTGCGGAGCAACTTTCTCGACCAACGGAAAAAGTTTTCATACTTCAAGTACTCTGGAGCGAAATGCCGCTCCATATCCGGCCACCCCGTGCAACGTCTTCGGCCGGCAACCATGTTTCAAGGAGAAACCATGCCCACCAAGCCAGCCACCGGTGTCCAATCCGTGGAGCGCGCCTTCGACTTGCTCGAACTCATCGCCAGGGCCGGCGGCGAATGCACCCTGAGTGAATTAGCTGCCGAGACCCCGATGCCGCTGCCGACCATCCACCGGCTGCTCCGCACGTTGGTCGGTATCGGGCACGTGCGCCAACTGCCGAACCGCCGCTATGCGCTGGGCCCTCGGCTGATCAGGTTGGGGGAGGTCGCAAACCGCCAGCTGGGATCGGTTGCCGCCCCGCTGTTGAAGACGCTCGTCAATGAGCTGGGTGAATCGGCGAACCTTTCCGTGCTCGACGGCGACATGATCACCTACATCAATCAGGTCCCCTCCCCGCACAGCGTGCGGATGTTCACCGAAGTGGGCCGCCGGGCCAATCTGCACGACACCGGCGCTGGCAAGGCGATCCTCTCGGTCATGGACAGCGAACGGGTCGACCGCCTGGTCAGCCAGGCGGGGATGCCCACCCCCACGCCGTACAGCATCGGGACCCTGAAGGAACTCCATGCCGAGCTCGACCGGATTCGCGCAGCAGGATATTCGGTCGATGAACAGGAGCAGGAACTGGGAGTGCGTTGCTTTGCCATGGCAGTACCCGGCGCTCCGACACCCATGGCCGTTTCCATTTCCGGACCGACCACCCGGGTCGATCTTGATTTCGGCGACCGCGCCGTCCCGGCACTTCAGCGGGTGGCCGACGCCATCGCTACCGCCCTGCGCGGCTCCACGAGCTCCTAGGCGAACCAGCGTCGCCATCGGCCCCTCCCTCTGCCGCTCTGCCCCTTGGGGACCGCAGTCGGGCGCTCGGCGCCCGGCAGCGGAGTCCTCCACCACGGCAGGATGACACCGCATCTCCGAGACCGCGGACCAGCACCACGGTCTTCGGAGAAACCAAACAGCCCGCCTTCCCCCAGAAATCTGGTGGGAGGCGGGCTGTTGATGTTGCTGGCAGGTTCGGACCCTAGGCCCGATGGGCTCCGTGTTCCGGGGAGCCTTCCTCGCGTTCGGCGTCATCGTTCTCGCGCAGGGCGTCGGCGCGCAGTTCCTGGCCAGCTGCTTCCGGCTGAGCTGCCGTCGTTTCGGCAACACCGTTCACACGCTCTGCCTTGACGTTTTCGGCTTGTCGTTTGACCTCCTCCGGTTCCATGCCATCTGGCAGGGCGGCAGGGACGCCTTCCGCTTCACAGGCCTTGACGTGCTCAGCCATGACGACGGTGTACTCGTCGACGCTGACCACCGGGATCTCGTCGCCGTCGGCGGAGATCAGCTTGCCTGACTCGTAGTGGTCACCGTCCTGCAGGCTGTGCACCTGGTCCTCGCGGACCATACGCGGCGGCGAGGCCGCGAAGACCGAGGCGTTCTTGGACGGGTTGCCCAGCTTGAGTTCGTTGAACAAGATATTCAACAGCACGGCCATCAGGGCCGCGGAGCTGATCCCGGAATCCAGGATCGTTGCCAGCCAGGTGGGGAAGGCATCGTAGAAGTCTGCCTTGACCACGGGGATCAGGCCGAAAGCCAGCGACGCGGAGACGATGATCATGTTCATCCCCTTGTCGTAGTTGACCTTCGACAGGGTGCGGATGCCACTGGCTGCCACCGTGCCAAAGAGCACGATGCCGGCTCCACCGAGGACTGGCAGCGGGATGGCTGCCACGACGCGCCCCAGGATGGGCAGCAGACCCAGGACCACCAGGATGCCGCCGCCGGCAGTGACCACGAAGCGGCTCTTGACCCCGGTGATGGCGACCAGCCCAACGTTCTGGGCGAAGGCACTCTGCGTGAACGTGTTGAAGAAGGGGGCAATGAAACTGGAGATCATGTCGGCCCGCAGGCCGTCTCCGATGCGCTTGGAGTCGACACGCGTTTTGGCGATTTCTCCGACGGCCAGGATGTCGGCCGTCGTTTCGGTCAGGATCACCAGCACCACGATCGTCATGGAGATGATGCCCCCGATCTCGAAGACCGGCATGCCGAAGGCCAGCGGCTTCGGAATTTCGAAGATGGCACCGTCACCGACCGTGGAGAAGTCGGCGATGCCGACGGCCCAGGCCACCAGGGTCCCGATGACGATGGCCAACAAGATGGACAGGCGTGAGATGGCGGCATTGCCGACCTTGCTCAGCAGCAGCACGATGAGCAGCGTCAATGCGGCCAAGCCGATATTGGCCAAGGAACCGTAGTCATCCGACGAGTCGTTGCCACCCATGGACCAGTTCGCCGCCACGGGGGTCAGCGAAAGACCGATCATGGTGATGACCACGCCGGTGACCACCGGCGGGAAGAATCTGATGATGCGGGCAAAGAATGGGGCGATGAGGAAGCCGATGGCCGCGGCGACCATGACGGCGCCAAAGACCGCTTGGATACCACCGTCACCCTTGACGATCGTGACCAGCGTCGCGACAGAGGCGAAGGACGTGCCTTGAACGAGGGGCAGCTGTGCGCCGAAGAAGGGAACTCCGACCGTCTGCAGGATCGTGGCTAGGCCGCCGATGAACAAACAGGATGCGACCAGCAGAGCTAGATCGGTGCTGTCCATGCCTGCAGCTGCACCAATGATCAGGGGCGGAGCGATGATGCCGCCGTACATGGTGAGCACATGCTGCAAGCCGTAGGCGAGGGTGCGTCCCAGTGGCAGTTTCTCGTCTTCGGGACGGACTACTGCTGTGGCGCTTCGATGTTGCTTGGCTTTCACGGCTGACCTCCTTGTGCACTTCCGTGAAGGCCGGGCGCCCGCAATACTGCGGACGCCCGGCGCGTACTACCGATTAGCAGAAGCCTGCGGCATTTTCCCAGATCGGGTGCGTGGGCGAAACGCCTTCACGCTGGATGGTTGCTTCGATGAGTCCGTACGGGCGATCCGCCGCGAAGAAGACCTCATTGGGGTTGTCCTGGCCAAACGGCGACAGGTCAACCAGGAAGTGGTGGCTGTTCGGCAGCGAGAAGCGGATCTCCTCGATCTCGGGGTGTGCCTCGAGAGCCAGGCGACCCATTTCGTACATCGTCTGCTGCAGAGCCATCGAGTGTGTCTCGGCGAAGGCCTTCAGCAGCAATTCACGCACGGAGGCGTAGATGCCGTTGAAGTCGGTGTCCTCCGAGGTCGAAGCCTCGGTGTTGTAGCGCCAACGAGTGTTGACGTCCGTGGCGAGAACACGCTCGGAAGTTTCCTTCAGGGTCGTGTACTTATCGACCGGGAAGCCGTGGAATTCGCTGCCGGTGGACTTGAGCACGGTCAGTCCGGAAATGCCGGCCAGGATGCTCTTCTTCCCGTCTGCGATCTCCAAAACCGCGGTGCGAACTTCGCTCTTATTGCGGGAGAAGGAGTGATCGTGGTCCTGGATACGGTCCCAGAAGTACTGTTCTGCCGCCCAACGTCCGCCGGTTACCCAGTCGAACTCGGAGACGAAGTGATCGCCGAGGCGCTTGATGAACTTCTCCGGGGAACCGACTCCGTCACGGGCGAAGCCGTAGACGGTGTTCTTCTGCGTGTCGGTCGGGACGACATGACCGTTGTCGCCTTCGGTGTGGGCGGCTTCGAAGTCGCCGTGCAACTGCGAGGAGACGTTCAGGTCCTCGATCTCGTGGCGAGCCGTGTCGCGGGTGATCTTGACCAGGCGGACCTCGGCCTTGCCGTATTGGTTCTTGGCCAGGACGATCTTGGTACTGGGCTGAGAAGCGGTGGTAGTCATGTCTAGCTCCCTCGGTATGTGGAATATGCAAACGGGCTGATAAGAAGAGGTACGTGGTAGTGCTGCGTTTCGTCGGCGACGACGAATCCCAGCGCGACCTCGGGGAAGAAGGTTTCCGTTCCCGTCTTCCCGAAGTAGGCCCCGGTATCAAAAGTGATCCGGTACTGCCCTACTTCAACCGCGACCGGCCCCAGATTGTTGATCCGACCATCCTGGTCGGTACTTCCTGAGCCGATTTCTTGCCAGCCGGATGCCTGCTTGGCCTCCAGCGTGGCCTTGACACCGGAGGCGGGCCTCCCGGTCCCGGTGTCGAGAATGTGGGTAGTGATGTGACTGCGTTCGGACGCTGCTGCGCTCATCGAATTACTCCTTGGGATGGGTCGCTAGGTGCGGGGCGGGGCCAATGACTCCGGGCCCGGCGCCAATGCTTAGGTGGTGGCGAAGAGTCCGCGTAGGCGGAGCAGTGCGATCTCGCGCAATTGCACGGCAACCTCGGCGCTCTCGGCCTCCTCGGAATTCGCCTGCCGGCGTTCCAACTCGGCCAAGATCTCTTCCGCACTGCGTCCCGCAGCACGGATGAGGAACACTCGACCGAATTTCTGCTCGTACTCCTTATTTCCCTCCAGGATTTTGCGTGCCGTATCCGACTGCGCATCAACCGCCGACTGTTCGTCGCGACTGAGCGTGGCTTCGGCCGACTGGCCCTCTGCCTTCTCACCGATACGAGGGTGGTGGGCTAGGGCTGCATCAACTTCCGCGGCAGTGAAGGGGTTGGCCTCCAGTTCGGCGCGTGAGAAGAGGTCCTCGACCCCGGCATACGGCCGGTGATCAACGACGCCCTGGATCCAGCGGTCGATGTCGGCGCAGGGGCGCAACGTGGCAACGGCCTGATCGGCAGAGGCATTGTTGAAGTCCTGGAGATCCATTGGTGTCAGCTCTTTCACAGTCAGACTGCATCCACCTTGGCGCTGAACACCCTTACCGTCGAGGGCTAGCCCTCAAGTTGACTCGATGTTTCTGTATGGTGGAATTTTTATTTCGTTATCTACTGTAACCCCGCTCACATATCGATTGTCAAGACGCCGAGTGGCGATTCTTCACTTCTCTGACTCGCCGGTAGAGCGGTTGTCATGAGGCACTCCTCTGTTGGGAGCAAAAAAATCCCAGGACCCCTTGCCAGCCCAGTGAATCACGTCCATACTTATTCCATATTCCAAAAGTATTTTTCCGACAGACGGAAATTCGTATATCGAGGAGGACCGCATGACCACAGATCAGGATCGCCGGGACGACACCGGGCACCAGCCACGGGTCAGCCACTCGTCGCCACGTCCGTGCACCGAGCCCTTCTACGCCGTCGGGGGCTTGGATCCCGACTTTGCCCCTCCGTTGCACACTCCCAATAAGCCGGGGCTCTTCTCCCGCCTGGGTGCCGGCTGGCGCCGGGTCACCACTCTTCGCTAGGAGATGCAAGGGCCCTCAGCAGGGCTCCCAGACGCTCCAAACCGACCGCGGATGACTGGCACGGCAGAGTGCTCCCGCGTCAGGGACCGAGCGGCACAAGAGAATAATCAGGACAGCACAGCGCTGGCCGGGGAGCATGTGGCCCTGTCCAGCGCTTTTGCGATTCCGGGGACGGGCCCAGCGTTCCGCTGCCGCAACGTTGCGGACAGGAAGTCCACAGCGACACATCGGAAGACCCTGCGGCCCTCGGGATCCGCCTCAACAGCCGCCCTCCGGGACCCGGGCTGATATTGGCGCATTCGATGTCCCACCCCTGCGCATGACACCCCACATGAATCCGCCGTCCGCCCCCGGCAGGGGATGGACGGCGGACAGCTACGTGATCTACCGAGCGGTCTGGCCGAAGCCGTAACGCTCGTGGGCCTGGCGGGCCGCCGAGGCCTCGACGTCCCCGCGACGCGCGAGCATCTGCAGTGTCCGCACCACCACCGACTGGGCATCAATCCCGAAGAAGCGTCGGGCAGCCGGGCGGGTGTCCGAGAAACCGAAACCATCGGCGCCCAGGGTCGCGAAGTCGTTCGGGACGAACTGGCGGATCTGGTCAGGGACCTGGCTGGCGTAGTCGCTCACCGCGATCACCGGCCCCTGGGCGTCGGCGAGCTTCTCGGTGACGTAGGCCTGCCGCACTCCCTTTTCCGGGTGCAGGAAGGCGTCCCGCTCTGCGGCGACGCCGTCGCGGCGCAGCTCGTTCCAGCTGGTCACCGACCAGACATCTGCCGAGACGCCCCACTCCTCGGCGAGGATCTGCTGGGCTTCCAGAGCCCACGGAACCGAAACGCCGGAGGCCAAGAGCTGGGCCTTGGGGCCTTCGCTCTGAGCGGGCGACAGCAGGTAGATGCCCTTGAGCAGTCCCTCCACGTCCAGGCCCTCGGGCTCTGCAGGCTGGGCAATGGCCTCGTTGTAAACGGTCAGGTAGTACATGACGTTGGGGTCTTCATGCTCGCCCCCATACATGCGCTCCAAACCGTCCCTGATGATATGCCCGATCTCGTAGCCGTAGGCCGGATCGTAGGTCACCACTGCGGGGTTGGTGGAAGCAAGGATCGGGGAATGCCCGTCCGCGTGCTGCAGGCCTTCACCGGTCAAGGTCGTCCGACCGGCGGTTGCTCCGATGATGAAGCCGCGGGCCATTTGGTCGCCGGCGGCCCAGAAGGCGTCACCGGTGCGCTGGAACCCGAACATCGAGTAGAACACGTACACCGGGATCAACGGCTCACCATGTGTGGCATAGGAGGTCCCTGCCGCGGTGAAGGCAGCCACCGCCCCGGCCTCGTTGATGCCGGGGTGGATCAGCTGGCCCTGCGGGGATTCCTTATAGGCCAGGACCAGATCGCGGTCCACCGACAGATATTCCTGTCCGCCGGGGTTGTAGATCTTTGCCGTGGGGAAGAAGGCATCCATCCCGAAGGTCCGCGACTCATCGGGAACGATCGGCACCACGCGGTTGCCGAATTTCTTATCCCGCATCAAGTCCTTGAGTAGGCGGACGAAAGCCATCGTGGTGGCCGCCTGTTGCTTGCCGGAGCCGCGTTTGGCGACCTCGTAGGACTTGTCTTCGGGAAGGTGGAGTTCTTCATGCTTGGTCCGACGTTCGGGGACCGCTCCGCCCAAAGCCGCACGACGTTCCATCATGTACTTGATCTCGGGGGCGTCCATCCCCGGGTGGTAGTACGGCGGGGAGTACGGGTCGGCTTCGAGCTGCTCATCGGTGATCGGGATCCGCAGCAGATCACGGAAGGCCTTCAGGTTGTCTGCCGTGAGCTTCTTCATCTGGTGGGTCGCGTTGCGCCCCTCGAAGCTGGTGCCCAGGCCGTAGCCCTTGACCGTCTTGGTGAGAATGACCGTGGGCTTGCCCTTGAACTCGGTCGCCGCCTGATAGGCAGCGTAGACCTTGTGGTAATCGTGGCCGCCACGCTTCAGGTTCCAGATCTGATCGTCGGTCAGATCCGCAACCATTTCCTTGGTCGCCGGGGTCTTCCCAAAGAAGTGTTCCCGCACGAACCCGCCGGACTCGGCCTTATAGGTCTGGTAATCCCCGTCGGGGGTGGTGTTCATGATGTCCACCAACGAGCCGTCAGAGTCCTTCTCGAGCAGGTCATCCCACTCGCGACCCCAGACCACCTTGATGACGTTCCAGCCGGCACCGCGGAAGAAGGCTTCGAGCTCCTGCATGATCTTCCCGTTGCCCCGCACCGGTCCATCAAGGCGCTGCAGGTTGCAGTTGATCACGAAGGTGAGGTTGTCCAGCTTTTCATTGGCCGCCAGCTGGAGGAAGCCGCGCGACTCCGGCTCGTCCATCTCGCCATCGCCCAGGAAGGCCCACACGTGCTGATCGGAGGTGTCCTTAATGCCACGGTTCTGCAGGTAGCGGTTCGACTGGGCCTGGTAGATCGCATTTGCCGGACCGATACCCATGGAGACCGTGGGAAATTCCCAGAAGTCGGGCATGGAGCGTGGGTGCGGGTACGAGGGAAGGGCATGGCCCTTCTTGGATTTTTCCTGGCGGAACCCGTTGAGGTCTTCTTCGGTCAGCCGGCCTTCCATGAAGGCGCGGGCGTACATGCCGGGGGAGGCGTGGCCCTGGAAGAAGACCTGGTCACCACCACTGGGGTGGTCTTTTCCACGCCAGAAGTGGTTGAACCCGACCTCATACATGGTTGCTGCGCCGGCATAGGTGGAGATATGCCCGCCGACCCCGATATCGGGGTGCTGGCCGCGGTGGACCATGATGGCGGCATTCCAGCGCATCCAGGCACGGTAGCGGCGTTCGACCTCCTCGTCACCGGGGAACTCCGGCTCGCGATCCACGGCAATGGTATTGACGTAGTCGGTGGTCAGTGGCCGCGGAACATCCACGCTGCGGTTGGAGGCGCGCTCCCAGAGGCTACCCATGATGTCCGAGGCATGCCTCGTCCCCCTGGCCTCCACCAGACCGTCAAAGGACTCCAGCCATTCGGCGGTCTCCTCCGGATCGGATCCAGCGGTGGTCGGGGAATCGTCGATGATACTCATGCATGCCTCTCTGACGTGTCCGGAACGGGTGACATTCCGCGGTCAACACAATTCATATTGAATCTCGCCATGTGGAAGTTTCTTCTCACAGAGCAATATCCAGTGAACGCGGTCACAGCCACGCTGTCAATCCGTTCACGAAATATTGATTCTCCATTCTTCGCATCATAAGTATTGCCCGAGCCCGAATCCGGTGATGCACTTCTCCCATGACCACCACAGTGATTGCCATCGGCACGAAGAAGGGCCTCTGGATCGCCACGAGCGAGAACCGTCGTGACTTCACCCTGGGCGAGCCGCATTTCCTGAATTTGGAAGTGCCGTCCGTCGCCATCGACAACCGCGGCCCCCGACCGCGTATTCTTGCCGGCATCAATGACTGGCATTGGGGTCCGACGGTTGTCCACTCTGACGACCTGGGCGTCACCTGGTCCGAACCCGAGGACGGAGCCATCGCCTTTCCCGCCGATACCGGGGCCGCCCTGGAGCGGGTTTGGCATCTTCAACCGGATACCGACGAGCGTCCCGGCGTCATCTGGGCTGGCTGTGAGCCGACCTCCGTCTGGAAATCGACCGACGGCGGGGAGAGCTTTGAACTGAACCGAGGGCTCTGGGACCACCCGCACCGCCCGGACTGGGGCGCGGGATTCGGAGGCGCTGCCGTCCACACGATCATTCCTCATCGCGTCGACCCACAGACGGTGCACGTGGCGATGAGCACCGGCGGGGTCTACTGCAGCCATGACGGAGGCACCACCTGGCAACCACGGAACCGGGGAATCTCTGCGGGCTTCATGCCCGACGAGGAGCCTGAGTTCGGCCAATGCGTGCACCGCATCACCGCCGATGCGGCCAACCCCGACAGGCTCTATGCCCAGAACCATGGTGGCGTGTATCGCACCGACGACGCGGGCGAACAATGGAACGATATCGCCGCCGGCCTCCCCTCCGATTTCGGCTTCACCTTCCTGGCCCATCCCCGCACCCCGGACACGGCATGGACATTGCCGCTCGTGGCCGATATCCAGCGCGTACCGGCCGGCGGACGCCTCAGCCTCTACCGGACCAGCGACGCTGGCGCCTCGTGGACCGAACAGCACCACGGTCTACCGGATAACGAATACAACGTCGTTCTGCGAGACGCCGCCGATATTGACGCACCGGACCCCGAGGGCTCGGCCGGACTGTACCTGGGCACCCGCGGAGGCGAGATACACGCCAGCAACGACGAGGGCAACACCTTCCACCAGGTGGCGTCCCGGCTGCCTGACGTTCTCAGCCTGCGCGCCGGATCGGTGGGGTGAGGGCGTGGCCAGTGCCAGCCTTGAAGTTCCCGGGACGTTGGCACCGCTGTGGGGAGAGCAACGCCGGGCCGTGATCGAATTCGATACCGGAGCCCCCCTGGCCGACTTCCTGGATCAGGCCGCACAGGGACACCCACGATTCGCCCGACGCATCCGCGACGAGACCGGGGCGGTCCGCCGCTACGTCAACGTGTTCATCGACGGTGAGAACGCCAGGGCCTTGGAAGGTTTGGCCACGGTGGTCCCGGACGGGGCCAGCGTGCTGATCATCCAGTCGGTCGCCGGAGGCTGAATCCGACAGCCGAGGATAAGCTGACATCACCCGCCAGCAGCCCGAAGGGATCCAGACCATGCCAGCCGCTCCACACTCTTCGACCCGGCACAGTCCCCACGACACGCCGCCACCCGGGGTCGCCGGAAGGTTCCAGGCAGTGATTGCCGACCTCCCGTCGTCGTGCTTCGCCTTCGTCATGGCCACTGGAATCGTCTCGGCCGCTCTGTTGAAATCTGGTCGGGCTGTTCCGGCGGAAATCCTTTTCTGGGTGGCGATCTCAGCGCTGGTACTCCTAATCGTCGCCACGATTTGGCGAGCTATTGCGTATCCGGGACGGTTCGCTGCTGACATCATCTCCCCCGCGAAAACCTTCGGGTTCTTCAGCTTCGTGGCGGGTCTCAATGTCCTCGGGCTCCACTACGTCATGACCGGACGCCCCGGTATCGCCCTGGCGCTAGGCGGTGTGGCGGCAACAGCATGGCTGGTCCTGACCTACCTGATCCCTGGCGTGCTGTTACTGCGCCCGCAGAGCACCCCCATCCTTAATTCGGCCAACGGCAGCTGGTTCCTCTGGGTCGTGGCCACCCAGTCCATGGCCTCCGCGGCCGCCGCCGCGGCAGGGGCGCATGACAGCGGGGGTCTGGCGACCCTGGCAGCGGCCTTCTGGGGCATCGGAGTCATGCTGTATCTCCTCATCGGCACGCTAATCACCCTGCGATTGATCACCCGCGCCAACCGGCCCGCGGACCTGAGCCCCACCTATTGGATCTTTATGGGCGCGACAGCAATTTCGGTTTTAGCCGGCAGCGCCCTGTTGAAGCTGCCGGATACCTTCGAGGCCATCGCTGCGATGCGTTCCTTCGTCCGCGGTTCCAGCTTCATCCTCTGGTCCCTGGGCCTGTGGTGGGTACCGCTGCTGATCCTCTTCGGCATCTGGCGTCACGTCGTCCACCACCACAACATGCGCTATGAGACGGCCCTGTGGTCCATCGTCTTCCCCCTGGGCATGCTAGCCACATCGTCCATGATGTTCGGCCAGGGGCAGTCGATCGAGATCATCGACCAGATCGGCCACGTGACCGTCTGGGTCGCGGTCCCGGCCTGGAGCATCGCCGTGATCCTCATGGTGGCCGCTGCCATCCGATGGCTGCGCAACCCGCCCCAGGAGCCCAGCCCGAGTCCCGCGTGGGCGGACTCCACCCACGTCGGCGAGAATCAACCGTAGGAAGACGCCGCCGATAGCGAGTCCGCTCCGTCGGTTAGAACCCTCCGCCGCCTTCGGTGGCCATGTTGTTGAAGCGCTGGTAGTGGCCCTGGAACGCAACGACGATGTTCTTGGTCGGACCGTTACGGTTCTTGGCCACGATGATGTCGGCTTCGCCGGCGCGGGCGGATTCCTTGTCGTAGATATCCTCGCGGTGCAACAGGATCACCAGGTCGGCGTCCTGCTCGATGGAGCCGGATTCACGCAGGTCCGAAACCATCGGCTTCTTATCGGTACGTTGCTCGGAACCACGGTTGAGCTGTGAGAGGGCCACGACGGGGACGTCGAGTTCCTTGGCCAGCAGCTTGAGTGCACGGGAGAACTCCGAGACCTCTTGCTGGCGCGATTCCACCTTCTTGCCCGAGCTCATCAGCTGCAAGTAGTCCAACACCACGAGCTTGAGGTCGTGGCGCTGCTTCAAACGGCGGCATTTAGCGCGAATTTCCATGAGCGACATGTTCGGGGAGTCGTCGATGTACAACGGGGCCTCGTTCAACCGCCCCATGGTGGTGGCGATCTTTCCCCACTGCTCGTCCTTGATGGTGCCCTTGCGGAGGTCCTGCAAACCGATGCTCGCTTCGGCGGAGAGCAAACGCATGGCGATCTCATTGCGGCCCATCTCCAAGGAGAAGACCACGGTGGTCATGTTGTTCTTGATGGAGGCCGAACGGGCGATATCCAGGGCGAAGACCGACTTGCCCACGGCAGGGCGTGCCGCGACGACGATCATCTGGCCGCCGTGGAGGCCCTGGGTCAGTTCGTCGAGTTCATAGAGACCGGTCGGCACCCCGATCATCCCCTCCCCGCGCTGGCCCGCCGATTCGATCTCGTCGACGGTGCCTTCGATGATGTCGCGCAGTGGGACGTAGTCTTCGGAGGTGCGGCGTTCGGCCACGGCGTAGATCTGGGCCTGCGCGTCGTTGACGATCGCGTCGACCTCGCCGTCTTGGCTATAGCCCATCTGCACAATCTTGGTGCCGGCTTCAACCAAGCGGCGCAGGACCGCCCGTTCACGGACGATCTCCGCGTAGAAGCCGGCGTTTGCCGCGGTCGGCACCGACTGGATCAGCGTGTGCAGGTACGCGGGGCCGCCGACACGAGAGATCTCGCCGCGTTTGGTCAAGTGGTCCGAGACCGTCACCGCATCTGCTGGTTCACCCCGACCATAGAGGTCGACGACGGCCTCGTAGATCGCTTCATGTGCCGGACGGTAGAAATCGACACCCCGCAGGACTTCGACACAGTCGGCAATGGCGTCCTTCGAGAGCATCATGCCACCGAGCACGCTCTGCTCCGCCACGAGGTCCTGGGGCGGAGTCCGCCCCATGTCAGATGAATTCGACGACCCTGATTCGGTGTGCGTGAGCGTCACGTCCGGTTCCTTCCCTCTCAACGCGGCGCCGGTGATACGGCCCCGCCACGTCCCTTCAGTATCCCAGTGAATGCGCCCTCCCAACACAAGGGTGGCGGGGGTGGTTGCAGACCGGGGAAATCGACCCGGTTGGAGCCGGGGACCCTGTCACCCTATGCTCCCAACCCGTAGAACCAAAGGGAGTTATCCACAGCCCATGTGGAGAACCTGTGGGTGACGCGGCGTGTTGTGTGCACAGACTGGGGATGAGCCTGTGGATTACATTTGATTTTTCTTGATTAATACGGTCTGACTAGGAGTTTTATCTGTGGATAACATTTGATGGAAATATGTTTTTGGTCAACATTCACCCTGTACTTGCAGGTTGCCAACCAGCACGCCTGTGTGCCTTAGCGACTTATCCACAAGTTGGTACTAGTTCTCCACAGACACGCCGCCTGCTGTGGGTTGCTTTGACATGAGCGATATCCGGCCGAGGCCGGACGCCTCATGCCGCGGATCAGCCGACCTGGCAGACACACTGCATGCCAACAGCCAGCGGCAGCCCTGCGGTGATGTGGGGACCGCGCATCATCGGCTTCGGTGCCTGCCATTTCCGTTACGCCGCCGGGCGCGAAGAAGATGCCCCGGCCATCGGGTCCTCTCCCCGGGCCTCGTCATGGACCCCCTATGGGCTGACGGGCCCCCTCGTGTCCGCGGACCTCTGCGGCGCACTGGGCAAGCACCGACGCGGCGCCTCCTGCCGCTACGTCAGTACCTTGGTCGGCGTCGACCTCGGCATCCTGCGTGACCTCATGGATACTGGACATCACTCCGTGATGTCCGAACTCCACCAGCCCTGAACAAGCATGGGGGGCGGGCAAGTGCCATGATGGACGCAAGACCGTCGTCCGGGCGGCGGCACCTGAACCCCAGGAGGGGACATGTTTGAGATCAGCGGTTCGGAACTGCTCACCACGATCATCGCCATCGTTGTCCTATTCGCGGCTTTTGGCGCCTTGACATGGGTCTTCAAGACACGGCCTTCGGGTCACCCCAACGACGCCGACCAATACATCGCCCGACTGAACGCCGCCGCAGCCCACCAACAGCAAATCGATACCCAGAAGGCTGAGAAGATTCGAGCGGCCACGACGGCCCGCGCCGCCCAGGCAGCCAGCACCTCCCCCGGACGTACCGGCCAGAGCACCGGATTCGACCACGAGCACCCCCAGGGGATGGCACCGGGGCCCGGAAATCCTAACTTTGAACGCGTGATGCAGCTGGTCAATGAAGGAAACTACGTCTCCGCGGTCCGTAAGATCCGACAGGACACCGGTCTGGGTCTGCTCGAAGCGAAACGGTACGTGGACTCCCTGCGCGGCCTGTAACCGCACCATCGGGCCTTAGACGAGGGCGTCTGCCTGCAGGGTACGGAAGGCCGAACCGTGGAAGACCAGGGGGTCGTTAGCCCCATCGTGGGTGGCATGCCCGTGGACGCGCAACAGGACCACATGGTGGTCCCCGGCCGGGATTTCGTGTTCCACGCTGCAGTCCAACCACAGCGCTGCCTCCTGCAGGAAAAGCGCCCCCTCGTCGGTGGAATCCAGCCTCAATCCGGCGAACCGGTCACCGGATTTGGAGGCGATCTGCCGACAGACCCGCTCATGGGCCTCCCCGAGGACCGAAACACCGATCCGTCCCGCGCCCCGAACAATCGGCCAGGTACGGGAGGTGTTTTGTACAGCGAACATCACCAACGGAGGGTCCATGGAGACCCCGACGGTGAAGGAGGAGGCGACCAGGCCCTGCGGCTCGCCGTCGATGATCGCACACAGTGCAGCGATCCCCGAGGGGTGGCGGGCGAAGGCCTGACGGAGTGCGTCGTGTTGAAGATCATGGGACAGTGTCATCTGCTCTGCTTCCGGCGTTTGGCACGCCCCATGGGTCCAAAGAATCCAAACGGCGTGCGGTACTTGCCGTTCGGGAAGCCGAACGGCCGAATCATCACCTGGAGCACCCCACTACCGTGAGAGGGTTGCCGGCCACCGAGCCAGGGCTTGGAAGGTGGCGCTCTTGATTCACGTTCCACGCTAGAGCCGGTAGGTACACGGGGTCAAAGATCTCCGCAATATTTCGCAAGGTCCATCCCCGGCAGTGACCGGTGGGGCAAGCGAGCGAACTCGGGGGCACCCTTAAACGCCCGAGGGGCCCCACGCTGACGCGTGGGGCCCCTCGGTTCCACTGTGGCCGGCGCACGTCCCCTGGACGAAGCCGGCTACCGGTGGTGGCTACTTCTTCGCGGCGACGACCTGCAGGTCGATGGTCGCGGAGACGTCCTCGTGCAGACGGACGGTTGCCTGGTAGTTGCCAGTCGACTTGATGTGCTCGGGGATTTCCACCGTGCGCTTGTCGATCGAGCCAAGGCCTGCGGCCTCGACTGCGTTGGCGATATCGGCGGTCTTGACGGTGCCGAAGAGGCGACCACCCTGGCCGGCCTTGACCGTGATCTTGACCGCCTGGGCGGACAAGCTCTTGGCCAGTGCCTGGGCATCCTCGAGGGATGCGATGGCGCGAGCAGTGCGGGCAGCCTTGATGGACTCGACCTGCTTCTCACCACCCTTGCTCCAGAGCAGCGCGAAACCGCGGGGCAGCAGGTAGTTACGTGCGTAACCATCCTTTACCTCGACGACCTCGCCAGCGGTACCAAGACCGGTTACTTCGTGGGTCAGAATCAGCTTTGCCATGGTGTTATCCCTTCCTAGCCGCGGCCAGCGCCGGAGTAAGGCAGCAGGGCAACTTCACGCGCGTTCTTGATGGCCTGGGCGATCTTGCGCTGCTCCTGGACGGAGACGCCTGTCACGCGACGGGCACGGATCTTTCCGCGGTCGGAAATGAACTTGCGCAGCAATGCTACGTCCTTGTAGTCGATGACAGTGATGTCAGCGGCCTTCAAGGGATTGGACTTTGGTTTGGGCTTACGGAGTTCAGCCTTAGCCATCGTGGAGCTCCTTTATCTGGTGGAGCCCGCAGAATTTTTCCGCGGGATGGTGAATAAATGGTGTTGCGTTAGAAGGGAGGTTCGTCGGACCCGCCGGCGTTGCCCCATCCCCCACTGTTGGAGGAGGAAGCCCAAGGGTCCTCAGCTGGAGCATTCCAGGTACCGCCCTGGTTTCCGCCGGGGTTGCCCCCACCGAAGCCAGCGTTGCCGCCCTGGTTTCCGCCACCGAAGTTTCCTCCGGCATTACCGCCACCGAAGCCGCCACCACCCGAGTTATTGCGCTGGGTGCGGGTGACCTTGGCGGAAGCGTAACGAAGCGAGGGGCCGATCTCGTCGGCATCCAACTCCATGACGGTGCGCTTCTCGCCTTCCTTGGTTTCGAAGGAACGCGACTTCAACCGACCCTGGGCGACTACTCGCATGCCCTTGGTCAGCGTCTCGGCGACATTTTCGGCAGCATCGCGCCATACCGATGCGCGCAGGAACAGCGTTTCGCCGTCCTTCCACTCATTGGTCTGGCGGTCGAAGGTCCGCGGGGTCGAGGCAATGGTGAAGTTCGCCACTGCAGAACCTGACGGGGTGAAACGCAATTCCGGGTCAGCGGTGAGATTTCCGATGACCGTGATGACGGTTTCGCCTGCCATGGTGCCTCCTTGAGTCGGTTTCTACGAACAGTCGGCGCAGATTACTCTGCGACGACCTTCTGGTCTTCCGGGCGGGTGATCTTGGTGCGCAGGATCGTCTCATTGAGCGAGAGCTGGCGGTCAAGTTCCGCGGAAGTAGCCGGGGTTGCGGTGAAGTTAACCACCGCGTAGATGGCTTCTGCCTTCTTCTTGATCTCGTAGGCCAGCCGGCGGCGGCCCCAGATATCAACATTGTCGACGGTGCCACCATCGTTGCGGACGACGTCAAGGAACTTGCCAAGAGTCGGTTCCACGGTACGTTCGTCGACCTCGGGGTCGATCAGTACCATCAGTTCGTATGCACGCATGTGAACCCACCTCCTTTGGGCTAAACGGTCACGGTCTTTCCGTAACAGGAGGTTCTGTGCGTTGGCCGCAGGCGTTTCAGGGGTCAGAAACGGCACAAACAGCCTGACACATCCTACCCGATGTCTGTTCGACCACCCTAACCCGGGTCTGCGGCGCAGCGGACAAGGCCCCTGCAGGCTGTGGATGACCACCGCTGCCGGTGTCCGGAAGCCATCATCTCCTCCCGTCATCGGGCCACAGCGGTGAGCGCTGCCCTCAGAGGCCAGCACGGGCCGCCAAACCATCTTGACGCAGGGTAGCGGTCAACTGCCGTTCGAACTCCGGAGCGACGGTCGCCATATAGGTATCCGAGATGTGGTTCTGGTCCCGGTAGACCAGCACGTTGCCGACCACCGCCGGGCAAAGTTTTTTCGTACAGAACTGGTCGGTGAAATCCAACAGTTCCACCCGCGGTTCTCGTTGCCGTGCTGCGCCGAACCAATCGTCGCCGGCCAGCGCATCGTCTCGGTCTCGGCCGCAGTGGCGCAACCGGTCCCAGTTCTTGGCAACGCAGTCCCTGGCCATGATGTTCTGGCTTGGGGTGGGGGTGTCCCGGATGGCGATGACCTCCGTGCCGGAGTCTTCCAGCTGCCTCCAATAGTCGGCGGCCCCCTTTTCGGCGGCCACCGTCCCTCCTGCGAACTCGGCACCGGTCCATCCTGCGGTGAGGACCACATCGATATCCTGGCGCCCGGTCAGTTCGTTGAGCCGGGCTCCGTTGGCATCGACGCAGTCGATGAAGCCCTCCTTCTGTGCGGTGCGAACGGCTCCGGTAAAGGCGCAGGAATTCTTCAAATGGGTGATAATCCGCCAGTTATGCTGCCGTGCCAGCGGCTCCAGGGCCTCCCACCACTGGGTGGCATGTGAGTCGCCCACCAGGGCAATGGTGAAGTCGGCTTCCGGCCCTGCCCCGAATTCGCAAGACCCCGACGTGCGGGCCGCCGGGCTGGCAACGCAGCTCCCCAGATCAGGGAAGTCCTGACCCGCGGTGGCGGGTACCGGAATGATCTGATGGTTCCCGGACGCGAACGCCGCGCCGGTGGCAATGGATGCCGCCCCGAAACCCTTCGGCGGTGAATTCCTGAGTTCTTGGACCTCGCCGTCCTGGGCTGCCATGACCTGCTGTTGGCCGATGCTGGGAACCAGCGACAACACGGTGGCCAGGAGTACTGCGGTGGCACCGACCAGCAAGGCCCGGATGTTGTTCTGGGCCACAGGGCGCCACGCGCGAGCCGGGGTTTCGACATACCGGTAACTGATCCAAGCGGCGGCGAGGCTCAGGCCCAGGAGTCCGATACTTTCCAGCGGGCGGGGCTCCTTCCCGGTGATGAGAACGAAGAAGATGAAGACCGGCCAATGCCATAAATAGAGCGAGTAGGAAAGATTTCCGACCGCCTGGATCGCCGGGTGGTCGCTGAGACGGTTCAGGCTCAAGGGTCCCGAGGTCCTGCCCGCCAGGATGATCGCCGCGGTCCCCAACACCGGCACAAGCGCCGCATAGCCGGGGAAGGAGGTTTCGGCGTCGTACCCGAAGACCGAGCAGCAGATGGCTGCCAGCCCGCCCAGAGCCAGCAGCGAACGGGCCAAGGGGGAGGTGAGGGCCGGTACCGCACGCCACGGGTAGGATTTCGCGCGCGGAGCCATCACGACGGCGAGTATCCCGCCGACTCCCAGTTCCCACATCCTGGCGGGAGTCACGAAATAGGCTGAAGCGTCCCCGGAGGCGGTCAGCTCAATGCTGTAGATCAGGGATCCCGCCGAGACGACGCCGAAAAAGACGAGCAGCAGGGGGACCACGTCCCTGCTCCTCGACACCCTACGGCCCTGCCCGCGGGGTTTGCGGACCAGCGCCAGGGCCGCCAGAACCAACAACGGCCACAGCAGATAGAACTGTTCCTCCACAGCCAGCGACCAGAAGTGCTGCAATGCGGTGGCAGGGTTTTCGGCGGCGAGGTAGTCCACCGAATCGGCGGCCAAAACCCAGTTCTGCACCGAGAAGACCGAGGCCAGCGCCTGGGTACCGATGGTCCCCCACAAGGTGACTGGGCCGAAGACCAGGGTGGCCGTGACGACGGCGGCGATGGTGACGAGGGCGGCCGGCAGGATGCGTCGGACGCGTGCCGCCCAGAAGGCCGGCAGGCTGATCCTTCCGGTCCGACGTGCTTCGCGCAGTAGATGGCCGGTGATCAGGAAACCGGAAATCACGAAGAACACGTCGACCCCGACGAACCCACCCGGAACCACCCGTGGTTCGAAGTGGTAGGCAACGACCACGAGGACGGCCAGGGCACGCAATGCCTGGATTTCCGGGAGGTACGACCTGGGGCCGGCGGATGGTGAACTCATGCCCGTGAGCACACCATCCCCGGATGGCCCGCGCGTGACCATCCGGTGTCCACCGGACGGCCATCAGGATACGTCTACTTAGCCGGCGAAGAATCCCCGGGTGACGCGGGCCAAGGCCAGCGGATCCTCGACGGCACACATTTCACGTGCCGAGTGCATCGAGAGCAGGGCGATGCCGACATCGACGGTGCGGATGCCCAAGCGGGTCGCGGTCAGCGGTCCGATGGTCGATCCGCAGGGCATGACGTTATTTGAGACGAACTCCTGATAGGGGACGTTCACGGCTTGGCAGAGGGCAGCCCAGAGGCCGGCGCCTACCGCATCGGTGGTGTACCGCTGATTGGCGTTGATCTTCAGCAACGGGCCGCCTCCCAGAACCGGGCGGTTGGCCGGGTCATGGCGTTCTGGGTAGTTCGGGTGGACCGCATGACCGGCATCGGCAGAAATGCAGACGGAGTCGGCGAAGGCCCGGGCCCGTTCTTGGACCCCACCGCCGGCAGCGTCCACGATGCGTTCAAGCACATCCTGCAGGAAGGGCCCGCTGGCCCCCGAACGCGAGGCCGAACCGACCTCTTCGTGGTCGAAGGCGGCCATCACCGCAATATGTCCTGCGTCGTCGTCGTTCTCCGACGTGGCTTCAGGACCCCAGCCACGGTGTTCTGCATGGTCGATCAGTGCGACCAGTGAGGCGTGCACCGAGGAGAGGTTGTCCAACCGCTGGGAGGCCAGGAACTCGCCCCGGCCACCGAAGAATGCGGGTTCCTGGGCAATGGTGGTGACGATGTCGTATCCGGTGATCGTTTCCGGGTCGACCCCCGCATCCGCTGCCAGGATGGCGAGCAGGTCCACTTGGCTCGGGTCCCCGAGCCCCCACACGGGGTTCATATGTTGCTGCTTATCCAGGGTGAGCCCGTCGTTGACCGCCCGGTCCAAATGAATGGCCAGCTGCGGGAAGCGCAGCAGGGGGCCGGTCCGCACCAGGTGTTCGGCGCCGTCGGAGGTGACCACCCGGCCGGAGAGGATCAGTTCTCGATCGAGCCAGGAATTCAGCAGGGGTCCACCGTAGATCTCGACTCCTGCCTGCAGCCAGCCTTCACGTCCGGTCGTCGGTTTCGGTTTGAGTTTGAACCCGGGGGAGTCGGTATGGGAACCCAGGATGTGGAATCCGGTGGTGGCGGTGGCTCCTGCGGGAATGAACCAGGCGATGACCGCACCGTCACGCACCGTGTAGTAGCCGCCGGGGGTGTGGTCCCAGGTATCGGACTCTGCCCGGGCACTGAACCCGGCGGCGGCCAGCCGGCGGGCGACCTCGGCGGCGGCATGGAAGCTCGACGGCGATGCCGTGACGAACGCCCCCAGATCCTTGGCGTGTTCCTGTGCTTCCGACGTGGCCATACCCATCCTTAGGTGTTGTGTGTTCCGTAACTCATCCGCGGTTCCTGCCATTCCACCCGCCGTGACGATAAACGGCAAATGCCACCGCCACCACGCCGACGCCCATCACGACCGGTCCGGCCACCGGCTGGTGGAGTACCGCGACGAGGAAGGCCCCCGAAGCAAAGAGCACCACGGCCAGCATGAACCACGGATTGCGCAGGAATTCTATGTTCATGTTCTAGTAGTCCAGACCCTGGCTCGGGACCACCAGGCCGGTCTCGTAGGCGTAGACGACGGCCTGGACGCGATCGCGTAGATGCAGTTTCGTGAGGATCCGCCGCACATGGGTCTTCACCGTGGCTTCGGAGAGGAAGAACCGGTGGGCGATCTCCGCATTGGAAAGACCCTCGGAGATGGCTCCGAGGACCTCGAGTTCGCGGGGGGTCAGATCCTGCAGGAGGGGGTCGCGTTCGGGGTGTCCGGCGGACGTCGCCCCCGTTCCCGCCCCGTGCTGCTTCGTGCCATCCGACGGCGCACCATCGGGACGTCTGACATAGGTTTCGAGCAGCCGGGCGGTGATCCGCGGGGCCACGACGGCATCACCGCTGGCCACCAGCCGGACGGCGTTGACCAGTTCGGCGGGGGCCACGTCCTTGAGCAGGAACGCCGAGGCGCCGGCCCGCAGACCGGCAAAGGCATATTCGTCCAGGTCGAAGGTGGTCAGGATGATGATCTTCGCGCACGGGACCTGCTCGGCGATGCGACGGGTGGCCTCGATCCCGTCCACCTTGGGCATCCGCACGTCCATGAGCACCACGTCGGGGGTGGTTTCCAGCGCGAGGGCCACCCCCTCCTCCCCATCGGAGGCCTCCCCGGTGATGAAGAGGTCATCTTCGCCTTCGAGGATGAGCCGGAATCCCATGCGCAGTAGCGGCTGGTCATCGACCAGCAGGATGCGGATGGGGTCCCCGGGTCGACGTTCGGGAACCTCCCCCTCGGGCGTCTGGGCTTGAGGCTGTGGTTTTTCGGTGCCGGATGGTCCGGGGCTCTCGTTCATCGTGTGGCTTCCCCCTGGGATGGCTGGTGTTCGGTGGCCTGTTCGGGAACGGTCAGAATCGCGTGGACGACCCACCCTCCGCGTGGTCCGGGGCCGGCGTACACGGACCCGTCGTAGATGGCTGCACGTTCGCTCATGCCCTTGAGGCCCTGGCCGCTGCCGATGGCATCACGTTTGGCGCCCAACAGTTGGCCATTATCGGTGACCTTGATCCGCACGGTGTCCTCATCGCGGGAGAGATCTACGTGGACCCGGGTCACCGCTCGCCCGTAGCGCAGCACGTTGGTCAACGATTCCTGCACGATCCGGTACACGGTCAGCTGGAATGCGGCATCCACCGGCAGGGCGGAGCCGGTATGAGTGATCTGCAGGGGGAGCCCGGCGACCCGGAACCCCTCGAGCATGTCGCTCAGTGAGGACGACGCCGGTTGGGGCGCCAAGGGGGCATTGGAGCCATCGCGGAGCACACCGATGACCCGGCGCATATCGGCCAGGGCGCTACGGCCCGTGGAGGAGAGTTCGTCCAGCACCTCGGCGGCCCGTTCGGGGTCGCGACGCAAGACGACCCGCGCCCCGTCGGAGAGGGCGATCATCACCGACAGTGAGTGGGCGACGACGTCGTGCATTTCCCGGGCTATGCGGTTGCGTTCTGCCACTTGGGCCAGTCGTTGGACCCGGGAACCCCAGTTGGCCAGCTCGGCTTCGTGGAGCCGCTTATTGCGGATGGCGGCGCCGATGCCCACCACGGAGAAATTCGACAGGACGGTCAGCGCAGCCATCATCCAGACGAACGTTTCCGCCGGAGGGGTGTCTTCGACCAGGAACCGGGTGGCCGCCTCGGGGACTTGGAAGGCCGGCAGGACGACGACGAACTGCACGAGGAGCTGCATGGCACTCAGCAGCGCAGCCATCGTGAACATACGCCGAGCGGTATATAGGGTTGCCGTTGTATAGAGGACGAGCCAAACGGCGATGCTGGTCGCCGAAAAGTAGGGGTCCACGAGTTGCATCCCGATTTCAATCAGGAAGACGACCCCCAAGACGGCCATCGGCCAGCGCCGCCGGACGACGAGCAGAACCGCAATGAGCAGCACTCCGGCCCACGGCACCCACCGGCCGTTGAGCGCCGATTCCAGCCCCGAGGCGGCGGTGACCAGGAAGTAGGTGACGGCCAGCAGGACATCCATGAGCGTGCGGTGTGAACGCATGAAACGACGCGCTGGACCTCGCCGTTGTTCGGTGAGCTCGGCAAAGGTCTGCGCCGGTGCGTCCTGGGCCTCCCCCAGCGGTGCTGTGCTCATGTTCTCAGCTTAGCTTTCGGTCGCAGCAGGTGGGTGGGCCCACGAGAACCGCGGATGGTGGCGGCCGTTCGTTCCGCCACCACCCGCGGTGGTTCGTGGCGCCGGCCGGGGAAACCCCGGGCGGCGGTGTCGGTCTAGACGTCGCGACGCCGAATGACCAGCAGCGTGACGACCACCGGAACCAGCGCCCACAGCCCCAGGACCACCCCTGACTGCCACTGCTCTAGGGCGCCCTCGGCTGGCGTGGCGCCGACGAGGTTGCCGAAGGCGGCATCCGGCAGGAAACGGCTGGCGTCCTGGATGAAGTCGTTGGCAAAGATCATCAACACGTTCGGCAGGACGAAGACGATGCCGACGAGCGTGACGATCGCCCCTGCCGAGTTACGCAGCAGACCACCCAGCGACATGCCGAGCAGGGCAATGACGGCCACATAGGCGGCGCCGATCCAGAGGTAGCGCTGGAACGTCTCACTGGAAAGGTCCTGTTCCAGCGAATAGTTGGACAGGATCGGCATGATCACCAGGGCCGCCAGCAACGTCGAGACCACGGTGACCACGAGGGACACCACCGCGACCAGCAGGGTCTTGGCCAGGACGACAGGGAACCGTTTCGGGATGGCGGCGAAGGTGGCCCGGGCCATGCCGGTGGTGAATTCCGAACTCATGACCAGCACGCCGATGGAGCCGACGATGAGCTGGGAGAACATGATCCCCGAGGAGGCAATCGAGTTGCCGAGCGCTTCCATATCTCCCATGGCCGCCGCGGCCTCGGGATCACCGCTGAGGGCCTCCTGCGAGGAGCCGATGCCCCAGGCTGCCACTGCGGCGATGCCGATCATGATGACCAGGGTGGTCAGCAGCAGGATGAGGGAGGAGGGCACCGAGGTGAATTTGATGGTCTCCGAGCGGACGGCCCTGCCGAAGGAAGTTCCCTTGCCCTCGGTGGCCCTGGACTGCTGGGCCGCGGGTGCCTGGTGGGTTTCGGTGCTCATTTGCTGGCCCGCCTTCCGGTTTCACGTTCTGGCTCGGCCCCGGTGACGGGACCCGAATGGTATTCGACGTCGTCGCGGGTCATATCCATGTAGACGTCCTCCAGGGAGGCCTGCAGCGGGGTGAGTTCATAGACCAGCACGTTGGTATCCAGCGCCCTGCGGGCGATGTCGCGGGGGGTGATGCCCTGGATTTCGAGGGCATCGGGGCCCGTGGTGGTGACCGTGACTTCCGGTGCTGCCAGCGATCTGACCAGTTCGTCGGGGGTGTCGGTGCGCACCCTGGTGCGGGCCCCGCCGGCCCCGGAAAGGACGTCGGCCATGGGGGCGTCGGCCAATAATTTGCCGCGCCCGATGACGATCAGGTGGTCTGCGGTCTGCGCCATTTCGCTCATCAAATGTGAGGAGAGGAAGACGGTGCGGCCCTCGGCGGCCAGGCCTTTGGCCATGTTCCTGACCCAGAGGACGCCTTCGGGGTCCAGCCCGTTGACCGGCTCGTCAAGGATCAGGGTGTGGGGGTCCCCCAGCAGGGCGGCGGCGATGCCGAGGCGTTGGCCCATCCCCAGGGAGAACCCGCCGACGCGTTTGCGGGCCACGGGCGCCAGCCCGGTGAGTTCGATGACCTCGTCGACCCGGCGGTTGCCGATCCCGTGGGTGGCGGCCAGGGTGCGCAGGTGGTTGCGGGCGGAGCGCGATTTATGCACCGCCTTGGCCTCGAGCAGCGCCCCGACTTCACGCAGCGGGGCGGCGTGCTCCGCATAGCGTTTGCCGTTGACGGTGACGTCGCCGCCCGAGGGGCGGTCGAGGCCCACGATCATGCGCATCGTCGTGGATTTGCCGGCACCGTTGGGGCCGAGGAAGCCCGTGACCTTACCGGGCTGGACGGTGAAGGACACGTCGTCCACCGCGCGTTTCGAGCCATAGTTCTTGGCGAGAGAAGTTGCCTGGATCATGCTTCCACGCTACGCACCCGCGCCGGTGCCGTCGCCGCCCCTACGGATGATCTTCGGCCGTGGCGGTGTACGACTTCAGGAGGATGCCCCGTCTCCCGTCAGTTCCCCGGACCGGCCGCTCAAGGTTTCACCTGATGAGCCGTAGCGTGCGGGCCTGGTCGATGGCGGCGGTGCGCGTATCCACCCCGAGTTTGGCGTAAATGTGGATGAGGTGGGTCTTGACCGTCGATTCGGAGATGAACAATTCCTTGGCGATCTGTCGGTTGACCAGCCCTCGGGAGAGCAGGCCGAGCAGTTCGAGTTCGCGCGGGCTCAAATCGGTGGCCGCGTTGCGGGCCGCGGGGTCCATTCTGGCGGCCACGTCTTCGGAGAGGACCCGACGCCCGCGGGCCGCATCCCTGACAGCAGCGGTCAGCCGTTCCAGCGGGGCATCCTTGAGCAGGTAGCCGGCGGCCCCGGCGTCGAGGGCGGTCCGGATATCGGAATCTGAGTCATAGGTCGTGAGGATGAGGACGGGCGGTCCGCCGGCCGTGCGGATCCTGCCGGTGGCCTCGACACCGTCCATTCCGTCCATCTGCAGGTCCATCAGCACCACGTCCACGTGTTCGCCGAGGGTTTCCAACCGGTTCAATTGGGCGATCGCCGCCGCACCGTCGGCGGCCTCTGCCACGACGTGTAGTCCTGCCTGTTCGGTCAGGACTGCCTTGAGCCCGGCCCGGACGACCGGGTGGTCGTCCACCAGCAGCAGATTTAGTTCATCCATGTCCATCCTCCGTTGCGCAGGGGATCCTTACGGCCACCACGGTGCCCTCCCCGGGCGCCGATTCGACCTCCACGGTTCCGTTGAGGGCACCGATCCGCGCCTTGAGTCCGCTGAGCCCGAATCCCGTCCCATCGTTCCTCGGCGCGGCGGGCAGCGTGTCGGGATCAAAGCCGACCCCGTCGTCGTACACATCCAAGGTGACCTCCCCGGCCAGGTAGCCCAGACTGAGGATGGCCCGCGAGGCGCGGGCGTGGGCCAGGACGTTGGCCAGACAGGATTGGGCGGCCCGCAGCAGGGCGCCGGCGACGTCGGGGCTGAGGGCCTGTGCCTCGCCATCCTCCCGGAACCGGCATTCCAGCTCATCCCCGGAGGCCTGTGCGGTGCGTTCGGTGGAGGCGCAGAGCCGGGCGAAGCGTCCGGCGAGTGCCCCGGCGGCAGCTTCGGCGGTTCCTGCGGACAGTCCACGGACGAAGTCGCGGGCCTCACCCAGGTTATCGGAGGCCGTCGTGGCCACCGTTTCGAGGCGTTGGCCTGCCAGTTCCGTATCCCCGGCGTCCAGGGCGGCGCGGGCCGACCGGGAGACCAACACAATGCTGGAGAACCCCTGGGCGAGGGTGTCGTGGATATCGCGGGCGAGTCGCTCGCGTTCGGCCAGGACGCCGGCCCGGTGCTGTTCACCGGCCAACGCTGCCCGGGTGCGGCGCAGTTCATCCAGGGCCCGGCGCTGGTTGACGCCCTCGGTGTAGAGGGCCTGGTAGGCGAATCCCATGACCACGGAGAACGTTGCCCCGAAGACCGGCCCGAGGATGCCGGCGACCGTGACCGACCCGGCGTGCGCCCATTGGGCGCCGATGACGACCAGGGTCAGCCCGATAATGGCGAAAAGTGCGGTGCGGGTGCGCAGCAGGTGCATCTGCAGGAAGAACAGCGGGAAAGCGAGCCAGCTGAAATCCGGGTGCAGGGCCATCAGCGCCAACCAGAGGACGACGACGATGAGCAGCCAGCTCCGTGAAAACCGGTTGGGGTCCGAGGTGAGGCCGCGGGCGAACCGGTTTTCCCAGGTGGTGCCCCAGAGGTAGATCGCGGCCAGGACCCCAGCCAGCAGAATCGAAGCCAGGCGCGTGGAGGCGCTGGTATCGGTGACCAGGACCCTGATGACGCCCACGCCGAGCAGCAAGGCGAAGCCCACATGCAAGGACACCCGCAGCACGCGCAGGACGACACCACCGGGGGTCGCCGGCAGCGCGGTGGCCTCGGAGCCCGGTGGGTTGGCCTGCTGATTCGGTGCGTTCACGTTCCCAGCCTAGGGCGATTGAGCGGCAGGTGGTTCAACCGTTTGGTGGACCCGCTTCCGCCGCGGCCTGCCGATCCACCGGAAGGCCGGCAGCGGATCACGTTCTGCCCCCGCATAGGGTCCTGCCTGCGGGTCGTCCTGGCCGACCCGTCGCACCGGATCGGTCTGCGGATCCCAGATGCTGCGCGCGACCCGATACATCAGGTACGCGGTGGCCAGCATATGGGCGGCTACCGCCAGGACGTAGAACGCCTCGGGGAAGGTGTTTTGCTCCTTGACGCTGGTACTGCCCGTATACAGATACATCCAGATCGCCCAGAAGTGCAGGGCCTCAACGAGCTGCCAGATCAGGAAATCGCGCCAGCGCGGCCAGGCCAAGGCAGCCAGCGGGATGAGCCAGACCACGAATTGGGGCGAGTAGACCTTATTGAAGAGCACGAAGGCAGCGACCACGAGGAAGAGCAGTGAGGCCACCCGTGGCCGCCGGGACGCCAGCAGCCCCAGCACCGCGATGCCTGCGCAACTGGCGGCAAAGAGCCAGAAGGCTGCCGAGTTGATGACCTCCGAGGTGAAGGTGGGGGCACCGGGAAGCACGGTGGCCGTGACGTTCCAGGCATGCCAGAGGGAGGACAACCCCGCCCCGCGATCACGCGTGAATTCCAGGAAGTAGCTCCAGGCCCCGAAGTTGGCGATCATGAACGGCAGGTTCACCAGCAGCCAGGAACCCGCGGTACCGGCGCTGACGATCAGCAGGGGGCGCCATCGCCCGGTGCGCAGGGCCAACACCAGCACGACGCCCAAAAAGAGGATCGGGTAGACCTTCATGGAGGCGCCCAAACCAATGAGAATTCCGGCCAGCAGCGGTTTCTCCCGGGCGAAGGCCAGCAATGCGAGGGCCAGGAACGCGACCGCCCACAGATCCCAGTTGATGGTGGAGGCCAGGATCATTCCGGGGGCCAGGGCGACCATGGCAGCATCCCAGGGCCGTCGCCCCGCGGCTCGGGACGTGGCAATGACGATGATGAACCAGAGCACCACCACCATCAGCAGGTTCACGTCGAAGAAGGCCAGCGTCCGGTCATAATCCCCGGGTACCACCAGTAGTGCCGCGAAAGAGGCGACCGCCGACATGAGCACCGGGTATTCGAAGTGGGCGCCGTCGGCGAAGGGGGCGAAGGCGTTGGTGTCGAAGCCGCGGGCGGTAAAGAGGGCCGACCAATCCGAATAGCAGGCCCAAATATAGGCGTTGGAGCCGCCCCACCCGAGGGTGCGGCACATGTTTTTGGCGAGGATGGCCACGATGGCGGCGACGATCGTCAGGGCCACGAGGACCCGTTCGATGGTGAAGAATCCCGGAGACACCCGCCCCGGGGAGCTGAATCGTCCCAAGGGGCCGCCCATGACCTCGGTCAGCCGGCGCAGCAACGGATCATTGCGGCTGGGTACGGTGATCCGCAGCGGCCCACGGCGGGACCCCCGGGACGTGGAGGATCCCCGGTCCGTTCCGTGGCGGGCCGGGGGCCTGGGCTTCTCGCTCATGGAATCAGCCTATCCGGCGCGACCGCACCGAGGATCGCCCCCGGATGTATTGCACACCACACTTTGCGTTAACCCACTGGTCGGTCTGACGACACCTCGGCTCCCTAGCGTCGAAGACATGCAGAAGCCACAGAGTGAAACCGTCCTGGTCGTCATCCCGGCCCGTGGCGGATCGAAGGGCCTCCCGTTGAAGAACCTCCGTCCGGTGGGCGGCAAGTCGCTGTTGGCCCGCGGCATCGACGCCGCCCTGGCCGCCCCGTCGGTCACCGATGTCGTGGTCAGCACCGACCATTCGCAGATCCGCAATGAGGCCCACGCCCAGGGTGCCCGGGTCATCGACCGTCCGGCGGCATTGGCCTCCGACGGGGCCAGCAGCGAATCGGCTCTCGGCCACGCCCTGGGCACCCTCGAGTCCCTTCCCGCCGTCGTCGTCCTCTTGCAATGCACCTCCCCCTTCATCAACCCGGCCCATGTGGAGGCCGCCGTCAGGGCCGTGCTTCAGAACGAGGCGGATGTCTGCTTCAGCGTCACCGAGGACCATTCATTCATCTGGTCGGCGAATCAGGGGACCGTTCATGCCGTGGGCCACGATGCCGGGTACCGCCCACGACGCCAAGACCGGGCCCCCCAATACCGTGAAACCGGTGCCTTCTACGCCATGCGCACCTCGGGTTTCCGCCGAGCCAACCACCGGTTCTTCGGCAGGTTGAAGTTCCAGGTGGTCCCGGCCTCCGACGCCCCCGAAGTCGATTCGCCCGAGGACCTGGAGCTGGTGTGCGCGCTGGCGGCCCGCCGCGCGGGCCGGCCGCCTGGCCCGCCACTGCCGGGCATTGACGTCGACGCGCTGGTCACCGACTTCGATGGCGTCCACACCAACGATGCGGCCCTGCTGGCCTCCGACGGTTCCGAATCCGTCACCGTTTCCCGCTCCGATGGGCTGGGCGTCGCCCGGCTGCGCCGGGCGGGAGTGCCGATGCTGATCCTCTCCACCGAAACCAACACCGTGGTCGCCACCCGGGCCGCCAAGCTCGGCGTCGACGTCGCCCACGGTGTGCAGGACAAGGCCAGCCGGCTCGACGCCTGGATCGCTGAACACGGCCTGGATCCGGCCCGAGTGGCCTACGTCGGAAACGACGTGAACGATGTGGCGGCCATGGACTCCGTCGGATGGCCGATCGCCGTCGCCGACGCCCGCCCCGAAGCCCTGGCCGCTGCCCGCATCGTGCTCCAGAAGCCCGGCGGCAGTGGAGCCGTCCGTGAGGTCTGCGAACGCATCCTCGAAACCCCCAACCGTCCAACGGCCGCACGGCTGTTGGTCTCAACCCCCTGAAACACCTCCAACGAAAGGGAAACACCATGACCACCGAAGCGATTAAGCAGGACGCCCCCGTGAGCATCGGCACCGAGAAGATCGGCACCGGCCAGCCGGTCTACGTCATCGGCGAAATCGGGATCAACCACAACGGTGATGTCGACGTTGCCAAGCAGCTCATCGACATCTCCGCAGCTGCCGGCGCCAACGCCGTGAAGTTCCAGAAGCGGACCCCCGAGATCTCCACCCCGCAGGATATGCGCGATAAGATCCGTTCGACCCCCTGGGGCGAGATGACCTATTTGGACTACCGGTACAAGGTCGAATTCGATGCCGCACAGTACCGCGACATCATCTCCTACGCCCGCAGCCAGGGTCTGGAGGCCTTCGCCTCCCCATGGGATGTCCCCTCGGTCGAATTCATGGAGGAGCAAGGCGCAGCAACCCATAAGGTGGCCTCCGCCTCGGTAACCGACCTGGAGTTGCTGCGTGCCCTGCGCGAGACCGGCAAGCCGATCATCCTGTCCACGGGTATGTCCACGATCGAACAGATCGACACGGCAGTGGAGACGCTGGGCACCGAGAACCTGGTCCTGATGCACGCCACCTCCACGTACCCCCTGCCCCCTGAGGAAGCGAACCTGCGCATGATCCCGACGCTGCAGGAACGCTACGGCGTCCCGGTGGGCTATTCGGGACACGAGCGCGGCCTCCAGATCTCCTTGGCCGCTGTCGCCCTCGGCGCCGTGACCGTGGAACGGCATATCACCCTGGACCGCACCATGTGGGGTTCCGACCAGGCGTCCTCCTTGGAACCGAAGGGCTTCGAATCGCTCATCCGTGACATCCGCATCCTGCAGGAAGCCATGGGCGACGGCGTGAAGAAGGTCTTCCCCGGCGAGCTCGCCCCGCTGTCCCGCCTGCGCCGCGTCGACGCATAGTCCCGGCCCGTCGAGATGAACACCCCCTTGCTCAGCATCGTCGTTCCGGCGAAGGATCAGGCACCCTTCATCCGCGACACGATGACGAGCCTGACGCACCAGTTCGAGGATCCGCGCGCACTGGAAGTCATCTTCGTCGACGACGGCTCCCGGGACGGCACCGGGGAGCTGGTCGAGGCCTTCGCCGGCCGGCTCCCTGGCCTGAGGATCCTCCGCAACGAGGAGGCCAGGGGCCTGGCCACCGCCCGGAACCAGGGCCTCGAAGCCGCCACCGGCACCACACTGGCCTTCTTGGACGGCGACGACTGGTTGGCTCCCGGGCATCTACAGGCCTGTTGGGAAGCGAGGGACCGGCTGGATGTGGACTTTTTGCGGGTGGACCATGTCAGGGTCACCGCAGGGCGTCGATCGATCCACCGGGCCCCACAGGCCCGGAGGAATACGGTCCTGGACCCGCGGGCCTCGATCCTCCCGCAGACCGAAACCACCCTGATCGATTACCCGTATGCATGGGCAGGAATATTCCATCGTCGGTTGGCCGACGCCGGCCTCCTGCAGTTCCCCGATGGGTTGTTCACCGCCGAGGACCGCCCCTGGATCTGGAGATTGCATTTGCAGGCCGAGTCCTTTGCCGTCGTGGAGGCCCCCGGAGTGCTCTATCGGCGCGGCGTGACCACCTCCCTGACGCAGATCCAGGATCGTCGGCAACTCGATTTCGCGCGGGCCTTCGCCCTCGCCTTCGCAATCGTGGCCGCCGACCGCGAAGCCTCGACGTACTGGCCGAAAGTGATCCGCCAATTCATGGCGGTTTCCTGCCACCACCTCTCCCGCAGCGCGGGGATGACCGCGACGGTGACAGCGGAGCTTCAGGCGGCGATCACCACCACGTTGGCGGCAGCACCCGAGGCCTTCCTCGCGGCGGCCTTCGCAGGACTCGATGCCCGACGACGGCGCCTCCTGCTGCCCTTGTACCCCACCACCACACACCCCGAAAACCCCACGGGACGGGACCGAGACCTGGTCCCCGGAGGAACCAGATGATCCAACTGCTCACCGCTTCAACACTGTTCCAGGTGGCCTCCCTGGCGGCCATGGTCGATGCTGGAGCGCTGCCGAAACCCGAGGGGGAACGCGTGCTGCTGCTCGTTGACGGTTCCCAGCAGCCCGAACTGACCGGCAGCATCGCCGACACCCCCGGATTCGGGGACCTCGCCGCGCGGTTTGACCGGGTGCTGGATTTCGGTGAACTGCTGTTGCCGCGCCGGCCCGCCCAATTCAATCCGCGCGAGGAGGAGCTGTATCTGTGGCAGCGTCTCCTCCGGCAGTGCTTCGGGCTCGGTGACGAGGAGCTGCAGCTGGTTGTCGATTCGATCCAAACCAATCCGAGCCGGGCGATCCTGCGGATTTTCCACGACTCACCGTTCCTGGTCCATTCGGACGGGCTGATGTCCTACGGTCCCACCCGCAACCTGCTTCCAGCGTCGATCCATCAACGTCTCGACGGGTTGGTCTACCTCGATCTGGTTCCCGGTCTGAAGCCGCTGCTCTTGCGCGAATTCTCCCCGCAGCTCAGCCCGGTACCGCCGCAGCCGTTGGCTGAGATCATCAACGATCTCGCCCACTCCGCCGAGCTGGTGCTGCCACTGCCCGCCCAGGCCCGGCCGGCGCCGGAGATCGGAGCACCCAAAACAGCGGTGGTCCTCGGCCAGTACCTCGCCCACCTGGGGCTCATGGACGACGAGGAGGAACGGATTCTGCATCGCGAAATGCTGCGCGAAGCCGAACGCCGTGGGGCCACCACGGTGATCTTCAAACCCCACCCCTCAGCCGGCCCGGCCTCCGGACGCCAACTCGAGCGCGACGCCGCCGCCCTGGGACTGCAGTTCACCCAACTCGGGGAGCCGATGCTGGCCGAAACAGCGGTCGCCCTGCTGCGCCCCGACGTCGTCATCAGCTGCTTCTCCACGGCACTGCTGAGCATCCGTGCCCTCTTCGGCACCGAATGCGCGGCGGTGGGCACCGAAATGATGCTCGAACGGCTGAGTCCCTACGAAAACTCCAACCGGATCCCCGTCACCCTCATCGACGCCCTCTTCCGTCGGGGCCTGCCACTACCTGGCGAGGACCCCCTTGGCTCCGAGGGGGCTCTGACACAGCTGGTCACCGCCGTCGGCTACTGCATGCAGCCGCAACGCCTGGCCGCAGAGGAAGCGGGCGCCCGAGGATTCCTGGCCGGCCACTACCCGCGCTTTGCCAAGTATTTCAAGCGTCGTCGGCTCACCCGCCTGGACCTTCCCGGGGCCCTCCCCCCGGGCAGGCCTGCCACGGGGCTGGCCTCCCGGTGGGGACGGCGTCTGCCGGCCTCTGTGCGTCGCCGGTTGAACCGTGGCATGCGTCGGATGCCACGCCGGCTGGTGAAGGTGGCCAGACGTGTCCCCCGCAGTTGACCTACCGGGCAATTCCGGAAGGGCGGGCCGGACCCGCAGGGTGGAGCTGGTGCCTCAGGTCCAACGGCCCCGCTTCGGACGGGCCGACGTCTGGGTGGAATCCCCGCTGCAGCTGCTCAGCGCCATCGAAGCCCACGGGGCGGGGCTTCTGGGCCGCCACTCAACGATCCACTCGCGGGGAGGAACCGCGGCAATGGACACCACGGTGCGCACACTGATGGCCCAGGCCCCCGCCGGTGTGACCTTCGACGAGGCCAACGCCCAGGAACCCTCGACCCCCGACCGCCCCGCGGACCGCTGGGTCACCGGCGACGCGTTCTCCGGCAGAATGCAACGTCGCCTCATCGGGCCGGTGCGCGCCGACGAGTTCGTGATCATTGATGACGGGTTGGCGACGGTAAAACTCTTGCAACTGCTCACCGGGGACCGTCCGACCCCTCTCGTGCGGTCCCGCGCCCCCCGCAGCACCTCACGCAACGCCCTGGGTGTGGCCAGCTGGTACCGGTTGCGTTCCCTGGCCCGTCAGGGACGCCTGCTGGCCTGCACCGCACTGCCCATCGGTCGGGAGGTCGAACGGGCGTTCAGGGATCTCGGCGGACATCTGGAGCACCACCGGTTCGAATGGTTGGGGACCCAGCCGGTGACCGAGCAGTTCCATGAACCGACGATCGTCATCGGCTCGGCGCTGGCCGCCGACGGTCTGATTGGTGAAGCACCCTATTTATCCTGGGTTCTGAAACAGACCGACGACGGACCGGTCGGCTATTTCCCGCATCGCCGCGAGGAACCGGGGTTCTTGGCCGAACTGGCTCGCCACCCGCTGATCACCGTGCACCCGAACACCCTTCCCGTGGAGATGCGCCTGCGGGGTCTTCGCCGAGGCCAAAAGGTCAGTGCCCTACCCTCCACCGTGCTGCCCTCGTTGCGTTTGCTGCTGCGCCCCCACCGGGTGAGGATCACCGGTCATCCGGTCCCCGAGCGCTGGTGGACCGAGGCAGCCTCCCCGGCGCTGCGCACCCATCTGGGAACGTCATTGGAGGACCCCACCGCGTGAAGATCCCCCCGGACGCCCCACCGCGCATTCTCGCCGTCGCCGACAGCGACTCGTACTTCAAATTCGCCTGCGCGACCCTTGACGGGCTCGGCCCCGGCTGGGACCGCACCGTGGTTTTGGCCCGTACCCCCCTCCTGCCCACCGCCGAACAACGGGTCGGCGCGGTGACCGGGACCTTCCTGCAGGACGCCGCTCCCACGGCCGTCGTCCCCCTCCACCGCCTCGGCCCCCTGCTCGACTCCGCCGACGTGGTGCTGGGTGCCGCCACGGGCCCCGTGGTCCAGGAAGTCTTCCGTCGCGCGGCGTCCCGCCAGCGGGGAACCGGAAGAAGCACGGCCCTGGTCTCCGCGCTGCCAGGAGTCGCCTACCCGGCCACGGCGAAGGCCATGGGTTTTCGTTCCCTGGGTGATCTCTTCCTCACGCATGGCCGGGCCGAGGCCAGGGATTTCGGCGGCCTCTTGGCCCGGCTGGGGAGTGACCAGTCGGTTCTGGCCACCCGGCTGCCCTTCCTGGTGTCCACCGGGGAACCGGCCAAGGATACGACGCCGGTGCATTCGGTGGTCTTCGCCGCCCAGGCCAAGTTCCCGATCCACCGGCACGAACGGGAACAGGTCCTGCGGGCGCTGGCCCGCACCCAGCGGGCGAACCCCGGGGTGGAGGTCATCGTGAAACTGCGGGCCAGGGACGGCGAACCGCAAACCCATCATGAACGCCACCCCTATGACAGGCTCTGGGCCGAGCTGAGCGCCGGCGGGGCCGTGGCAGGAGATGAAGTGCGTTTCGCGACCGGGACGATGGCCTCCGTGTTGCGACCGGGGACCCTGCTCGTGACGGTTTCTTCCACCGCGGTGTTGGAGGCCATCGACCGGGGGCTTCCCGCCGTCGTCCTGACCGACTTCGGTCTGGACCGTGACCTCTACAATCTGGTGTTCGAGGGCAGCGGGCTGATCGGGTCGCTGCAGGATGTCGAAGAATTGACGGTCTTGCGGCCCGACGCCGCCTGGCTGGCCGAGCACTATTTCCACCACCCCGATACGGTGGCCGCGGAGGCTCTGGAGCGCCTGGCTCGGCGCGCCCGGGCCGGCACGTTGGCTACCTGTCCCGAAGCACTGGCCGGGGCGCGCCGGATGGCCCTGCATCACCGGCTGCGCACCTCCCTCCCCGGGCCCGCCCTGCAACTGATTCGTGCCCTGCGCCAGTGACGGTTGCGTACCACATCCGCCCTGGCGATGAGCCCCGGGCGACCCGCTGAAAACCGGTGGGGAATAACCTGGCCGCTGCGTCACTTAGAATCGTTATGGCCTTCGGCCGCCCAAGAATCGTTCTGCTGTAGGAGTCACTGTGTCGGGAAACCCCATTCGGGTCGCAATCATTGGCGTGGGAAACTGCGCCACATCGCTCATCCAGGGCGTTGAATACTATAAGGATGCGGACCCGGAGACGAAGATTCCCGGCCTGATGCACGTCGAATTCGGCAAATACCATGTCCAGGACGTCTCCATCGTCGCCGCTTTCGACGTCGACGCGAAGAAGGTCGGCCTGGATCTCGCCGCGGCCACCACCGCCAGCGAGAACAACACCATCAAGATCGCCGACGTGCCCACCACCGGTGTTACCGTCCAGCGCGGCCACACCCTGGACGGTCTGGGCAAGTACTACCGCGAGACCATCGAAGAGTCCGACGCCGAACCGGTCGACATCGTCGCCGCGTTGAAGGACGCCTCCGTCGACGTGCTGGTCTGCTACCTGCCCGTCGGCTCCGAAAAGGCGGCAAAGTTCTACGCCCAGTGCGCCATCGACGCCGGCGTCGCCTTCGTCAATGCCCTGCCCGTCTTCATCGCCGGGACCAAGGAGTGGGCCGATAAGTTCACCGCCGCCGGACTGCCGATCGTCGGGGATGACATCAAATCCCAGATTGGCGCGACCATCACCCACCGCGTCATGGCCAAGCTCTTCGAGGACCGCGGGGTGACGTTGGACCGGACCTACCAGCTCAACGTCGGTGGCAACATGGACTTCAAGAACATGCTAGAACGTGAGCGCCTCGAATCCAAGAAGGTCTCCAAGACCCAGGCCGTCACCTCCAACACCTCCGCACAGCTCGGCGCCGACGACGTACACATCGGCCCCTCCGACTACGTGGCCTGGCTCGATGACCGCAAGTGGGCGTACGTGCGCCTGGAGGGCCGCAACTTCGGTGATGCCCCCGTCTCACTGGAGTACAAGCTGGAGGTCTGGGATTCACCGAACTCCGCGGGCGTGATCATCGATGCCATCCGCGCCGCCAAGATCGCGTTGGATCGCGGCATCGGCGGACCGCTGCTCTCGGCCTCCTCGTACTTCATGAAGTCTCCGCCGGAGCAGTTCAATGACGAGGCAGCCCACGAGAGCGTCGAAGCGTTCATCCGCGGCGATATCGAACGCTAACCTCCACACCCGCTGATGCGACGGCGGCCGGCCCCCGAACAGGGAAGCCGGCCGCCGTCGTCGTTCTCAGAAGAGTCCTACGGCATTCCCGCTCTCATCCACATCCATGCGCATGGCCGCCGGGACTTTGGGCAGGCCCGGCATGGTCATCACCGCCCCGGTCAGCGCGACGATGAACCCCGCCCCGGTTTTGGGGATGAGATCGCGAACCTGGAGGGTGAACCCCTCGGGGGCCCCGAGGAGCTTGGGGTCATCGGAGAACGAGTACTGGGTCTTGGCCATGCAGACCGGAAGAGTATCCCACCCGTTTTCCACGATCCCGGCGAGCTGTCGGCGCGCAGAGGCTGAGAACTCGACGTCGGCACCACCGTAGATGTCCCGCACGATGGTCCGGATTTTCTCCTCCACCGATAGCTCCACATCGTAGAGGTGGTGGAAATCCGAGGGCCCCTCCACTGCGGCCAGCACCTTGGCGGCCAACTCACCGGCACCCTCGCCACCCTGACCCCAGACGTCGGCCACGGCCGCCTGAACCCCTTCGGCGGCACACCATTGAAGAACAGCGTCGAGTTCCGCCTGCGTATCCGTGGCGAACTGGTTGATCGCCACCACAGGCGCCAGCCCGAACCGTCCAATATTGCGCACATGCCGGGCCAGGTTCGGCAAACCTCCCCGCACTGCCTCCACATTTTCCGGACCCAATCCGTCCTTCGGGACTCCCCCATGCATTTTCAGCGCCCTGACCGTGGCCACCAGAACGACGGCGGAGGGCGGGCAATCCGCGTAGCGTGCCTTGATGTCCATGAACTTTTCGGCCCCCAGATCGGCGCCGAACCCGGCCTCGGTGACCACAATGTCCGCCAACCGGCGTGCCGTATTGGTGGCGATCGCCGAATTGCAGCCGTGAGCGATATTTGCGAAGGGGCCACCATGGACCAGTGCCGGGGTCCCGGCGATGGTCTGCACCAGGTTGGGATTGATGGCGTCCTTGAGCAGCAACGTCAGGGCCCCTTGGACGTCGAGGTCCGCCACGCAGACGGGACGACGATCGAAGGTGTACCCCACCGTCATCTTTCCGAGCCGCTCGCGCAGATCGTCCAGGTCGGTGGCCAGACAGAAGACCGCCATCACCTCGGAGGCGACGGTGATATCGAAACCATCCTGGCGGGGCATCCCTTCCGTGGGCCCGCCGAGACCGATGACGATGCTGCGCAGGGACCGGTCGTTGACGTCCATCACGCGTTTGAAGGTCATCCGCCGGGGATCGATCCCCAACTCGTTGCCCTGCTGGATGTGGTTGTCCACGAGGGCCATCAGCAGGTTGTTCGCGCTGGTGATCGCGTGGAAGTCGCCGGTGAAGTGCATGTTGATGTCTTCCATCGGCAGCACCTGCGAGTACCCGCCGCCGGCGGCCCCTCCCTTCATCCCGAAGATCGGCCCCAGGGACGGCTCACGTAAGGCGATCATCGTGCGCGTTCCGGTAGCTGCCAGGGCGTCACCGAGACCGACGGTGACCGTGGACTTCCCTTCTCCGGCCGGTGTGGGGGACATCCCGCTGACCAGGACCACCCGCCCCGGCTCCGAGGTGGCCGCGGGCAGCTCGGCCCGATTGATCTTGGCCTTGTATCTTCCGTAGTTCACCAGCGCCTGCGCCGGGATTCCGGCAGCTGCGGCGATCTCCTCGATCGGTTTCAACGTCGCCCGTTGGGAGATGGTCAGATCGTTCATGGCTTCCGGGGCACCGTCGGGTTGCTCGGTGGTACTGCTCATCTGCTCACGGACCTTCCCGGCCAATGGCCGTCCTGTCATGCGGCGGACCACCTTGTCGCGCCGATGAACCCCAAGCTACCAGCGATCGGTGGCCTCGTCCCGGGATCGGGAGGCGCGATTTAAGCGGCAAAGCCCGCCGGTGAAGCCGGCGGGCTTTGCGGTGGGACCTGATATCTCGTTCATGCTCTTCCTCCTGGGGTCGGTCGCTGATCTGGCCGGATGAACCGGCGGCGTACCGACTTAGCGGAGACGGAAGAGGATTTCCGGGGGGAGCTGGGATTCGTAGCGGTTCTTGGGCCCCGGGTTGTACAACGTATTCAACCACTGCGGGCCGTTGGGCTTGCTGCGTTTCTTCTGCATGTTATTCACCTCCCCGGGACATATCGGGGAGGCATACCTGACGGGCAGCCGGCTCGTTCATCAGGGGCCTGGCGCGCAGAACGTCGGGGCCGGTGACGAAGAGTTCGGCGGAACGGAGGCCGGAGGGGCGGGTGGTGCTGGATTGCGCGGACATCGCTGTTCTTTCGTTCGGAACCTCGGGATGGGGAGGTCTGGAACAGCGGCGCTGGTATCTAGCGGTTCGCCGTTCCGAAGGTGGGGAACAAGGCACGATCACGGATTCCGTCAACGTGCGCAGTGGTAGCCACTGCCGTCGTATTTTGGATGATCATCACGATTCCCACCTCCTTCGGTGAACGGGCCGAACGCGTCGGCGGTTAATAGGTCCACGGGCCAAGACATCTCATTGAGATCTCTCAATCACCGGTATCAACGTAACTTAAGATCGGCCTCGAGCGCCAGCCCGGGCCGAAACTTTCTGCTGATTTCCTGCCAGAATCCGGCGCGTCGAAGGCGACACGCCGGATTCGTCGTCGTTCCTTTACAGTCCCCAGGCTTCGACGGCCGGGGTCTTCTTATCCCAGCCGAGGCGGCAGACTTCGGCCGTGCCCAAGAGGAAGTGGCGTCCCTGGCCGACGCCGAGGCGCAACCACGTCGCCGCAAGGATGCGGGAGAAGTGCCCGTGGGAGAAGAGCACTGCGTTGCCGCCATCGGCCAGCTCGGTACGGACCCGCTGCACGATCCGTTCCGCGCGGACCCCCACCTGCTCGATGGTCTCCCCACCGGGGACCCCATCATCCCAAATCAGGTAACTGGGGTTTCTTTCGCGCACCTCGGCCGAACGGATGCCTTCGTACTCGCCGTAATCCCATTCATGCGCGTCCTGGACGGTTTCCGCGTGGGGGAACCCTGCCAGGTCGGCGGTATGGGCAGCACGCTGCGACGGGCTGGTCATCACGAGGTCGAAGGACGTGCCGGCCTTCTGGATGGCTGCCAGCTTCCGTCCGGCGATGCGCGCCTGTTCCTCACCATGGGCCGTGAGCGGCAAATCGGTCAGCCCGGTGTACTGGCCACTACGGGACCATTCGGTCTCACCGTGGCGGACCAGCCATAAGCGGGGCAATTCAGTCATCGTTCATCCTCTTTTCGTCAGTTTCACGATCGGACCCCTGCCCCGACCACCAGGCGACCAGCGCCTTCGATGCAGCGTCGGGCCCCAATGGGCCGTGGTCCAGCCTGAGCTCCAACAGGAATTTATAGGCTCGACCGACCTCCGGTCCGGGCCCGATCCCCAGCAGTTCCATGATCCGCCCACCGTCGAGGTCGGGACGGATGGCGTCCATTTGTTCCTGCTCGGCCAACTCGTCGATCCGACGTTCCAGGTCGTCGCAGGCAAAGGCCAGGTAATCGGCCTTGCGCCGGTTGCGGGTAGTCACATCCGAACGGGTGAGCCGCAGCAGCCGTGGCAGCACTGCCCCGGCATCGGTGACGTAGCGCCGTACCGCCGAATCCGTCCACCCGGCATCGCCGTAGCCGTAGAAACGCATATGCAGTTCCACCAGGCGGGCGACGGCCTTGATGGTGTCATTATCGAAGCGCAGCGCCCGCATCCGCTTCTTGGCCAGCTTGGCGCCGACGGCATCGTGATGACGGAAGCTGACCGCCCCGTTGGGTTCGAAACGCCGGGTCGCCGGCTTGCCGATATCGTGCAGCAGCGCCGCGAAGCGCAGCACGAAGTCGGGGCCGGGCACCTCCCCCTCGGGTCCGGTTTCCAAGGAGGCTGCCTGATCCAGGACCTGTAGGGAGTGTTGGTAGACGTCCTTATGCCGATGGTGCTCGTCGACTTCCAGGCGGAGTGCCGAGACCTCGGGCAGCACGTGGTCGGCCAATCCGGTGCGCACCAGCAGGTCGACCCCTTCCCGGGGATGGCGCCCGGTCATCAGCTTGATGAGTTCGTCGCGGACCCGTTCGGCGGAGATGATGTCGATTCGCGCGGCCATATCGGTCATCGCCTCCTCGACCTCGGGGTCCACGCGGACGCCCAACTGGGCGGCGAACCTCGCGGCACGCATCATGCGCAACGGGTCGTCGGAAAAGGAGGAGGCAGGGGTTCCGGGGGTACGGATCAGGCCCTGTTCCAGGTCTTCGAATCCTCCGTAGGGGTCCACCAGTTCAAGCTCGGGCAGGCGAAGTGCCATCGAGTTCATGGTGAAGTCGCGGCGGTACAGGTCTTCCTGCAAGGAAGTGCCAAAGGCCACGATCGGTTTACGGGAGGCCGGGTCATAGGCGTCCGCTCGATAGGTCGTGACCTCGATGGTGTGCTCCCCGCGCCGCAGTGCGATCGTTCCGAAGGCCCTGCCGACCTCCCAGGTCGCATCCGCCCAACCGGAGACCGCTGCCAACGTCTGGTCCGGATCCGCGTCGGTGGTGAAGTCAAGGTCCGGGGAAACACGCCCCAGGAACAGGTCCCTCACGGGGCCCCCCACCAGGGACAGTGCGTGGCCGGCCGAGGTGAAACGGTCGGCCAGTTCGAAGACGACGGCGGGAAGGAGCGTCCTGAGGGCGGATGGTGCGGGTAGCTGCTGCATAGTCCGTTAAGCTTGTCAGATTTTTCCGTTGCCACCTGACGCGCGTCATACGCGGGGCAGGCAGAAGTGCACAGCAAAGATGGATAGAGTGGTTTCCATGGCCCATCCAGTACCCCGCGCTCCGAAGCGCACACCGCTGAACGCCTCCATGGCGTCTGCGCAGCCGGGCCAGCACTCCCTGCCCACCGTCGAGGAAATCTCCTCCGGTGGGGTCATCGTCGATACGGCGTTGCCCGGACTCCCGGTGGCGATCATTGCCCGCTATAACCGGGGCGGTCGGCTGGAATGGTGCCTGCCCAAGGGCCACCCCGAAGGCGAGGAAACCAATGAAGAAGCAGCCGCGCGGGAGGTCGACGAGGAAACCGGCATCGCCGGGAGGATTCTCGCCCCGCTGGGCAGCATCGATTACTGGTTTACCGTGACGAACTACCGCGTGCATAAGACGGTCCATCATTTTTTGCTCGAGGCCACCGGTGGAGAACTAACCATCGACAACGATCCGGATCACGAGGCAGTGGACGTTGCCTGGATCCCGATCGCCGATCTGGGCAGGAAGCTCTCCTTCCCCAACGAGCGCCGCATCGCGGAGTTAGCCCGCGACCTCCTGACGCAGCATGGCAACTGAGACCACCACGGACCGGAAAGCTGGTTCGAACGCCAAGGCTTATCACCTCATGGCCTCCGGGACGATTGTGTCCCGGGTCCTGGGCTTCGTCCGCACGGCCCTGCTGGCCGTGGCCATCGGCTCCAACGCCATGGTGGCTGACATCTTTGAAAAAGCCAATGTCATCCCCAACATCATCTTCATGCTGTTGGCCGGCGGCATCTTCAATGTCGTGCTGGTTCCGCAGCTGATCAAGGCCTCCCGGGCCGCGGATAAGGGCTCTGACTACACCAGCAAGCTCATCACCCTGACCATGGTGGTGATGGGCGTCTTCACGGTGTTGTTGACCCTGGGCGCAGGTCCCATCATCACCATCCTGACCAAGGACTGGTCGGCACCGATGCTCACCCTGGGCACCGCTTTCGCCTACTGGTGTCTCCCGCAGATCTTCTTCTACGGCGTCTACGCCGTCGTCGGTCAGGCGTTGAATGCCCACGGACGATTTGGCGCATACATGTGGGCGCCGGTCGCCAATAACGTCGTGCAGATCCTGGTCATCATCGGGTTCATGATGTCCTTCGGCAAGTACGACGGCGATCCTGACCAGTTGGCGAACTGGACGTCGATGCAGACCCTCTGGATCGCCGGCGGTTCGACCCTGGGCATCGCCATCCAGGCGCTGGTGCTCTTTATTCCGTTGGCGCGTTCAGGTCTGCGGATCCGTCCCAAATTCAACTGGCGTGGCATGGGATTACGTCACGTCGGCAAGCTGGCGGCCTGGACACTCGGTTCGATGACCATGGGCAATGTCGCTTCGTTGATCTATGCCCGGCTGGTTTCCAGCGCGGCAAACGCCCGGAGCTCTCTGCCACCGGAACAGGCCGCAGCCGTCCCGGGCGAACAAGCACTGAACGCGATGCAGCTGGTCACCGTCCTGCCGCACTCGATCTTCGCCCTGTCCTTGGCCACCGTCCTCTTCAACGAGCTCTCGCGCGCCTTCGCCGATAATAAACGTGAGAAGGTCGCTCCCACCCTCTCGCTCGGATTGCGCACGACGGCGGTGCCCGTCGTGTTCGCCACGATCGCCTTCATCGTCCTCGCCGGTCCCCTGGGACGGCTCTTCAGCGGTGCCGGTGCCAATTCAGCCATTGCCGGGGCAGCGATCGGACAGCTCCTGCTTCTGACGGCCTTGGGCCTGCCCTTCAAGAGCATCCATTTCTTCCTCATTCGGGTCTTCTTTGCCGAGGAGGACACCAAGACGCCGATGATCATCCAATCTTCCATCGCCGTGATCGGCGTGGTCATCGCCTACGCCCTGGCAGCGGTCCTGCCGGCGACCAAGATCGCCCTGGGCATCGCACTGCTCTACGGGGTCACGAACATCCTCTCGGCCGTCATCGCCCACTTCCTCGTCGTCCGCCGCTACGGCGACTACGGCACGAGGGAAGTCCTTAACACCTATATCCGGATCGGCTGGTACTCGGCCATTTCGGGGGCCGCCGGGGCCCTCGTGCTCTGGTTCATGGGCGGGTATTCCAACGGATTTGCCTGGGAATCGATCTTTACGGCGCTCATCAGCATCGTCGTCGTCGGTAGCGTGATGGCCGTGGTCTACCTGCTGTTGCTCAAGGCAGCCAACGTGCCAGAACTTGAAGATTTCATCGGCCGTGCGGCCAAACGGGTGCCGGACCTCGGCAGAAGGTTGCGCCGCTAGGACACAATGTCCCGCCCGCTGGGTAGGGACACCGGTAACATGGTCGAAGCATGGCAACAGCATGCCCAGCTACACACCATCAATCCCGGGAGTCAATAGTGTCGCAGCCCATCGATGTCGGAGCCGTTCTTGGGGGCCGGTATAAGGTCACCGAACTGGTTTTGACCTCCGCCGACGGCGACGCTGTCCTGGCTGGGATGGATCAGGTGCTGAATCGCTCGGTGAGCATCCTCGTGGCCTCACCGGAAAACGCGAGCCAGGTGGCGACGAGTGCCCGCGAGATCGCCACCGGTGAACGCTATGGGGCCATGCAGGTCCTGGACCTCGGCATCTCGGATGGCAGTACCTACCTCATCACCAACACCGCCAGTCCTGCCGATCTGCTCGATCTGGTCATCCAACGCGACGCTCCCTTCATCGAACCCTTCTATACCGACACCCTGGGCTCGGAGATCTTCGGTGTCACCCGCAGCGCGGAACCGGAGGTCTATGACGATGAGGAAGAATACTGGGAAGAACTTCAGGCCAATGAGGAACGTAATGTCGGAGGCCGGGTCGCCAAGAAACTCACCGGCTTCACCAGCCGTCTAGGACGTGGCAAGAAGGCTTCGGGATCACCCGAAGCGGACGCCGAGGCCGCCGAAATCGACGCGGCTGCCGACGAATCGCCAACCCCCGCTGCTGACGCCTCGACCGAGGCCGACGAGCCCACGGAATCCACTCCACCAACTGCGGCCGCAGCCAACGTTCCACCGCGCCCGCAGACTCCCCCCACGACTCCCAAGGAGCCTGCGGAATCACTCGCTGAAGTGGACGATGACGCCACGGGTGAAACGGAGAAAGTTTCCCTGTGGGGCGCCGACGACGAGGATGCTTCGGATGCCGACTCCCACGCAGCGGACCGGGGCGACGGCCAGCTCGCCGCCGGTGCCGCTGCAGCAGCCGCGGGAACTGCCGAGCGCGGCAGCCAACCGGTTGCGGAGGACCACTACGAGCGTCCTGCAGCCATCTTCCCTGCCGGCGCCCGCCACTTCTCCGCTCCCGAGGAAGAGCTCGACGACGAGGAGCCGGAGGATAAGCCAGCAGGAAGTGGCTTCAGCCGCCTGCTGGTGGGGGCCCTATTGGTCGTCGTATTGGTCATCGCCGTCGTCTTCGCGTTCAACACCCTAGGCAAGAACGATGCACCCAAGACGGCTGCGGAAACCAGCCAGGCACCGTCCGCACCGGGAGCTTCCTCCAAGAAGGGCGAGTCAAAGGCTCCCTCACCGAAGACGGCAGTAGAGCCCGAGGTCACCGGAATTTCACGAGTCGTTCCCGGTAACCAGGCCCTGAACGCCGAGACGGATTCCACCTTGCCCAAGGCCATCGATGGTAACCAGGGCAGCTTATACAGTTCCTATTCCTTCACGACCCCGCAATTCGGCGGTTTTGCCTCCAACATGGCCTTGGTCGTGGAGCTGAAGGAAGAAGCCACCATCTCCGAAGTCGAATTATCCGGACTCAACGGAACCGGCGGTGCGTTCCAGATCAGCGTCGGTGATTCCGAAGACCTTGGTTCGGCCAAGGAAGTAACGTCAGGATCCTTTACTGGTCCCACCGTGACCGTTCCGGTCTCCGGGGATGACGATCAGCCGGTCAAGGGCAAATACGTGTTCTTCAACATCACCGAGCTTCCCCGTCTGGCCAGCACATCCAATAGTTCACGCCCGTATGGACTGCAGGTCGCCGAGATCAAGGTGTCCTAGGACCACTGAGGGAATAGAGCCCGGCACCGCTTCGTTGTGTAGGGCAAGAGATCATCAATACCCGTGCATCGCAGCTGCGACAACGCACGGTCTGAGAGAGAAGGACACACCGCGTGGCAACAGATACACCCGATGCCGTTCGCGACGTCATCATCATCGGTTCAGGACCGGCTGGCTATACGGCAGCCGTCTATACGGCCCGCGCCAATCTGGCTCCGTTGGTCGTCGCTGGCTCCGTCACCGCAGGTGGCGAACTGATGAACACCACCGACGTCGAGAACTTCCCGGGATTCCGTGAGGGAATCCTCGGACCGGATCTCATGGACAACATGCAGGCTCAAGCCGAGCGGTTTGGCGCGGAGATCCAGTATGAAGACGTGTCCAACGTCGAACTTGAAGGGGATATCAAAACGGTCACCCTCGCCAGTGGCGACGTCTACCGGGCCCACACGGTCATCATCTCCACGGGCTCCGCGTACCGTGAATTGGGTCTACCCAACGAAAAGCGGCTGTCGGGACACGGTGTTTCATGGTGTGCCACATGCGACGGTTTCTTCTTCCGCGATCAGGAAATCGCCGTGGTGGGTGGTGGCGATTCTGCCATGGAAGAGGCGCTCTTCCTCACGAAGTTCGCGTCCAAGGTGACCGTCATCCACCGCAGGGAAGAGCTACGTGCCTCCAGGATCATGGCCGACCGCGCCTTGGCCCACCCCAAAATCGAATTCGTCTGGAACTCCGCTGTTGACGATGTATTGGGCTCGGAGAAGGTCACCGGCCTGAAGCTTCGCAATCTTCTCGATAACACCGAGACCGAACTTTCGGTGACGGGCGTATTCGTTGCCATCGGCAACGACCCGCGGACCGAACTGGTCAAGGATCAATTGGCCCTGACTACCGACGGAACCATCGCCGTCGAAGGTCGAACGTCCAAGACCCAGCTCCCTGGCGTCTTTGCGGCCGGTGACGTCATCGACCCGACCTACCGTCAGGCAGTGACCGCTGCCGGCTCCGGCTGTGTTGCAGCTTTGGACGTCGAACACTATCTCTCTGCTCTGCCTGCCTCGGCAGAGCAGACCGCAGCAGTTTCCAACTAGTACCCCCTTTAGAAAGGACGACCAACCATGAGCCAAGCAAAAGATGTCACCGACAGTTCCTTCCAGGCAGACGTGTTGGATGCACCGAAGCCCGTCATCGTGGATTTCTGGGCCGAATGGTGCGGCCCCTGCCGTCAGCTCTCCCCGATCCTCGATCAAATCGCTGCTGAGCACGCCGAGAAGGTCGACGTGGTTAAGGTCAACGTCGACGATAATCCGGGCATCGCCGCAAAATACGGCATCACCAGCATTCCGGCGGTTTACGTCTTCGACAAGGGCGAGCACGTGGCTAGCTCAATCGGCGCCAAGCCCAAGCAGGCACTCGAGCAGGAATTTGCCGCCTTCCTCTAGAGATTGATTCCGGCGAACTGCGGTTCAGCAGCTCCGTCACGGGGCCGTTTCCATGCGACATGGGAACGGCCCCGTTTTCATGCGATGCGTCCATCGCCATTCTTGTCGCTTGTAATTCGCCGCGACGCTGCCGGAAGTTGGTGCCTCGGAGCGACGACGCGACGGCTTCAGAGACCACCTTCGGATAGATCGAAGTGTGCACACGGAAACTCGTCCTTCCTTGCCGTTTGTAACCCGGGGACCAGTCGCGGCAGCTTCCAGCAGCCCTCTGCTTTCCAGAGCCCTGAACTCGGAACTCTTCGCCCTCGGTGAGCCCATCCTGAATCCGTACAACTCGCTGGTAACTTGCGCAGATGCATCACCTTTCGGTTGCAACGATTTCCCGAATGACGAATGACCCTGTTCACCAGCTGATATTAGTTGCTTAATCCAGGGGAAACGAGCCTCGACTCATGGAGTCCCGACAACGTCTTTCTTGAGTGATGTTCTCGCGACCTGGATTCTTGCTGCAACTTTTTAGATCTAGGACGTCCGCGAAATCATGTGCCGCGCTCGGTGGACAAATCTGGATGGTGGCCAGGTGTACCACTCCCGGTGTTTCACGTGGAACACTCATCTTTGACTTATCCACAGGATATGCACATTCCTCATTTTCTGGGGATATCTATCGGACTGATGCGTCCATAGCGCTGACTCAGGGAAGAACCGAACTAAATCAAGCCATCGAACCGCTCGAAGAGTACTCGCACGACGCCGTACCTTAAGTACAAGTCCTGTGTCTCACGTGCTATGTTCAGACCTATTCGCGAACCTGAATGAGAAAGAATCAGACGTTTCACGTGAAACACGTGTTCTTGTCAATGCGGTTCCGAGAGTCAACTCAACAATTCTTGACATGCCGTAGAAGCACAGGAACTCCTCTGCTACTGAAGTCCCAAAGGGGAATTGCCTCACCTAGCGGCGTCGTTTCACGTGAAACAGCGGTCCCTTGATCCACGTAACCCAACATGGAACTACATCCTGGTAGACCAATAGCGACAGTGCCGCGCCTTGACTTGACGGCGGATAGTGGGGTTCCCATCGAGCGAAGAGCCGCGAGTGACAAGACAATAGGAAGAGGCGAGGTTTCACGTGAAACCTCGCCTCTTTTTGGGAACTAGATGACTACTGTTCCGCGGACGGTGCAATGACTCCCATGATGCGGTTCAGATCATCTACTGATCCGAACTCGATACTGACGCGACCCTTTTTTGCACCTAAACTGATCTTAACGTTCGTCTCCAAATGATCCGACAAAGAATTGGCCAGGTAGTCAAGCCGCTCGTGTCGGGCAGTCGAGCGGGGGCTCTTTTCCTGGGATTTGCGTCGCAAACCGTCGTTCATTGAAACAATCTCTTCCGTGGCGCGAACGGAAAGTCCTTCGTTCACGATCCGCTGCGCCAAACGTTCCATGTCAGCCACATCCTCCAAGCCCAGCAGGGCACGGGCATGACCAGCGGAAAGAACTCCGGCGGCCACCCTGCGCTGAACCAACGCTGGCAGCCTCATGAGCCGTATCGTGTTGGAGATCTGCGGGCGTGATCGACCAATCCGTTCCGACAGTTCATCCTGAGTACAGTCAAACTCCTGCATCAGCTGTTGGTAAGCTGCCGCCTCCTCCAATGGATTCAACTGAGAACGATGGAGGTTCTCCAATAGAGCATCACGCAGTAGCGCTGTATCCGCCGTTTCCCGGACGATAGAAGGGATGGTCGATAGGCCTGCCTCCTGAACGGCGCGCCAGCGACGTTCGCCCATGACTAGCTCATACTGCTGCTCTCCGCCTTCATCGGAGGGGCGAAGAACGATCGGCTGCAGCAGACCGACTTCGCGAATCGAGTGCACCAGTTCCGCCATGTCTTCGTCGTCGAAGACCGTTCGCGGTTGTTTCCGGTTCGGATGGATGCTTCCAACGGCGACCTCAGCAAAGGTGGCTCCCGGAACTGTCACCAATGTTTCACGTGAAACTCCATCGTCTGCTTGCGCCGAAGTGTCTCCCTGGGCCGGGATATGAGACTCTTCGAAGCTTGTCGAAGGTTGATCCTTTGGTGGTGCTACAGATTTCTCGACAGTGTCCTGATCTTCTGCCCCATCGCCTTCCTCTCGCGGTCCCCGTACTTTGCCAAGGACGTCAGGGACAGCAACTCGTCGATTACGGGTCGTTGGACTCTTGCGTTCAGCTGTGTCCGCAGATAAAGGTTGGCCGGCTGCTTCTCCTTCTGCGCGCCCTGGGGTGAAGAACATATCCACGGGCCGACTTTTACGCGGTGACTCAGAAGATCCTGACTTCGTTTTCGTCGGTTCCGCTGAAACGGCCTTCTGCGTCACGGCGTCGTTTGAATCTTTCGACGCGGACTTTTTAGTGCTCTCCGAGTCGTCCGAAGGAACGGGTTTCTCAGCGGAGACACTGGTTGCCTTCGGCGGTGTCTTCTTCGCTTTCCCCGCAGATGTTTCACGTGAAACAGATGAGCCCGCCGGCATTGAAGGCTTCTTCGTCGCTGTCTTGATGCGGTCTGCCGACTGCGGCACCTTCGAGGTCAGCGACTTTGAATCGGAAGACGTCTTCGTAGCGTCAATCCTCGTCGTGGTCTCCTCGGGCGGTGCTGAAGGACCAATATCAACCTGAGAAGGGCTCTCTTCTTCGTTTGATGGACTACCGGAAATTAGGGCTCCCAGCCCACGTCCCAAACCGCGTCGCTTCTCAACCATTCGTTGTCCTCTCGACCTTGCCAGCGCGCCCGCGCGCGGGCCAATTACCTACCCACGAGTCTACTGGCAACCAGGAACCTCAGGAGCCGTCTCTACCACGCTCCGCAATCTCTGCGGCAGCCTCCAGGTAGGACAGCGCTCCGGTAGAGCTCGGGTCATATGTCACGACTGTTTGCTGATAACTCGGCGCCTCCGAAATCCGTACGCTACGTGGGATCAAGGCACCAAGGACCTGCCTCGGGAAATGTTCCCTCACCTCATCCGCAACCTGAGATGCCAAATTGGTGCGACCGTCATACATCGTCAACAGAATGGTGGATACAACCAAATCAGAGTTGAGATGCTTTTGGATCAGCTCGATATTGCTCAGCAGCTGACTCAAGCCCTCAAGGGCATAGTACTCACACTGAATCGGGATGAGCACTTCTTGAGCTGCCACAAAGGCATTGACGGTCAATAGGCCCAAACTAGGGGGGCAATCGATAAAAACGTAGTCCAGGCGTTCCGCCCCGTCTTCTTCAAGACTCTTCGCGTACTGATCGAGTGCGCGCCGCAGCCGCTGTTCTCGGGCAACGAGGGATACCAATTCGATCTCCGCGCCGGCCAAATGGATCGTCGCAGGGGCAACTAAGAGATTGGGGAACTGGGGGCACGGAGCCAGTACTTCGCTGAGCGGCACGTCGTTGATGAGGACATCATAGATACTGTCGACTTCAGCATGATGCTCGATTCCCAGCGCCGTTGACGCGTTGCCCTGGGGGTCGATATCAACAACCAGGACATTCATTCCAGCCTTCGCTAAGGCAGCAGCAATGTTCACGGTCGTTGTCGTCTTGCCGACGCCACCCTTTTGGTTGCTGACCGTCAAATACCGCGTGTTATCGGGTTTCGGCAGGCTGGTGCCGCTCAGCTTCTCGCGACGTCTAGTTTCATTGGCCAGCTGGCTAGCCAGCGGCGTGCTCTCGTCGATGCTGTCCATCATGTCCCGAACCGGTGCCTTCGCTTCCGACTGAAATTCTTCTTGCTGCTTGATGCTTCCGTCCTCCAAGACTCTGCGTGAGGCTGACGGCTAGCCCGACACACGGGGAACCACGTTTCACGTGAAACAAGGGAATCAACCAACTCTGGTTGTCCTATTGGCGGTGCAGTGCCGAGTGCCAGGAGTAGACGGATGCGGGTGAGCGCTCTTGGCCTCCCTGCTCTCCATTCTGCTTCTCCTCACCACATCAATGGCGAGTTCGCCACCAGTACAGCCTACCGTTTAAGAAGCCGGACCGACGTTGATCCTGACGACCGTCGTGGTTTCCTCCAACAGGGCGTCGCCCACGGTCACTACTTCAGTCTTTCGAGCACCCAGCTTTCGAAGGACCTTGGAGGCCTTTTCGACTTCTTCGGCGGCACTGCGTCCCTTGATGGCCAACACCTCGCCCTGGCCATGCAGCAGCGGGATGGTCAGCCCGGCGAGATTGCCAAGTGCTGAAACCGCCCGGGCCGTGACCACATCCGCATTGATATGCTCTACGGCCTGCTCAGCACGGGAACGATAGACGGTGACGTTGGTCAATCCGAGGTCTTCGACAACTTCGTTCAACCAGATACAACGACGTTCCAGTGGCTCAATCAGGGTCAGAGACAAGTCTGGACGGGCAATCGCGAACGTGAGCCCGGGCAGGCCGGCGCCGCTTCCTACATCGGCGACCTCAGCGCCTTCGGGAATCAAATCTGCGACGACCGCGCAGTTCAGGACGTGCCTGCTCCACAGTCGCGGGACTTCTCGTGGGCCGAGGAGACCGCGTTCCATACCGGTGGTGGCGAGATGCTGAATGTACCTCTCTGCCAGGGACAGACGATCTCCGAAAATCTCCTGTGCCCCTCTCAATTCCTCGCGGCTCGGCTCTACTTCCTGGATCACAACGCTCCCAATTTCTACTTCAGTAGGACGGTCTTGGCCGGATACTTAGACGTTTCCCAATGAAACGACGATATGGCGGCGGCTCCCTTCGCCTTCCGACTCGCTTTGCAGACCGAGATCCGCGACAGCGTCATGAACCAGTTTTCTTTCGTATGCACTCATTGGCTTCAAAGCGACATCATGACGACTTTCGCGGGCAGCGGCGACGGCTTCTTCGGCGATCTTCTTCAACTCACCTGCCCGGCCATCACGGTAGCCGGCAATATCCAGAACTAAGCGCGACCGATTGCCGGTAGCTGAGAGGACAGCGAGGCGCGCCAATTCTTGGAGGGCTTCGAGTCCTTCTCCCTCCCGACCAATGAGTTCTTTGAGGGATTCATCCTCGGCGCCTTCGCCAACGATGGAAATGTAAGTCCGCCCGTTCCTCACCTCAATATCGATGTCACCGTCCAAGTCGGCAATATCGAGCAATTCCTCGAGGTAGTCCGCAGCAATGTCGCCCTCTTCCTCTGCCCGCGTTGGTGCATCGGCGGTCGGGTCGATCTCTTGTGTGGACGAGTCCGACTCCTCCACTCCGGACTGGTCCGTCTCGGCGGCATTCACATCAGAGGCACTCATCGTCTACTTCTTCTTCCTGTTCTTGCGCTGCGGTTGTTCGCGCTGTCCCTTGGGCTCAATGACCTCAACCTCAACGACTTCGTCGGTCTTCTTCTGCCCGAGAGGCGGAAGACCCTTGGCGGCACGTCGTTCATTGAGTTCACGTGCGGCCTGGGATCCGGGGGTTGGGTTATTGCGGATCACATAGAACTGTTGTCCCAGTGTCCAAACGTTCGTGGCAGTCCAGTAGATCAGTACGCCGATGGGGAAGTTGATTCCACCGATACCAAAGACAAGCGGCAGGATGTACATCATCATCTTCTGCTGCTGCATGAAGGGGCCTTCAAGGGCTTCCTTTGTCATGTTCTTCGTCATGATCTGCCGCTGCGTCGTGAACTGGCTAGCCGACATCGCAATAATCATGACAATGGCCGTGATGATGACGGAAACCTTCGGGGCCCCTGAGTTCACCGTTCCGAGGAAGGTTTCCGACAGACCGGCGCCGAAAATGGTCGAACCGTCAAAGCTACGCACCAGGTTGACCGACAACGCTCCGACGCTTTCCCCCTGATCACTGGCACGCGAGGCGTTGTTCAGCGTTCGGAAGAGCGCGAAGAAGAACGGCATCTGCACCAGAATCGGCAAGCAGGAAGCCAACGGGTTGGTCTTGTGTTTCTTGAACAGCTCCCGCTGTTCGGCAATCATGGCCTGCTGCGAAAGCTGGTCCTTCTTGCCCTTGTATTTAGCTTGCAGCTTCTTCAGATCGGGCTGAAGGACCTGCATGGCCCGCTGGGCCTTGATCTGTTTCACAAAAACAGGGATCAGTGCGGTACGAATGAGGAGCACCAGGCAGATGATGGACAATGTCCAGGTCCAACCGGAGTCGGGATCCATGCCCACGAACGTAAAGATCGCGTGGAAGGCCCGAAGGATCCATGAGACCACTTGGGTGAATGGCCACAGAAGTGTGTCTAGGAAGTTCATTTCCGGTTATGCTCCTCGAGCCGCGTCCGCGGCATCATCGTCGGCGGGAATCGGCGGATGATTCAACACCATGATCTTGGGGGTTCTGCCTTCTGGCCAAATCCTGGAACCGACAGGAACATGATCGATGCCACCGTGACTCCAAGGATTGCAACGCAGGACGCGCCAAAAAGCCAACGCGCTGCCTTTCACGGCACCATGCGCCGTGACCGCTTCCAGCCCGTACGCCGAGCAACTGGGAAAGTATCGACAAACGTCCCCGTATAAGGGCGAGATCGCCTTCCTGTACCCCATGATCAAGACGATCAATAGGTTCCGAGGAAGGTCCAGGAGCCACCGAACATCGGGGGAACCGGTGCCCGAAGGAGGGTTACCCATCCGAATGCCTCCTTCTCATGCTCTCCGTCTCCCGCTCGGCTGCTTGCCGGCACGACTTGTCCAACGCTCGGCGCGCATCCACCGACAAACCCGCCCATGTGGCCTGAGCCGAAGCAGGAAGTGCTCGCATCACGACGTCGTATCCCGGCGCAAGAGCGGGTAGCTGCTGCGCTGCTACAGCCCTCAATCTCCTTTTAACGAGATTGCGAGTCACCGCGTTCCCGACGGCTTTTGACACGATAAAACCGAACCTCGTGGGTTCGGTCAGACAGGCTTCGGGCCGCAAGTACGCGTATAGCACGACGTTCCGGCGCCCAGAACGGGCACCGGAACGTACGGTGGCAGAGAATTCCGCAGCTGCGCGGAGACGGTGTCTCATGGGCAACATGATCAGTGTCCGACGCTGTCGGGGAACATGTTCACATCACCAGCGCGCGATCTGCAGGAATGACTCGATGCTATGCAGACAGCTCGGTGCGGCCCTTGGACCGGCGTGCTGACAGGATGGCGCGACCCGCACGGGTGCGCATACGAAGACGGAAGCCGTGCTTCTTGGCACGACGGCGGTTATTCGGCTGAAAAGTCCGCTTGCTCACAGTAGTAACTCCAAGACGATCAAAGGATGCGCCTTAACCCGTTGCTACAAGGGGGAAGAACAGGCTGACGCTCGTATTTCATGTGGTGCGTTGGTTTGTCTGGTCCGTAGACCGCGGTTAGCGGACTGACTACAGAGCCCAAAGCACACACACAGGACTAAACTACGATAGGCGACGCGTGGGATGAAGGTCAAACCGGCACGCGTCAACGGCCTTGGACACTCAAGTCCCCAGGCTGTGAATAACTTCGCCTTCATTAATCCACAGTTGTGGACAACGCGCAAGCAATTCCATGTTTTCCCGACCCCCTCACCCCTTCTCCGATCGGGCTCATGGCGGGTATCCGCTGGAATCTATTGGTGTTCCTCGAAGGGAAGCCATGACTTCGTAGTTATCCACGGACTGTGAATAACACTGTGGATGACGGCTAGAATCGATACTCGTTGGTCCTCTTATCGCATCAGGCGCGGGTCAGCGGAACCATATCGCCGGACCGGGCCACCTTGAAGGGGGAGATCGCAATGAGCACAGACGAATCCAACAGTGTCGGCAGTGCCTGGCGTCAAGTCGTTCGAATACTCGAACAAGACGATCGGGTCACTCCTCGTCAACGCGGCTTCGTGGTCCACGCACGGCCGCTCGGTTTGATCGGCACCACCTTGTTGTTGGCCGTGCCCAATGAGTTGACCCGAGAAGTCCTCCAAACACAGTTGAAGAGTTCTCTCGATGCCGCCCTTCGACAGGTTTTCCAGGACGATATCCTCTGCGCATTCAGTATTGATGCCGATCTGGTCCCTGACTCGGAACCGGAGCCCAGTAAACCCGAGCCGGCTCCAGTGGCCAAGGAACGGATAAGCGACAACCGTCCACAGCCGGCTCCTCCGTCGAATTCTCAGGAATTCGGCCGTCTGAATCCTAAGTACATCTTCGATACCTTTGTCATCGGATCCTCGAACCGCTTCGCCCACGCTGCTGCTGTTGCGGTTGCTGAGGCACCGGCCAAGGCATATAACCCGTTGTTCATATATGGCGATTCGGGGCTAGGTAAGACCCACCTGCTCCATGCCATCGGCCACTATGCCCGGCATCTCTATAACGGCATCAGGGTCAGGTATGTGAACTCTGAAGAGTTCACCAATGACTTCATCAACTCCATCAGAGATGACGAAGGTGCCAGTTTCAAGCAGACGTACCGCAACGTTGACATCCTCTTGATCGACGACATCCAATTCCTCGCGAACAAGGATGCGACACAGGAGGAGTTCTTCCACACCTTTAATGCTCTGCATAACCACAATAAGCAAGTCGTGATTACTTCGGATCTCCCGCCAAAACAGCTGGCGGGATTTGAAGACCGAATGCGTTCACGTTTCGAGTGGGGCCTGCTGACGGACATCCAGCCCCCTGAATTGGAAACCCGAATCGCGATCCTTCGCAAAAAGGCCACCGCAGAGGGTCTCTCTGCTCCTGACGAAGTCATGGAATACATCGCTTCCAAGATTTCAACGAACATCCGCGAACTCGAAGGTGCCCTTATTCGGGTCACCGCGTTTGCCTCCTTGAACAACCAGACAGTGGATTTGACCTTGGCGGAACAAGTACTCAAGGACCTGATCACTGATGAGGGCGCCCAGGAGATCACGCCGGCTGCAATCATTGCCCAGACCGCTGACTACTTTAATCTGAGCATCGAAGAACTCAACAGCAAGTCCAGAACCCGCACTCTGGTGACGGCACGCCAGATCGCTATGTATCTCCTGCGAGAGCTCACAGACATGTCGCTTCCTAAAATCGGGGCAGAGCTCGGCGGCCGCGATCACACGACCGTCATCCACGCAGATCGCAAAATTAGGGAACTCATGGCTGAGCGCCGGGCAATCTTCAACCAGGTGACTGAGCTCACCAACCGAATCAAGCAGCAGCAACGTGAAGGCTGAAAAGCCCGAATTCACGGCGATATGCACCCTTGTGGATAAGTCTGTGGATAGTTAAGTGGATGAGTAGCTTCTTCTGCGGATAACTCGGTGTTCCCTGTGGACGCACAAAATGACAATTATTCTTATCCACGGGCCTGTTGGACTTCACCTGATGCGAACGCACAACTTATGAACACCCATAAAGCCCGAGAAGAGCAGCTGGAAAGCAGTTATCCACAGTATCCACAAGGGTTATTAACACTACTAGTCCCTATTTCTAGAAGAATCCAGATAACAAGTTCCCGTTCCCGACCTCCCTGGCTCTTTGTTCAAAGATCGCAAGGGGCAGTATGCCCTCGTTGATTACTCGGGCTAAGCTTGCACCGGAAAGTTGTCACCAAAAGCTGTGAAAGGCGGATCACTACGTGAAGTTCAGTGTCGAAAGGGACGTCCTGGCAGATGCCGTGTCCTGGACCGCCCGTTCGCTGTCACAGCGGCCTCCGTCTCCGGTACTCTCGGGAATCCTGATCAGCGCAGGAGAATCAGTAGTTTCCTTCGCCGGGTTTGATTACGAGATTTCCGCTCACTTGGAAATCGCTGCAGAAGTCTCAACCCCAGGAAAGATCCTTGTTTCAGGCAAGTTATTGGCCGAGATCTGCCGAAGCCTGCCGCAGGCGACTGTCACCATCGAAACTGAAGGTTCCAAAGTCACCGTGACTTGCGGGCGCAGCCGCTTCCATTTGGCAACAATGCCGGTTGCGGACTACCCCGAACTCCCGGTATTGCCGGAAATTGCAGGTGTCGTCGACGGTGCAGCCTTCTCTGAAGCCATCGCACAAGTCATCGTGGCCGCTTCCAAGGACGACACACTTCCGATTCTCACGGGTGTCAAGATGGAGATCGAAGACGACTTGATCACCTTCCTGGCAACTGACCGATACCGTCTGGCCATGCGTGAAGTGCACTGGAAACCTTCAACGCCCGGTCTGTCGACTTCTGCACTCGTTAAGGCAAAAACGCTCAACGAAGTTGCCAAGACCCTTGGCGGTGCCGGCGAATTACAGATTGCCCTCGGAGAGAACAGCGACCTCATCGGTTTTGAAAGCGGGAACCGGCGCACCACTTCGCTACTCGTCGACGGTGACTATCCGAAAATCCGGTCGTTGTTCCCTGAGAACACGCCGATACATGCAACGGTACGTACCCATGAGCTAGTCGAGGCCGTCCGCCGTGTAGCCGTCGTGGCTGAACGTAATACACCGGTTCGACTGGCCTTCACCGATTCCCAACTGGCCCTTGATGCCGGCACTGGTGAAGATGCCCAAGCTGAAGAAGCTATCGAAGCCCAACTTGAAGGCGATGAAATCACCGTTGCTTTCAACCCCGCTTATTTGAGCGAGGGATTGAATGCGTTCAACACAGAGTTCGTGCGATTCTCATTTACAACTGCCCCAAAACCCGCGATGATGACGGCGCAAAAAGCCCTTGATGGCAATGACGAGGACGATTACCGCTACTTAGTCATGCCAGTCAGACTTCCTAACTAGCGGGGATCCAAACACCAGGGAATTCACTATCCAGGAGGACGCCATGCACATCGGAATGATCGGCTTGGGCAAGATGGGCAACAACATGCGAGCCCGCCTTCGCCAGGGAGGCATCGATGTGACTGGATATGATCGAAATTCTGAAGTCACCGACGTTGGATCCGTTGATGAGTTACTGGCAGCCCTTCCGGATCGCAAAATCGTCTGGATCATGGTTCCTTCTGGAGCAATCACCGATGCTGTTGTCTCGGAGTTGGCGGGAAAGTTGGAAACCAATGACCTGGTTATCGATGGAGGAAATACCCGATTCAGCGACGATATTCGTCATGGCGCCGAGCTGGCCAAAAGCGGGATCCGCTTTGTAGATTGCGGTGTTTCTGGCGGGGTCTGGGGCTTGGAAAATGGATACGGCCTCATGGCAGGTGGTGCTGAAGCGGATATCGAAGAAATTCTTCCGCTCTTTGACGTGTTGCGGCCCGAGGGAACGAGGGCCGAGAGCTTCGTCCACGTCGGAGATATCGGTGCTGGGCACTATGCGAAAATGGTCCACAACGGGATCGAGTATGGCATCATGCAGTCCTACGCTGAAGGATACGAACTGCTCGCCGCTAAGGACATCATCAAAGATGTTCCCGGCACTTTCGGAGCTTGGCAGGAAGGGACGGTCATCCGATCGTGGCTTCTTGATCTACTCGTCAAGGCCTTGAAGGAAGATCCTGAGTTGAAGGATATTGCCGGCTATGTCGAAGATTCTGGAGAAGGTCGTTGGACCGTGGAAGAGGCCATCGCCAATGCGGTTCCCGCACCGGCTATTACCGCCTCCGTTTTCGCCCGCTTCGCGTCGCGGCAAGATGACGCACCAGCAATGAAGATGGTCTCTGCCCTGCGGAACCAGTTCGGTGGACACGCGGTGCACCGGCCGGACGAATAAGCGGGAATTCAGCAGTTGTACGTTTCTCATGTATCTCTGACCGACTTTCGCTCCTACCGGCAAGTCGATCTCGAACTCGCCCCGGGCACGACCGTTTTTGCTGGGCCTAACGGTGTTGGCAAGACCAACATCGCCGAAGCCTTGGGATATTTGGCCTCATTGTCCTCACATCGGGTTTCCAACGACGCTCCATTGATTCATTTTGGAGCTGACCAGGCTCTGGTCCGGGCGCGGGTTCACCGTGGGGAACAGGCCGTGGGGCTGGAACTGGAAATCACCGCGGGTAAAACCAACAGGGCCAGGATCAACCGAGCCAATCCGGTGAGGGCCCGCGAGATTCTGGGCATTGTGCGAACTGTGTTGTTCGCGCCCGAAGACCTCGCCCTGGTGAAGGGAGATCCTTCGGAACGGCGACGTTATCTCGATGATGTCTTAGTTGCCTTGCAGCCACATCACGCTGCCACACGATCTGACTACGAACGTGTCCTGAAACAACGGAACGCCCTGTTGAAATCAGCACGCGCGTCCGGTCGGTTGTCTGCTTCGCATGAATCCACGCTTGCCGTGTGGGATCAGCATCTGGCGGCAGCCGGGGCGAAGCTTTTACGGGGGCGTCTGGATGTTCTTGCCACCATCGAGGGGCATATTTCGGATGCCTACGCGGGACTAACGGATCGTTCGAAGCCCGCGACGGCGATCTATACGTCCACCGTCGGCGGAGATGTTGACGCCGGAGGGAATCACGACGACCGGACTTCACCTACCGGGGAACTCAACCCACTTGCCGGTCTCGATCTGGACGGGCTCCAGCAGGCTTTTCTTACGGCTTTGGTTGGCCACCGCAAGAAAGAGCTCGAACGTGGCTTGACGCTGGTTGGGCCGCATCGCGACGATCTTGTCCTCGGTCTCGGGGAGGCGCCTGCAAAGGGATATGCCTCTCACGGCGAAACCTGGTCCCTCGCTTTGTCCCTGCGGTTGGCTGTTTACCGAGCCCTCTGCGAAGACGACGCACGTCCCGGTGCTAAACCGATCCTGATCCTCGATGATGTGTTTGCTGAACTCGATGTTTCACGACGGCAGAAATTGGCGGCGGTAGTCTCCGATGCAGAACAGGTGATCGTGACGGCAGCAGTCGTCGGCGACGTCCCGGAAGAGCTGGGGGGACGGGTGTTGACCGTCGGTCCAGGAACGGTATCGGCATGAGTCCTGCTGAGGAGACGCCTGGGGGAGGGCCTTCGGAATTTGACGCCGCGCGGACGATGCTCAATCGAATGAGACAAAATGCCGTGGCCCGTGGCGAAGTCAGGATCGACGCAGCAAGGGCGCGGCGGGCTGGAGAACGAAGTGCCCAGGCCCGGGAGTTACGCTGTCGTTCACCCATCGGGGTCTCCTACGAGAACGGAAGGGACCCACAGGGCATTGGCACGGTATTCGGACGAATGGTCCGTGATCGGGGATGGACATCCCCTGTGGCTGTTGGATCGGTGATGTCTCGGTGGGCCGAATTGGTAGGACCACAGATTAACGCCCACTGCTCACCTGAGAGTTTTGAGGACACCACGGTCGTCGTCAGGTGCGACTCAACCGCGTGGGCCACTCAAGTGCGTTTGCTGAGCCACAGTCTGCTCAAGACCTTTGACGAGAAACTCGGGTCCGGTGTGGTCACCGTGATCCAAGTCCTTGGACCTTCGGCACCGAGTTGGAAAAAGGGAATGCGCAGGGTCGAGGGTCGTGGCCCCCGGGATACCTACGGATAGCAAGGCGGCGGCCGATTAAGTCGCCAAGGGGTGACGAAGAATGATGGAACCCAAAGTTACCGACAGGGAACCGGCTACAGGCGCACTGTGAGCCCCACCGGCACATAGGCCCTCACTTGAGGGCACTAGAGAGGCTTCTAGGCCGGTTTTTTTGCCAATGAGGGGCATTTGAGAGGCGATTTACCCCACCACTGCTGAGAAACACGGTAGAATTGTAGGCACGGTGCCCGCCCGTCCACGGTCAGGGTGCCGGTTCATGGATGCCCGATCTACTGGATCGGCTTCCTCCGAGAACGCACAAGGAGTCTGCACCGCCTGTGGATACTGAGAACACCACCCCCGAGGACGAGAATTCCGCAGCACCACAGGAGCCGGCACCGGCCCAGGAACCGGGCACGGCCGCAGAGCCGGAAGCGGTAGTGGAGCAGCAACCACACGAGAACTCACACCGGGTTGAACACGCTTATGGCGCCGGTGACATCACGGTTCTGGAGGGCCTCGAGGCCGTCCGTAAACGTCCCGGTATGTACATCGGCTCGACGGGGCCGAGAGGCTTGCACCACCTGGTCTACGAGGTGGTCGATAACTCCGTCGACGAAGCCCTCGCCGGATACTGCGACACCATCAAGGTGGCTTTGCAGGAAGACGGTGGTGTCCGGGTCGAAGACAACGGGCGTGGCATTCCCGTGGAGATGCACCCGACCGAAGGCAAGCCGACCGTCGAGGTCGTCATGACCATCCTTCACGCCGGCGGTAAATTCGGTGGAGGCGGATATGCGGTTTCCGGTGGTCTGCACGGTGTGGGTGTCTCGGTCGTCAACGCTCTTTCCAGCCGTGTGGACGCTGAGATCCACCGGCAAGGAAATGTCTACCGGATGACTTTCGGTAATGGTGGGAAACCACTGACCGAACTGGTCAAGGGCGAGGAAACCGACAAAACCGGAACGACGATTACGTTCTATCCGGATGCGGGAATCTTCGACACCATCGAGTTCGATTTCGAAACCATCCGCACACGTTTCCAACAGATGGCCTTCCTGAACAAGGGGCTGCGGATCTCCTTGACCGATGAGCGCACTCTTGATGATTCTGCAGATGAGATCGCCGAAGATGATTCCGAAGAACGTGCCCACGAGGCCGAGGAACCCAAGCACCGATTCGTCGACTACTGCTACGAAAATGGCCTGCTCGACTACGTGGAATATCTGAACACCTCCAAGAAGGCGGACCTGGTTCACCCGGATGTCATCGCCTTTGAAAGCGAAGATCCGGAACGGATGATTTCCGTGGAGGTCGCGATGCAGTGGACGACAGCCTATTCGGAATCCGTCCATACCTATGCCAACACCATCAATACCCATGAGGGCGGAACGCACGAGGAAGGCTTCCGCGCCGCGATGACCTCGTTGATCAACCGCTACGCCAAAGAAAAGGGCATCCTCAAGGATAAGGATGACAACCTGACCGGCGATGACATCCGGGAAGGACTGACGGCGGTAATCTCCATCAAGCTCGGGGAACCACAGTTTGAGGGCCAGACGAAGACCAAATTGGGCAACTCCATGGCTAAAGGATTTGTCCAGGGTGTGGTCAACGACGAACTCGGAGACTGGCTCGAGCGCAACCCTGCGACGGCCAAGGACATTATCAGGAAGTCCCTTTTTGCCGCACAGGCCCGTCTCGCAGCACGCAAGGCCCGGGACAATGCCCGTCGTAAGTCTCCGTTGGAATCGTTTGGCATGCCCGGCAAGCTTTCGGACTGCTCTTCGAAGAATCCTACCGAGTGTGAGGTCTACATTGTGGAGGGCGATTCCGCCGGCGGCTCCGCCAAACGCGGCCGTGATCCCCGAACTCAGGCCATCCTGCCGTTGCGTGGCAAGATCCTCAACGTCGAACGTGCCCGACTTGACCGGGCCTTGGGCAATGCCGAGGTCCAGTCGATGATCACTGCCTTCGGAACGGGTATTGGCGAGGAATTTGATATGGCCAAACTCAGGTACCACAAGATCGTCCTGATGGCCGATGCGGATGTGGATGGTCAGCACATCACTACCCTTTTGCTGACCCTGGTGTTCCGCTATATGCGCCCCCTGATCGAGAATGGCTACGTCTACTTGGCACAGCCGCCGCTTTACCGGATCAAGTGGTCTAACTCAGCTCATGAATATGTCTTCTCGGATGCCGAACGGGATGCATCCTTGACCGCCGGTGCTGCTGCCAATAAGCGCCTGCCTAAGGACAACGGCATCCAGCGCTATAAGGGCCTGGGCGAAATGGACTACTCCGAGCTGTGGGACACCACCATGGATCCCGACCACCGGACCCTGCGTCAGATCACCATGGAAGACGCCGCAGCGGCTGACCAGATCTTCGCAGTGCTCATGGGCGAGGACGTTGAATCCCGCCGAAACTTCATCCAGCAGAACGCCAAGGATGTGCGCTTCCTCGATATCTGAGGAAACTGCCCCTTCGTTCCGACGCAGCTTTGAATAGAGGAAGAAACCGATGAGCGACGAGACGCCCGAAAACCCCCAGGAACCGGAGCACGACGACGTCGTGCAGCCGGACCAACCCGTGGCCGCAGCCACCATCGACAGGGTAGAACCGATCGACCTGCAGACCGAGATGCAACGGTCGTACCTTGACTACGCGATGGCAGTGATCGTCGGCCGGGCGCTGCCCGATGTCAGGGATGGTCTCAAGCCGGTGCACCGCCGCGTTCTATACGCGATGTTCGATGGCGGATACCGCCCGGAGCGGTCCTATAACAAATGTGCTCGTGTGGTCGGTGAGGTCATGGGCCAGTACCACCCTCATGGTGACACGGCGATCTACGACGCCCTAGTTCGCCTGATCCAAGACTGGACCTTGCGTTACCCCTTGGCCCTGGGACAAGGGAACTTCGGTTCTCCAGGCAACGACGGTGCTGCGGCCCCACGGTACACAGAAACGAAGATGGCTCCGCTGGCCATGGAGATGGTTCGCGAAATCGACGAGGAAACCGTCGACTTCCAGGACAACTACGACGGCAAGAACCAAGAACCAACGATCCTGCCGGCACGGTTTCCCAACCTGTTGGTCAACGGGTCCTCCGGCATTGCCGTTGGCATGGCTACTAATATCCCGCCGCACAACTTGCGCGAGGTCGCCGCCGGTGCCCAGTGGTACCTGCAGAACCCCGAAGCAACCAAGGAAGAGCTGCTCGAAGCTCTCATGCAGCACATCAAGGGACCTGACTTTCCTACCGGCGCGCTCATCTTGGGTCGCCGTGGCATCGAGGATGCCTACCGGACCGGTCGCGGTTCCGTAACGATGCGTGCGGTAGTTAATGTCGAGGAACTACAGGGGCGGACCTGCTTGGTCGTCACGGAGTTGCCCTACCAGGCCAACCCCGACAACCTCTCTATCAAAATTGCTGAACTTGTCAGGGACGGCAAGATGGGTGGCATCGCAGACCTCCGCGACGAGACGTCCGGCAGGACGGGGCAGCGCTTGGTGATTGTCCTCAAGCGCGATGCCGTCGCCAAGGTGGTGCTGAATAACCTCTATAAGCACACCGAGCTACAGTCGAACTTCTCGGCCAATATGCTGGCTATCGTGGACGGTGTCCCACGCACGCTGTCTCTGGATGCCTTCATCAGGCACTGGGTTAACCACCAAGTCAACGTCATCGTTCGTCGTACTCAGTTCCGTCTGCGCAAAGCGGAGGAGCAGGCTCATATCCTGCGTGGATTACTCAAGGCGCTGGACGCCTTGGACGAAGTCATCGCACTGATCCGGCGTTCACCAACCGTCGAGGATGCACGTAACGGCCTGAAGGATCTTCTCGATATCGATGACCTTCAAGCGCAGGCCATCCTGGACATGCAGCTTCGTCGACTGGCAGCCCTGGAACGGCAGAAGATCCAGGACCAGCATGCCAAGCTTGAGGCGGAGATTACCGAATACAAGATCATTTTGGCCGATCCGGTGCGCCAACGGCAGATTATCTCCGAGGAGCTCGATGGAATCGTCCAGCGGCATGGAGATGACCGTCGAACCCAGATCGTCGCAGGCTATGACGGTGACATGTCGATGGAAGACCTCATTCCCGAAGAGGAAATGGTCGTAACCATCACTCGCGGTGGGTATATCAAGCGGACCAGAAGCGACAACTATCGTTCGCAAAACCGTGGTGGTAAAGGGATTCGGGGAGCTCAGCTGCGTGGTGACGACGTGGTGGAACACTTCTTCGTCACGACCACGCATAACTGGCTGCTCTTCTTTACCAATCATGGCCGTGTGTATCGCGCGAAGTGCTACGAGTTGGCCGAAGGCGGACGCGATGCCAAGGGTCAGCACGTCGCGAACGTGATGGCTTTCCAACCGGATGAACACATTGCTCAGGTCTTGGCGTTGCGGGATTATGAGCAGTCTCCTTATCTGGTGCTGGCTACCCGCCGTGGACTGGTGAAGAAGACCAGGCTGGCCGACTACGATACGAACCGTTCCGCCGGTGTCATTGCCGTCAATCTCCGTGATGGCGACGAACTAGTTTCGGCGCAATTGATCTCGGAAACCGATGATCTGATGCTTGTATCCTGTCAGGGCCAGTCCGTCCGATTCACGGCTACCAACGAGGCATTGCGTCCGATGGGTAGGAATACCTCAGGTGTCACTGGTATGAAGTTCCGTGAAGATGATGTGTTGCTCACCGCAGGCGTCGTCGGAGAGGACTCTTATGTCTTCACCGTTACCGAGGGCGGATATGCCAAACGGACCTCAGTTCAGGAGTACCGCGTGCAGTCCCGAGGTGGCATTGGAATCAAGGTCGCGAAGCTGGCCGACGAACGCGGAGTTCTTGCGGGGGCGCTCATCGTAGAGGAAAGCGATGAAGTGCTCGTCGTCATGAAGGGCGGCAAGGTCGTCAGGTCGCAGGTCACGCAAGTCCCCGCCAAGGGACGCGACACCATGGGTGTCATCTTCGCGAAGCCGGATAAGAAGGACCGCATCATCGCAGTAGCGAAAAATTCTGAGCGTGGGCTGGGAATCGAGGACGACGAGGATGAAGTACCGTTGGACCCTGAAGATTCTCAGCAGGGGGCGCCGCCAGTCGATGGTGCACCCGCCGATGGCGAAGCCGACTCCGTAGTCACGGAGAACGTGGAAGCCAGCCAGTCAGCTGATGAGACCGAAATCGACGGAGGTAATGCGTGAGCACCCCGAACAACCCGCGCCCGGCGGCGCCGCGGCAGAAGCCCGGTGGACAGCAGGGACGCCCGGCCGCTCCCACGCAACGGCCAGCCTCCGGTGGCCAGCGCCCCTCGGGACCATCAGCCGCTGGGAGGAATCCTGCCCAGAAGAAGGGGACCCAGCAGCTGGTGCGGCCCGCGCCCAAGGCGAAGGTTCGCAAGGCTCGACTACTCATTAGCAAGGTCGACCCCTGGTCGATTCTAAAGATGGCGTTTTTGCTGTCTGTGGCGCTGGGCATTGTGACCGTCGTGGCGGCCGTCGTCCTGTGGACGGTTTTGGATCTCACCGGCATCTTTGATCGAGTAAACGACCTCCTCGGGGAAGTTATCGGTTCGGAATCCGGATTTGATCTCAAGGAGCTCGTTTCGCTGGGCCAAGTCGCTTCTTTCGCGACGATCATCGCCGTGGTCAACGTCGTCTTGCTGACAGCGATGTCCATGCTTGCCGCCGTGCTGTATAACATTTCGTCGACGTTGGTTGGTGGAATCGGCGTCACCCTGACTGACGACTGATCTGCCGTTGATCGGCTCCCGCTGCGTGGTGTTCACCGCGCAGCGGGAGCCGATTTGTCTTCGCGGCAATCGGTCCGGTAAAGTCATATCTCGTCCTGAAGGGACAATGAGGGCGTATAGCTCAGACGGTTAGAGCGCTTCGCTGATAACGAAGAGGTCCCAGGTTCAAGTCCTGGTACGCCCACGGAATCCCTCCATCTTCAAGGCACTGCGGGGAATATATGCGAAAATTATTGGTCGCAGTTATGGCCGCCGCATCCGTGGTCGTCTACCGTAGATGGAAGGCCTCCGAAGCGGAGAAATCCGTATGGAAGGCATCGACGGATCGACTCAGTTGATCCTCGTTACGGGGGTATGGCGCAATTGGTAGCGCACCTGCTTTGCAAGCAGGGGGTTAGGGGTTCGAGTCCCCTTACCTCCACATTTGAAAACAAGATCCCGGGTCGTTGACCCGGGATCTTGTCATTTGTGGTCTCGCATCACCAAGGGTTCTCTCCGGCGGCCTAGAGTGGTCATGTGATCTTCCTGCTGGCTCTCGTAGGCGTCCTTGGAGTCTCTGCATCCGGCCCTCTCGTCGCGGCTACGCCCAGCGTCTCGCCCCTGGCCATGGCCTTCTGGCGCAATGGTCTCGGTGCTGGGGCCATGGGAGTAATGGCCACCGTACAGAGCCGTGGGCGACTCCGTTTCCCCACACGCAGTGAATGGCGATACTGCCTCATTGCGGCCACTGCCCTGGCCTTGCACTTCGCCACGTTCATGACCTCAGTACGCTTGACCACAGTCGCCGCAGCGACGGCACTGGTGTGCCTGCAGTCGGCGTGGATCGCGGGCTTCCAGAGGCTCCGTGGAGCCGCTCTGGGCAAGCAGGTTGGATGGGGCATGGCCCTATCCCTGGCGGGAGTCGTTGTCATCACTGGCTTCGACGTGGGCGGCGGATCGGCGCAAGCCTTGTTGGGAGATCTTCTGGCCTTGGCCGGAGGAGCCTTTGCTGGGGGTTATACGCTCGCCGGAAGCAAGGCCCGGGCCACGATGGATACTGGAAGCTACACAACAGTCTGTTATGCGCTGACGGCCGCCATGCTGCTGGTGCTGTCACTGATCATGGGGGAAAAGATCTTTGGATTTCCGCTCGCCGGATGGGTCGGGATCATCGCTCTGACGGTGGCCTCCCAACTACTCGGACATACGGTTTTCAACCATTTGGTCGTGGCCTTGGGGCCCCTCGTTGTCTCGATGATCATCCTGCTCGAAATACCCGGTGCAGCAATCCTGGCCGGTATCTTCCTCGGTCAGACTCCGCCGGTCGGAACTTATCTAGGCTTGATCCTGATCCTGCTTGGCCTCCTGGCCGTTGTATGGGGGCAAGGACGGAGCCTGCGACATCGTCCACCTGTCCAAGACAGCTGAACGGCAGTGACGACAAAAGCGGCGGTGACCCATCAGGATCACCGCCGCTTGAGGCGTATCGAACGACTAATCTACTGATCGTCCGAGTCGTCGGCGCGCCGACGTGCAGAACTACGTGGACCCGGCTTCGGGGCCTCCGTGGTGTCCGCAGCGGCAGGAGCCTTGGGGCTCTCCGTCGCTTTCGGAGCCGGAGTGGCAGCGACCGGTGCCTTTGGCGCTTCGGTTGCACCCTTGTCCTTGGCCTCCGCTGCGGCCTGGGAAACGTGCGTGTGCACGTCCTCGGTCTTTAGCTGAGTTTCGGGCGCTGGAACCGGAGCCGGTACTGGGGCCGGCTCCACTGGAGTCTTCCAAGGGTCCTCGACGGGCTTGGAAGCACGCCAGGCGGCAACTCCCGCAGTGACCACAGCGGCGATGATGCCGAAGACCAGGAAACCGCGTTTGCGGCTCTGACGGGCCTTTTCACGCTTGAGCTGTTTAGAAGCTTCCTTCGCAGCGGTCACTGCGGCCTTCTGGGCACGCTTGAGGGCCTTCTTGTCACCAGTTACCCGGGCAACGGCCTGTTCGACCTGAACTGGGACGTCGACGCCGTCAAGACGACGAGCGGCGTAACCGGCCGCGTCACCGAGGCGGGCACTCGCGGTCGGGATGTAGTCGTTGACCACAAGGTCGCGAGCGTGCTGCAAAGCTGGCGTGGCCTTATCGAGGGTTTCTTGCAGCCGAGGAGAAGCCTCGTCGACGGCCTGGGAGATGCGCGGAGCGACCTTATCAAGGCCGTCTTGGATCTTCGGGGTTACCTTGGCGACGCCACCGGCGATTTCATTGGCGGCACGCTGGAATCCCTCCTGAATGCGCGGAGTGGCGGTTTCAATGCCCTTTTCAAACCGGGGCACCGCCCAGTTGACCGCTGCATCGACCTTCGGGGCTGCCCAATCGCGGGCGTTCCCGGTACCTGCATTGACCGAACTACGCAGATCACGGGCCATTCGCTTTTTCTTCTTCACACGTTCCTCCCAAGTAGTTGGAGTATCCACGCCTAGCCTACGCGTTGGAGGGTACACGGGCCATTCACGACGTAAGTCAGATTAGTGTCTATGACTGATGTTCACTGTCCGCGTAGCCGACCTGCCGCGGAGACTGCCGGATGCGGGCCGGGAAGTGGAAGAATAGGGACATGACTGCAATCCCCACGCATAAGGCCACCATCCACACGAACCACGGTGACATCGTGGTCAACCTGTTCGGCAACCACGCCCCGAAGACGGTCAAGAACTTCATCGGCCTCGCCACCGGCGAGCAGGAGTGGACTCACCCCGAGTCGGGCGAGAAAAAGACCGAGACCCCGTTGTACGACGGCACGATCTTCCACCGCATCATTTCCGACTTCATGATCCAGGGAGGGGATCCGTTGGGTCAGGGTGTCGGAGGCCCCGGCTACCGTTTCGACGACGAGATCAACCCCGATCTGGACTTCAACGAGCCCTATAAGCTCGCCATGGCCAATGCAGGGCTCCAGATGGGGCGTGGAACCAACGGTTCCCAGTTCTTCATCACCACGGTCCCCACGACCTGGTTGCAGGGCAAGCACACTATTTTCGGTGACGTGACCGACGAGACGTCTCGCGAAATTGCTGCCTCGCTGAACAAGGTTCCTACCGATGGCCGCGATAAGCCACTCGAAGACGTTGTCATCTCGGGCATCGACGTCGAGGCACTCTAACCTCACTCCTGCAGTAGCCACGGCGGATATCTTCCGCATAGCGAGGGCGGTTCCCCAACGACTCCCCGGAGCCGACGGGGACCGCCCTTTCGTCTTCAACACCTGACCACGAACCAGGAGCATGACATGGCCTTCGGCCAACCACAGCAGGAACCCCACGCGCCGGTTCCGACTTGTCCGCGGCATCCCGATCGCCCCTCCTACGTTCGCTGCCAACGTTGCGGACGCCCGGCCTGCCCTGAATGCCAGCGCACAGCCGCTGTGGGGGTCCAATGCGTTGACTGTGTGGCGCAGGTGAATAGCCAGCGTCGTCAGCCGCAGACTGTTACCGGCGGCCGTCTGACCTCGGGACGACCGACGGTGACCTATGCATTGATCGCTGTGTGCGTACTGCTTTTCGGAGGCCAGTATCTGATCCCGGGTCTGACGGACCGTCTGCTGTATGCAGGCCTGTACACAGGCAGCGAACCCTGGCGGATGATCACTTCCATGTTCCTGCACTCCACGGGCCTGATCATGCACATCGCGTTCAACATGTATGCGCTTTACATCCTGGGTCGGGTCCTAGAACCGGCGCTAGGTCACGTCAGATTCGCCGTCTTGTATCTGGTCGCCGGTTTCGGTGGTTCCGTTGGCGTCTTGCTTCTTGCGGCTCCGAATGTGGCGGTCGTTGGCGCATCGGGCGCCGTCTTCGGATTGTTCGGCGCGTTCATGGTCATTACCAAGGCACATGGTGGCAACCTGGTACCGGTTTTGGTGATCATTGGGATCAACTTGGTCATCGGCTTCTTGCCCGGTGCCAATATCGCCTGGCAGGCACATGTTGGCGGTTTGGTCGTCGGGGGTGCCGTGGCGGCAGTGCTGGTCTTTTCCCCTCGTGGAAGAAACCGGGCAATCCTGCAATGGGGCGGTATAGCCGTCATCGTCGTGGTGCTTGGTGTCCTCACCTGGCTGGGGTGGGCACCAATTCGGGCGGCCTATCAACCCTTAATGGGCTAAGCAACGAGCGTTTCGGCCGAGTTCGAATCGCGCCCACGGGGTGGGTGGTGGAAATCTTCCACCACCCACCCCGTTTTTGTTGGTTCGGCATGAACTATCCACAGGGCTTATCCACACTGTTAATAACTCACACCCATGTAATTCACTGTTATTCATGGCTCTGCATCCCCGGGTGCTGGCCTTGAGCCATCTCCTGGTGGTGGGCGCAGCTTGAATATTCACATAATGATCCACAGGTGTGGATAAGTGTCGTACACAGCCTGTGAGTGAAGGGTAGCTAAAGAATTCCTCGGCGCGATGGGATCTCTCGAGACGATATTTCCGCGGAATCCCGCGGAAATTCGAACATCGGGTCGTCATCCACAGGGTTTATCCACATTGTTGGTAACTCACACCGGTGTAATTCAATGAGGGAATGGGTCCTGCATCCCTGTCAGTCCGGGCCAGTCGAACATAGTTACGCACAGCGTTATCCCCACCTGTGGATAACTATATTCACAGCGTGTGCATGAACGAGAGAATCGAGACGTGACGTGGGCCACTACCAGCCTGTATCTTGATTCCATCCCACAGGCTGGTGTCAGCGGCAGGGCGAACGTCTGGAGGACTCATGAATGCACGCTTTTCCACGCTGTCAGCTGCTGACCTAGGGGCCTGGGCCCAATTGACGAATTGCTTGGCGCAGGCGGATGGCACCGATGAGTTCTATGATGCCGAGGATCTGGCTGAAGAACTAAAAGAACCGGGTTTCGAGCCGGCACGCGACAGTATTGCTGTCTGGGACGAGGACCAATTGGTGGGCTTCGGGCAACTGCGTGTGGCTGACGTCCTCTTCGAGGGGAATGCCAAGGCAAGCATCGATGGTGGTGTTCACCCAGAACATCGGGGCCGTGGAATCGGTGGGGCGATCATGGAGAGTTTGGAAGCTCGCGCCGGCGAGCTCGCCGCCGAACGACATCCCGGAGCGCCGGTGACTGTCAGCCTCGCCACGGGGGCTCACGGGTCCAGCTCGGGACGTATGGCCGTCTCGCGGGGATATGCTCCGGTGCGCTACTTCACTGACATGATGATCGAGCTTCCGCGGGGCTACGGAGCAGTCATGGAGCCGACGCTATCTGCGGAGGGACCGGTGGTGGAGGTCTACACGTCCGAAGCGGAAGAAGCAGTTCGTCGGGCTCATAATGATGCTTTCGCCGACCATTGGGGGGCGGTACCGAAAACGCGGGAACGCTGGGCCGACCAGCAGTCTGCGCGCAGCTTCCGCCCGGCCATGAGTCCCCTCATCCGCAGCACGGATACCAGTCTGGCTCCCGAAGATAGTGTCGACGGATATGCCTTGTGTGGTGAATGGGTCAAGGGGGAACTCCATGTCGGCCTTTTGGGGACCAGACGACGTGCCCGTCATCAGGGACTGGCTGCTGGCCTCTTGCATTGGATCGTTTGGGCAGCAGAACGCGGTGGATACAAGATGGTGGATTTGGCTGTTGATTCGGCCAGCCCCACCGGCGCCAACAGGGTGTATGAACGCGCGGGGTTCACGGCGGTGAGGACCTGGACGGTTCATCGGCGCTACCTAGATTGAGCCGGTTCCACGGTCGATGCCGGGCAGAAGTCTACGATCCGGTCAGTAGGCCGATCGCGACCAACAGCATGACCGCTGCGACCAGACAATCCAGGAGTCGCCATGAACCGGGGCGGGCAAAAAACCCGGCGAGGAGGCGGGCGCCGAACCCGAGGGTCGGGAACCAAAGGAAACTACCCAGCACGGCCCCGGCAGCGAAGACCCAGCGTCCCGGATTGCCGTGGGTGCTAGCAATCGTGCCGAGCAGGACCATCGTATCTAGGTAAACGTGAGGATTTAGCCACGTCAGTGCTGCAGCGGTGGCCAGCACGGACGTCCGTGAGACTGCCCGCGACCCGCGGTCAACCGTGAGCGCTGCTGGGCGAAAGGCTCGACGGAGGGCCACCGTGGCGTAGACGATGAGAAAGACCGCTCCCGCCCATCTGGCCAGCACGAGCACCCAAGGGGCCGTGGCGACCAAGGCGCCCACACCGGCAACTCCGGCGAAGATCAGGACTGCGTCGGAGAGCGCACAGATGAGGACGACACTGAGTACGTGCTCACGTCGGATTCCTTGACGCAGTATGAAGGCATTCTGGGCACCAATGGCGACGATCAGCGCCAACCCGGCCCCCAGGCCGGCCAACAGCGAAGGAAAGTAAGTCACTCGACAACGGTAAGGGCATCATTCATATGCAAGCTAGCTAAAGTTTTGAATGGGTCATTAGTATCTCTAATATGGAATTTCCAGCGGATCAACTCCGTGCCTTCGCAGCTGTCATCGATACCGGAACCTTTGACGCGGCAGCGTCACGACTACAGGTAACCCCTTCTGCTATCAGCCAACGAATCAAAGCGCTGGAAACACAGGTGGGGACCGTTCTTATCCGCCGCGGGAAACCGGCGCAGCCCACCACTGCAGGAACCGTTTTGCTGCGTTTGGCGCGGCAAGTAGACCTGCTGGCCGCCGAAGCCATGGCTGAGCTCTCTGGTGGGGGAATCCCGGACCATGAGATGGCTCCGGAGCGGGCGGCGGTATCGGTGGTGGTTAACGCTGACTCCCTGGCGACCTGGTTCCCGGGGACCTTCACCTTATTGGCCCAGGATGCACGCCTCGAACTCGAAGTGTTGCGTGCGGACGAGTCGGTATCGGCGGAGCTGCTGCGGTCAGGGGCGGCGATGGCGGCCGTGACCACTGATGGACGAGCCGTGCAGGGTTGTACGACCGAGTTTTTGGGGACCCTGCGGTATACGGCGATGGCGTCGCCGGCATTTAGAAAACAATGGTTTGCTGGGGATCCGGCGAGTGGGCTGGCGGTGGCACCGGTGGTGGACTTTGATCGGTCGGATCAACTGCAGCGTTCGCTCCTCCGCTCCATTTGCGGGTCGGAGGTCAGGCCCCCGACACACTATGTACCGGATTCCTCTCAATTCGTTCGGGCAGTCATTGATGGTCTCGGTTGGGGCATGGTGCCGGATGCTCAGGATCCGGGGCAGGATTCACTGGTGGTTCTGGATCCTGGCTGGACCCAAGACGTCGCACTTTATTGGCAGCGGTGGAAGCTCGACTCCCCGGCGTTGGGACGAGTCAGCACTGCCGTCCGAGCAGCGGCTCGGGGCTCCGGTCTATTGGAGCTAACGTCGGTCTGAGGATGGGTCCTTTGGGTCAGGAGACTGCCGTGGAGGTGCGCTGGCCTAGCCGCGGGGAACAGGCGGGCCGAGCATCAAGAGCACGGTGAAGACCACGGCGATGAAAACGATGCCCAGAATGACCGCTGGAAGTGGGTGTCGCAGACACCACGCCTGGACGATTTCAACGAAACCACGTGGTTCATCCCCGCCGGTAGCCAGCCTCCAGCCGCCGCCGAGTAGCCCCGCACGCAGGGCAGAGCGTTCGAAGGGCACTGTGCAGAATGGAATGAAGGCAGAGGCCAAGCCCAACAGGCCGCGGCCGAACGACCACCGCTGATTGACCCAGACGAAGCAGGTCACGACGCAATAGCTGATGAATGTCAGTCCGTGGATTCCTCCGAAAACCGGGACGAATTTGTCACTAATGTTTCCGTACTTCAGGGCCATTCCTAACAGGAGCAACCCCCAGGTGAACATTTCGGCCGTGGCCAGAAATCCGTAGAGTCGCTGGGGTGTCAGGCTCGATCCGGTCAAGGGTGTAGCGGTGGGGGGCATGGTGTCCTTTCGTCTGGTTTCCAGCATCTCACGTCCGGTGCCGGACCCGGAGCCGTGTGTTAGCCTGCCGGACAGGAGCTCATTGCTCCGACCGGACGAGGGAGCCGTACCCGGACAGCGACAAGACGGCCGCCGGAAGGCAACGGTGGTTGATCATGGCGTGGTTCGTATTGATTGTTTCAGGGATGTTCGAGGCGGTTTGGGCCATCGCCCTCGGGAAGACCGAGGGTTTTTCAAAGCTGCTGCCCAGTCTCGTTTTTGCGGGAGGACTCATCGTGAGTATGAGTGGATTGGCATATGCCATGAAGGACATACCAACGGGAACCGCGTACGCCGTTTGGGTTGGTATCGGAGCTTCTCTCACGGTGATCTACGGCATGGCAGTTGACGGTGAGTCCATTAGCTGGATCAAGGTCCTGCTCTTGATGCTTCTTGTCGGATGCGTTGTCGGGCTTAAATACGTGGAGTGAAGCCCTTCTGGCGGGCTATCGCCAGCGCGTCGTCATAAAGAACCCGACCATGGCGATACCGAAGCCGATCACGATGTTCCACCCGCCAGCGATCGCCAGGGGAAGCATCGTCTGTGAGATGTAGTAGGTGATGATCCAGATCAGTCCCAGGATCATCAATCCGAACATGACTGGCTTGTACCAAACCGGAAGGGCCTTAATATCGCCGTTCTTATTTGCGGCTTCAGACTGCCGGCGGGCCTTGCGGCGCGTCCTCGACTCGGGCACTGGTACTCCTGACCTTGGGCGGGTCAAACACTCGTTGTTTGGGACCCGGGCGATATTGTCATGGTTGGGGGCTGACACGGCAGTGTCCCTGCGGCAACCCACGTCACCGACATTCTACCGGTACTGCGTCAGGAGGTTTTCGTGCCAGTTGTGCACAGGGCAATGGCACCGTCAAAACCCGAAGGCCGACGCAGTCGTTCAGCGACGATTCTGGGTGGCCTCGGCGAAATCTTGGTGACGCTTGGGGTCATCATTCTGCTTTTCGTGGCATGGGAGCTGTGGTGGACCAACATCGAGGCCGATGGCGCCCAGGAAAACCTGACGTCTCGGACGCTCCAGGAATTCGCCGGTGGTGATCCGACCGCTCGCACGGGTCCTTCCCATCCCGGGCAGACCTCCCATGCGGACCGGAAGAAGTACGGCACCCCGGAAAAAACCAACCTGACTGGGGAGGAGACCTTCGGGGTGCTGTACGTGCCCCGCTTCGGGAAGGACTATGCCCGGCCCATCTCGGAAGGGGTCGGCAGCGACGTCCTCGACCATTTGGGCATCGGACACTACCCGCAGACTCAATTGCCCGGCGAGCAGGGGAACTTTGCCGTCGCGGCACACCGGCAGACTCACGGACAGGTCTTCTGGGATATTGACAAGCTGATCGACGGGGACTATCTCTACGTCCAGACCCGGCAGGGGTACTACACCTACCGGTACCGCAGCACGGAGATCGTCGACCCTTCGGACTCCAAGGTCCTGCTGCCGGTGCCGCATGAATCAGGGGAACGGCCCAGCGAATCCTTGTTGACGATGACCAGTTGCCACCCGCCCTTCACAACCCGGATGCGGATCATCGCCTATTCGGAGCTGGAATCATGGCGTCCCTTGGAGGCTGGGCCCCCTTCGGTGATCGCCGAAGCCGTGAGCCGCGCGATCGGCGACGACTGAACCCGGCTGTCGTCGTCTTCCGTCCGCCATCATCGAAGAACACCACCCCGGTAAAGGAGTCAGAGCGTGTACGCATGGTTATTCGGAAAGCTACCCGGCCCATGGTGGGTGCGTCTTTTGATTTCAGCATTGCTGGCGGTGCTCGTCATACTGGTGTTGATGGAATACGTGTTTCCCTGGGCCAGTCAGTACAGCCCATGGACCGAATCAACGATTGGTCTGGTGCAGTGACAATGGCCGCTCCCACGCGGATCCTAGTGATCGACAACTATGACAGCTTTGTCTATACGCTGGTCGGCTACCTGCGCGAACTCGGTGCCGAAACGACCGTTGTGCGCAATGACGACGTCACGGTAGATCAGGCCATTGAACTGGCCGCGGCTCGGGACGGGGTTCTCATCTCTCCGGGCCCCGGTACTCCTGGCGAATCCGGAGTCTGCATCGATCTCATCCGCTGGTGCGGAGAACAGGCCAAACCCATGCTGGGAGTCTGCCTCGGACATCAGGCACTCGCCGAAGCCTTTGGCGGGGTAGTGACCCATGCCGAGGAACTCATGCATGGAAAGACCTCGTTGGTTCATCACGGAACCCACCCGCTGTTTCACGACATCAACAACCCGTTCACGGCTACGCGTTATCATTCCTTGGCTGCGGTCCGGGCGTCGATTCCTGACGCATTGGAAATCATCGCCGAAACCGAAGGTGGCGTCATCATGGGTCTGGCCCACCGGGAGGCTCCCCTATGGGGCGTTCAGTTCCACCCCGAGTCAGTGCTCACCGAAGGTGGTTACCATATGCTCGGTAACTGGCTGGAAGCACTGGGCCTCTCTGGAGCGGCGGCCCGCGCCGAAAAACTGAGTCCACTCATCAGCGACTAATCCGGCCACGGATGACCCCAGCTCCGGTCAGCCGCCACCCTTGGATGGAAGCCGGTGATAGGGGAGGGAGAAGCGGTTTAGGGCGAGGGTTCGGCAGCTTTGGAGGACTTGGACGCCTTCTTGGAGGCCTTCGCCGACTCGGAAGCAGCTTTCTCTGAAGACTTGGCGGCCGCCTTCGAGCTCTTTGAACTTTCCTCCGCCGACTTCTGGTCCTCTTCGGGATCGGATGTGGGCGTCGACGAAGGATCGCCCGATGATTCGGATGGTGTCGGCGTCGGAGAAGGTTCTGGGGGTTCGACCGCCACAGTGATAGTCACTGTGCCGCCCTGTTCAAGGTCTTGGCCGGCCTTGGGGTCCTGCTTGGTAATCGTCCCAGGATCCTCCGTGGACTCAGGATCTTCCACGACGTCTAACCTCAGTCCAACGGCGCGGTCGGCTAGGACTTTACGTGCCTTCTTTTCGTCGAGATCCATGAGCGAGGGAACCGTGACTTTGCCAGTGGAGAGTGTCAGTTCGATCAGGCTTCCGGTTTTGACCTTTTCTCCGAGTTTTGGGTTCGTCTCGATCAGGCTGCCCAGCTCCACAGTGGCGGTGTTCTCGCGCTTCACATCGTCGGAGACGTCCAACCCCAACCGTTCCAGGGTGCTGCGCACCGTGGCCTCCGACTGGCCGGCCAAGTCCTTGGGCAAGGTCACTTGTTCCGGGCCCTGTGAAACTAATAAGTGGACCTCGGAGTCTTTACGTGCCGAGGAGCCGGCCTGGGGGTCTGTTCCCACGACTGAACCGGAGTCCACGTCGTCGTCAAAGACCTCCTCGGTGACGGGCTTCAGATTGGCGGCATAGATCTTGTTCTGTGCATCGATCAAGGACAAGTTGGCGACATCGGGAACGGGGATCATGGCATTTCGTTCCTGCTCGGCTTGGCTCCAGTTCCAAAAGAACCAAGCGCCGAGGGCGATGACAACGACGGCCAGAACGGAAAAAACGGAAATCCAAGCTCGTCGACGTGATGTGCGTTGTCGATCGGCTTCGTCTGTTCGCGATGGACCGGAAGTGTTGGCAAGCAGTGACTCTTGGGACCCGGTATCGGGCACGTCGGGCTGTTTGCCGGTATCTTCTGACCCGTTGGTACGCGTGGCGGCCATGGCCGCAGTGTGTTCTCCACCCTCGGTCCCGGCGCTCGGAGTGCCAGAAGCCAAAGCCTGCGTGGGCGGGTCGGTGGCCAGCATGGCCTGTGTCGATAGCGGCATGACAGCGAGAGCCTGGGTGGCATCACCCAGGTTCTGCGGCACGGGGCGATCGTCCTGGGCCGCACGCAATGCGGCAGAGAAGGCGGCAGCGTCCTGATAGCGTTCGTTGCGGTCTTTTTTCAGCGCAGTGGCGATCACGTCGTCGACCCGAGGGCTGATCTCGGGGTTGTGGACGCTGGCCGCGGCCGGTGCCTCACTCACATGCTGGTAGGCCACGGAAACGGGGCTGTCACCCGTGAAGGGGGGTCGGCCCGTGAGCAGTTCATATAAAAGACAGCCAGCCGAGTACAGATCGCTGCGAGCATCGACTGTTTCCCCGCGTGCTTGTTCGGGGGAGAAATACTGGGCGGTTCCCACCACGGCCTGCGTCTGGGTCATGGTGGCCGATGAATCGGACATGGCTCGGGCAATTCCGAAATCCATGACCTTCACGGTGTCGTCGCCGGTGACCATCACATTGGAGGGTTTGATGTCCCGGTGGACGATCCCCATCTTGTGGCTGTACTCCAAGGCAGCGAGGACGCCGAGCGTGTACCTGAGGGAGGATTCTGAATTTAACTCCCCGGCCTTGGACAGATCACGCAGAGTCTTTCCCCGGACGTACTCCATGACGATGTAGGGCAGCTTCGAGACCTGCCCCCCGCCACCATCGACCTCCTCTTCGCCGGTGTCATAGACGGCGACGATCGCCGGGTGGTTCAGACCGGCGACGGCCTGGGCTTCCCTGCGGAACCGTGTTTGGAACACCGGATCGCGCGCCAGATCCCGACGGAGAAGCTTGATCGCGACCTCGCGTCCGAGCCGGAGATCCCGGGCATGGTAAACATCCGCCATGCCGCCACGACCAATCAGGTCGCCCACGTCATACCGGGAGTTCAGGATTCGGGGTTCAGTCACACGGTTCCTCTGCACGCCTCAGCGTTATTTACCCGCGTCGTTCGCGGCGGCCTGCTCGAGCTTTTGGGTCGACCCATTATCGGCGTTGGCGGCGTCCGGGTTGCTCGGTTCCGGTGGCTGCTCGACCGGGGGCTTTGACGGTGCCGTTTCCTTGGGCGGCACCGTCGGTTTCGGGGTGGTGGGCTTCGTCGGCGGGGCTTGTGTCGTCGGTGCCGGTGCCGGTGCCGAGGTACTGGCCTTGGTGCTGGAGGGTTTCGAGGATTTGGTGCTCGGAGCCGGCGTGGACTTCTTGGTCGAGGCGGGCGCCTTGGTCTTGGTCTCTTGCACAGGTGGAGGCGGAGGAGTGTTTTCCACCGGCAGTGGCACGGCGTAACTCAGCTCGATCACGGTGCCGACCTTGACGGTACCGGTGGGAGAAACACCAACGACCGAATTCTCCGGCTTGCTGGATTCTTCCTCTTTGGTCGAAACATCCAAACCAAGGTCCTTCAACTCGGACGCGGCCTTTTTCACGTCCATACCGAGGTAGTCGTCGGCGTCGACTTTGACGGTCTTCTGGGAGGACTGCTCGCTACTTGAAGCGGGAGACTCGTTGCCCGTCTTGTCGCCGGTGAACATGGGGACGAGCCAGACCGCCAGCAAGGCCAAGACAACAATGACGATCAGGGGCCAGATCCAGGGATTCCGCTTTTTGCGCGGAGGAGTCCCGGAACCGCCTGAGGCTCCGCCGGCGCCCGATCCAGCACCAACTGCGGCGCCGCCCTCGTCATCGGGATCCCAATCCTTGCTGGCACCGAGGACCGAGTTGAAGTCATCGTCGTTGCTACTGCTTGCGGCTGCGCCCGCGGCAGCGGCGCCTTGGACCCGGGTGGCGTCAGCGTCGTCGTACTCTTTGCTGGCCTGTGGTCCGCGAGTGGTCTGATCGGAGACCAGGGGGAGGGCGCTGGTGCTCGGAGTCCCCGATCCCGCCTCCGGGGTCTGCGGGTTGGCCTGGGTGGGTGCATCCCCCACGTTGATGGCCTGCGTGGCGTTGCCCCCGCCGGTTCCCAAGAACGGGATGATGCCCGGGACGGCGGTCTGCGCCGCATCAAGATTATCGGCCCGGATCGCGTCCGCAGCTTCAGCTAGCTTCGTGGCCGTCTCGGGGCGCTCCGCGGGACTCTTGGCCAGCATCGACATGATGAGGGCCCGATACTTGGCCGGGATGGATTCATCCAGTGCCGGAGGGTTGTCGTTGACCTGGGCCAGCGCAATAGCGATCTGTGATTCGCCGGTGAACGGTCGACGACCGGCCAAGCACTCGTAGCCGATGACGCCGAGGGAGTAGATGTCCGAAGACCCGCTGGCCTGCTGCCCGGTGGCCTGTTCAGGGGCCAGGTACTGAGCGGTGCCCATGACCTGTCCCGTGGCGGTCAGGGGAACCTGATCGGCGATACGGGCAATGCCGAAGTCGGTGATTTTCACCCGACCATCGGGCAGGATGAGCAGGTTGCCAGGCTTCACATCCCGGTGGACCAGACCCTGTGCATGGGCTGCGGCGAGGGCACGCGCGGTCTGGGCGATGATGGACATGGTTCTGTCAGGGGACAGGACCCGTTCGCGTTCGATGATGGCAGACAACGGCTGGCCGGGAACCAATTCCATGACCAGGTAGGCCGAACCCCCCTCTTCGCCGTAGTCGAACACGTTGGCGATGCCTACGTGATTCAATAATGCGGTGTGACGTGCCTCGGCGCGGAAACGCTGAAGGAAACCGGGGTCGCCCGTGTATTCCTCCTTGAGGATCTTGATGGCGACGATGCGACCAAGGATCTCGTCGCGCGCCTTCCAGACCTCGCCCATACCGCCGATGGCTATCCGATCGGTCAGTTGGAACCGACCGCCCAGGGTGATACCCGATGTAGGCCTCACTTATTGAACACCGCCTCTAGCATCTTCTTCAGGTTTGGACTGGTCAGGTTGTGGCCGGTCTCGTAGTCGGTCTTTTCTATGACAATGGTGACAGCGACCTCCGGGTCATCCGCGGGTGCGAATCCGGTGATCCACGAATTGACCCGATCAGTTCCGTCCCCGAGTTGCGCCGTACCGGTCTTCGCCGCAATATCCAGCCCCGGAATATCAGCCGTATAGGCAGTTCCTCCCTTGAGCGGCGCGCGCATCAATTCGGTGACCTGGTTGGCCACCTTCTTGGATGTTGCCGTACTGAATTCCTCGGGTTTCGGTTCCTCCAGCACGCTCAGATCCGGAGCGGTGACCCGTTTGATCAGGTTGGGTTTCATGACGACACCATCATTGGCGATACCCATGGCGACCATGTTCATCTGCAAGGGTGTGGCCTTGACATCGAACTGCCCGATCGAAGACAACCCCAATTGGTCGGGTGTGAGGTCGGTCGGGAACTTGCTGGGGGTGACGCGCTGTGGAATCTGAAGTTGCTGGCCAAAGCCGAAGCGTTCGGTGACATCACGCAAGGCGTCCTGTCCGACCGCTTCACTCATGGCCACGAAGGGGGTGTTGCAGCTCTGGGCGACGATGAACTCGAGCTTGGCACGGGGTTCGTTCGCGCAGATACCCTGCCCGAAGTTGCTCACCTTTGTGGAAGTGCCCGGAAGCGTGATGCTCGTCGGGTTGTCGTAGACCGAATCCAGATCGTATTTCCCCGATTCGAGACCAGCGACGAGGTCGAGGATCTTGAAGGTGGAGCCTGGGGAGATCAGGCGGCCGATGGCCGGGTTGATATTTGGGCTTAGCCCGGGCGTCTTGAGAATCTGCGCCATGTTCGCGGAGGCGATCTTCCCGCTGTGTACGGCCAGCAGGTTGGTGTCGTAGCTGGGCTTGGACACCATGGCCAGAATATTGCCCGTCTTTGGCGCGGAGACGATGATGGTCCCTTGCTGTCCGTCGGGGATCAGGTTGTAGGCCGTTTTCTGGAGGTTTGGATCGATGGTGAGCTCGACCGAGGCACCCTCATCTGATTGCCCGGTCAACAAGTTGATCATGCGGCTGTAGAACTGTGAGTCGCTCTGCCCGGTGAGCTCGTCGTCCATCACGCCCTCGAGCTGGTTGGCGCCGTACGTCAAGGAGTAGAACCCTGTCAGATGCGAATACAACTTGGGGTCGTGATAGACGCGTTGGTAGTCGAATTGGTCATCGGAGGCCACGGATTCGGCGATCGGTGTTCCGTCGACCAGCAAGGCGCCGCGGGCCAGATCAAAGTTTTTGTATAGCTGCCGTGTGTTGAGCGGATTCGCGTTGAGGTCCTTGACAGCAAAGAACTGGATGTAGCTCAACGCACCAAAGACCAAGACGAACAGGCAGACGATGGCGATCCACACGTGGCGTATGGCGGTGTTCATGCCGTGTCCCCCTTTCGTGCTGCGGTCGGCGCTTTGGACGTCGCCTTCTTGGCCCGACGTCTGACATCTTCTTCGTCTCTGGCTTTCGCCTTCGCACTGATGTCAGGCCCGGCGGCGGCCATATCCCGTTCGTTGAGCGGCCCCGTGGTGGCCGGGCGCCGGGAGTTATGGGAGACCAGAAGCAAAAGGGCCATGATGATCCAGTTGGACAAGAGGGAAGACCCTCCGGCCGACATGAAGGGCGTCGTGAGACCGGTCAAGGGAATCAGCAGGGTCACCCCGCCCATCACCACGAAACACTGCAGACCAATGGTGAATGACAGGCCGGCGGCGAGCAATTTACCGAAGGCGTCCCGGCTGCCCAGGGCGGCACGCATCCCCCGGCTGATCAGGATGACGAAGAGCAGGATGATGGCCACCAGGCCGATGAGGCCCAGCTCCTCGCCCAGGGCGGTGATGATCATGTCTGAATTGGCCAACGGGACGAAGTCCGGCCGACCATTGCCGATACCGGTGCCGAAGAGGCCGCCGTTGGCGAGGCCGAACAGACCTTGGACGATCTGACGGCTCCCGCCATACGTTTGATCGTAGACCGAGGGGTCGAAGGCGTGGACCCAGGAGTTCAGCCGAAGTGCGACGTGGGACATGACCTGGGCTGCGAAGAAACCGGCAATGACGACCATGACCAGACCGATGATGATCCAGCTGATGCGGCCTGTGGCCACGTAGATCATGACCATGAAGAGGCCGAAGAACAAGATGGAGGAGCCCAGGTCGCTTTGCATGACCAAGACGCCGATGCTGACGAGCCAGGCGACGACCATGGGACCGAGGTCCTTGATCCTGGGCAACTGAAGTGGGCCGATTTTGCGTCCGGCCAGCAGGATCAGGTCCCGGTGGGTCGACAAATAGCCGGCGAAGAAGAGCGCGAGGGAAATCTTCGCGAGTTCCCCGGGCTGGAAGGAGAGCGGTCCGATGCCGATCCAAATGCGGGCGCCGTTGATTTCCCTGCCAATGCCTGGAACGAGTGGCAGGATCAGCAGCAGGGCACTGATGGCCAGAAAGGTGTAGGGGGCTTTGCGCAGGATGCGGTGGTCCCGGACGACCCACAAGGTGGCGATGGCAGCGGCCATGGCGACACCCGTCCAGAGCAGCTGGCGGGTGGCCGCGTCGTCGTTGTTGACGAGGTCTAGCCGGTGAATCATCGCGATTCCCATGCCGTTGAGGGCCACGACGCAGGGAAGAATGATCGGATCCGCATACTTCGCCCAGATCCGCAGCACGATGTGCATGATGAGGGCCATGCCGGCCAGAACGGCTCCCTGGGTCAGGAAACCTTCGTCGAAGCCATCAGTGTTGCTCAAACTGACGAGGTAGTTGGCGCCCACCGCGACGGCGAGGGCCACGATCAACAGCACCAGTTCGGTGTTGCGCCGTGGAATGGGTGCAGTTTCCAGTTCTGCTGTTTCACTCACGGTGTCACCTCCTGACAGTAGTTGGGTAGGCCCGGCGGGGAGTCGGCGGACTGCGGATCGGCTGGGACGATGACCGGACAAGCCTGTTTCGCGCTGATGAGCAGTTCGGAGACAATGTCCTGGGCATGAGCGAGGTCGCGGGCAGCCAACGAGTTGCGCAAGCGCTGCTGTGTGTAGGCGGGCAAGGCTTCCGTGGGAATATGCGTGACGGTGTCGACGTGGGAGAGCTTGATCGGTCCGAGATCTTGGGAGACGCCGTTGTAGATGGCCACCTTGCCGTCGTAATCTGCCACGTAGTACTGGGTTTGGGTCCACGCGAAACCGAACCACAAGACGGAGGCCAAGATCAGCCCCATCAGGGTGAGGAAGGTCGGGATGAGCCAACCGCGGTTCAGTGGACGGCGCATGGGATCAAATTCGCGCTCGTCCGGCGCCTCATCGGGCTCGGAAGCCTTGTGGGTCAGGATCGCGGCGGCTCGCTTTTCTGCGGACCGTTGCGTGACCATCGGAATCTGGCCCGTCTGGGTGGCCAGATCGGCCGCCCCGACCAGAACATGGGGTCGAATGGACATTTCGTGGCGGATGACGGCAGCGCTAGCCTCCAGATCGCCTTGCTGGGCCACCTGTAGTTGGCCGGTATCCGGAGCGGGTTCGCGGGCGGGGGCAAGTACGGGTTCTTCGTACTCGACATCTTCGGCCACTTCGACCATCACGATGGTGACGTTATCGGGGGAGCCATGTTTGAGGGTGACCTCGACCAGATCGTCGACGGTCTGTTGCAGGGAGCCCGCCTTGCGCATGATGCGTTCGGTGATTTGGTCGGGGACGACGGCATTGAGGCCGTCGGAGCAGAGGAGCCAGCGTTCCCCCGGTGTGATGGGGAACTGGTCGATATCGAGTTCGGGACTTGCGTCGGAGTCACCCAGGACCCGCATCAACACGTTCTTATGCGGGTGGTGTTCGGCTTCCTCGGGCCGCAGGCGGCCCTCGTCCACGAGTCGCTGGACGAAGGTGTGGTCCTTGCTGACCTGTTCGAAGACACCGTCCTTGAGCCGGTAAGCGCGGGAATCGCCAATATGGGCGTACTGGAAGCGGTCTCCGGTCAGCAGCAGCGCCGTCACGGTGGTGCCCATTCCCGAGAGTTTCGGGTTCGCGCTGACCAAGTCGTTAAGGATGGAATTGGCTGTCTGGATTTCGTCAGGAAGCACCGTTTCCACGTCAACGGTCGTGTCCTGATCAAGATGTACTAGGTCCAATACGGTGGATGCCGAGGCAACATCGCCACCGACGTGTCCGCCCATGCCGTCGGCCACGACCGCCAGATAGCGACCGGCATAACCGGAGTCGTCGTTCTTGGCGCGGACCAACCCCACATCCGACCGCGCTGCGAACCGCAACGTGAGCGCCATACTACGGCCTCAACTCCATGACGGTTTTGCCGATCCGAATGGGCTGACCGATGTCCACCGGCTGGGCGCGCGTCAATTGGTGCTCCCCCAGATAGGTCCCGTTCGTCGAGCCGAGATCCTCAATGAACCAGCGGCTGCCCTGCGGGAAGAGGCGGGCATGTCGCCCGGAGGCGTAATCGTCTTCGAGGACAAGTGTGGCCTCCTGGGCGCGGCCCAGCAGGATGGGGCTGGCAGCCAGATCCAGGCTGGTCCCGGTGAGGGGCCCTTCCAAAATGGCCAGAGTGCGTGCCGCTTTCTTGGTGGGCGGGGCCGGTTCGGGCGCCAACTCGGGGTTCTTGCGGACCTCCCGCGCCGTGGGTTCACCGGTCTTCGCTCGTTTGCCGATCGATAGGTCCCGGCGCAGTGCCGCGATGATGCTCAGGATCAGGATCCACAACAGGATCAGGAATCCAAGGCGCAGGGCGGTCAGGAAGAGGTCGCTCATGCGCTGTCTCCGCTCGATCGGGGAACCAGCCGGTACGTGATGCGGGTGCGGCCCATGGCAATGATGGAGCCGTCGAAAAGCTCCTCGCGGTCGACCACGCGTTGGCCATTGACGTAGCTGCCATTGGTGGATCCCAAATCCACGGCCCAAGCCCGGGACCCCTCACGGACGACTTCGATATGACGGCGCGAGACTCCGGGGTCTTCGACGGGGATATCGGCTTCGGCGGAGCGGCCCAACACGACGGAATCGGCGTTTAGTCCATACCGTTGGCCATTGATGTCCAGGACGGCCTGCTGACCCGGTGGTGGACGCGGTGGAGCCGTCGGCGCCGGCGGAGGGGTGGAGGCAGCTGCGGGGGTGGACGATTTGTCCATCGTGGCGTCAATGGAGAAGCTGCCGGCCTTGGTGTCGCCGTCGCGGTTAAAGGAAACCGTGACCGGTCCCTGGAGGGTGTATTGCTGCGAGCGTGCGTGCTTGACAGCGATATCGCAGAGCTCCTCGGCCAGGGTTGCTCCCCATTGCTTGGCTCGTTCGAAGTCGGCGGCTCCCAGACGGACCTTAAAGGAGTTGGGGGCCAAGGTGCGGCCCTGCGACAAGGTCAGTGTCCGGTTGTCCATCTCGTTGCGTAGTTGACTGGCAATCTCGACCGGCTGGACTTCGGCGGAGCCTGAGCCTCGGAAGACGCTGGTCACCAGCTTTTCGAGACCGCGCTCAACATTGTCTACCAAACCCATGGGCGCTGCTCCTCTCGAAGTCGGTTGTCCTGTACGCCGCTCCGGTCACGGAGCGTGACGAAACAGCCGGCCGTGAGGCCTGTGCCATTCCGATACTACTTGTCCTGCCACGGAAACGTCCGACGGTGGGGGCTTCTCTTCGATAACGGAACGAGAATTTCGGGGTATTTAGTTCCCCAGAGTGCCACTCATCACACCGTAGGGTCGATTAGGTGTTGCCCCGGGGGCATGGTTATGATTGTTCTCGCTGTTCAGGGGAAACTCGAAACGGCAACTTGCGCGAGTGGCGGAATAGGCAGACGCGCTGGCTTCAGGTGCCAGTGCCCGCAAGGGCGTGGGGGTTCAAGTCCCCCCTCGCGCACAAGTTGAGAAAATGTCCCCCCTCCCGGAATTCGGGAGGGGGGACATTTTTATGTGGTGGACCACCGCTCACCTGACGATTGAGTCCTCCGGGAGGAGACCCGGGGGCTTGATCTGCATAGACTGGGAAAGCGAACCCGATCGTCGACGAGCAGGAGTGCATCCTTGGCAGAACAGTCAGCTCACCAGAACGTCACTTTCCCCTCCCAGGGGCAGGATGCCTACGGCTATCTGGCCCGTCCCGCGTCGGGGAGCGGTCTTGGTGTCATCGTCATCCAGGAATGGTGGGGGCTGACCGACCATATTCGAGACGTTGCCGACCGGCTGGCGGCTGAAGGCTTCGTCGCCCTCGCCCCGGATCTATACGGCGGCTGGATCACCCATGACGGCGACGAAGCCGGAGAAATGATGCAGCGGCTGTCCGAAGGAGAAGGAGCCCGGTTGCTGGGGGGCGCCGTCGACTACCTGCACGGCCTTGGTGAGGTCACCAGCCATAAAGTGTCGGCCATCGGTTTCTGCATGGGTGGCGGATTCGTACTGGCCCTTGCGGCACAGCAAGGGGAGCGGATGGCCGCAGCAGTTCCCTTCTATGGCGTGGGCCAGGCGGTCCCCGAGTCGTTTACCGGTGTGAAGGCAGCCATTCAGGGGCATTACGCGACCGAAGATGAGCTCTTCCCGGTGGATCAGGCGAGGGCGCAGGAGCAGCAACTCCGGGATGAATCTGAGGCCGACGTCACATTCCACTACTATGAAGCGCCGCATGCGTTCCATAATGATGGGAACCCCCAGGGGAACTATCGTCCGGAAGCGGCACGATTGGCTTGGGAACGGGCCGTCGGTTTCCTGCGGGAGAAGACCAAGTAGACCAAGCAAGACCAAGCGGTGTGGCACCGAGGGTGCCACACCAGACAGGGAGGAAACACATGTCAGGAACAGTTATCGTCGGTGTCGACGGCAGCGAGACCGCGAATAAGGCGGCGACGCGCGCTGCGACGGTGGCGGCCGGCCTGGGCGCCAACCTCGTGGTGATCACCGCCCACACCAAGGACAACACCGAAGTTGTCCAGATCGGCAGCGATACGTGGATCCTCGACGACGCGGAACAGGCGCAGAAGCTGGCTGAGAAGTCAGCCACCAAACTGCGTGAGCTGGTTCCGGGTGCAACGATCAAGGCCTCCGCCGTCAAGGGCAAGCCGCAGGATGCCCTCGTCGAAGAGGCAAGTCGTCTCGGCGCCCAGCTGATCGTCGTCGGCAATGTCGGTATGAAGGGTCTGGGTCGGGTTCTCGGAAGCGTCGCCTCCAGCGTCGCCCTGAACGCCCCGTGCGATGTCTACATCGTGAAGACCGCCAACTAGTCGCTAGCTGGCTAGCCGGCAAACGGCGCCCGTCCCCGGTGGGGAGGGGCGCCGTTTGCTGTTCGTCCTTGCGGTTCGAAGACGCGGGTGTTTCCGCTCAGCTTTCCTGGGCTTTGCGTGCTGCTGCCTTGCGGGCATCGGCTTCCTTGACGCGGGTCTCTTCGGCGCGGACGTCGGCCATATTGGCGCGCTCGCTCTGCAGCCATTCGGGCCGGTCGGCCAGCAATTCGTTGATCTGTGCGGTGGTCAGCGCTTCTTCGACGCCGCCCCGCGTGAGCCCTGAGATGCTGACGTTGAGTTTCTGGGCGACCACCGGGCGTGGGTGCGGCCCGTTTTGGCGGAGGTCGACTAGCCACTCGGGAGGCTCGTTCATCAATTCATTCAGGGCGTCCCGGGTGAGGGGGCCCTCCTGGAACTCTGCAGGCGTGGCGGGAAGATACACACCAAGCTTCTTGGCGGCAGTGGCCGGTTTCATGCTCTGCGAGGATTTCTGACTCATGTTCCCAGCCTACCGGGCGCACGGGGTGCCGGTAGGCTTGCGGTTGTGGCTGAGCTGAGAATTGCGTTCGTGCCGGGCGTGACCCCGGATAAGTGGTTGGACCGTTGGCGGGAGCGCCAACCAGGGATTCCAATCCAGGCGACGATGGATGATGCCGGAGACGATCCGCGGGAGCTGCTCGCCAGCGGTGTCGCAGATCTGGTGTTTATGCGCTTCCCCGATGGCAAAAACCCCGCGGACGAGCGAACGCATGTCATCCCGCTCTACGAAGAACTACCCGTAGTGTGCGCACCGCGTGAACATGCTCTGGAGTTGTACGACGACGAAGTGCCCTTGGATGAACTGGTCGACGAGACCTGGTTGGATATGGCAGATTATCCGCCGCAGGTCGGCGGCGCGGCGATGGCCCTTGAGGTGGTCGGGGCGGGGACCGGTTTGCTGATCGTTCCCCAGTCCGTTGGGCGCCTGTACCGGCGCAAGGACGTCGTGCAGAAGATCGTCACGGGCACGCCATCCACCCGGATCGGCATTGCCTGGTTGAAGCCGCTGGGCGACGAGCCGGAAGATCCGCGAGTGGAAGAGTTCATCGGGATCGTGCGTGGCCGGCGTGCCAATTCCTCCCGCCAGCCCTCGGTGCAGGAGCGTGAGCGTTCAGCAGCCGAACAGGCCCAGCGACGTCGCCAGCGCGGCGGCCAGTCCGCTGCGGGCGCTTCGCGATCCGGAGGTGGGAAGAAGGGCGGAAGCTCCGGAGGAAAACCCGGTGGCGGTAAGCGACGAGGCGGTCCGGCGCGGGGGCGTCGCTAAGAACGGCCACCAGCATCCCGGCGGGGCCGGGATGCTGGTGGGTCAGCCGGGCTAGCCCAGCGAGGCGAAGCCGAAGATCACTGCCGCGAAACCGAAACCGACCACACCGATCAGAGTCTCCAACACGGTCCAGGTCTTCAGTGTCGTCTTGACGTCCATATCGAAGAAGCGACCGACCAGCCAGAAGCCTGAGTCGTTCACATGGGAGATGATCACCGAGCCGGCGGCCACGGCCACGACCATGGTTGCCAACTGGATGTCGTTCAGACCGGCGCCGGCCACGGCGGGTGCCAGCAACGCGGCAGCGGTCGTCAGGGCCACCGTCGCCGAGCCCTGGGCCACGCGCAGGATGCCGGAAATCAGGAAACCGGCCAGGATCAACGGCACGCCCAGGTCACCCAACACGTCGGAGAGGGCGTCGCCGATGCCTGAGGCGCGCAGGACGCCACCGAACATACCACCGGCACCGGTGATGAGGATGACCGAGCAGACCGGGCCGAGGGCCTTCTCCATCACCTGTTCGATCGCGTTCTTGCTCATACCCCGGCGCATGCCCAGCACGGCGGAGGCCACCAGAAGGGTGATCAGCAGGGCCACGGGGGTTTCACCGATGGCCCGCAGCAGCTGGAACCAGCCTGCCTCCTTGGCCCCATCGGGCAGGGCCCCCGCCGAAGCCAGCGTGTTCAGGCCGGTATTCATGAAGATCAGCACGAGTGGCAGCAAGAGCACGGAGATCACGGTGCCGAAGGCCGGCGGGTTCGCTTCGTGTTCGGGATCGGCCTCGCCCAACAGGCTCGGGATCGGCAATTCCCACCTACGTCCGGCCCATTTGCCGTACAGGTAACTGGCCAAATACCAGGTGGGCACCGCCACGACGAGGCCGATCAGCAGGACGAAGCCGACGTTGGCGTCGAAGAATTCGGCGGCGGCAACCGGCCCCGGGTGCGGTGGTACGAAGACGTGCATCACCGAGAAGGCACCGGCGGCGGGCAGTCCGTAAAGCAGTACGCCGCCACCCAGACGCCGTCCGACGGCGAAGACCACCGGGAGCATCACCACGAGTCCGGCGTCGAAGAAGATCGGGAACCCGAAGATCAGCGAGGCCACACCGAGGGCCAGTGGGGCGTGCTTTTCGCCGAATTTTCTGATCAGAACGTCGGCGAGCACCTTGGCGCCGCCGGACATCTCCACGATGCGCCCGAGCATGGCACCCAGGCCCACCAGAAGGGCCACCGAGGCCAGGGTGGAGCCGAATCCGTCGGTGAGTACCGAGACGACGCTGCCGGCGGGGATCCCGGTGGCGAAGGCTGTCAGCAGGCTGATCAGGATCAAGGCGACGAAGGCGTGCATTCGCAGTTGGATGATGAGCAGGAGCAGGACGACGATGGCGCCGGCGGCAATGCCGAGCAATGGTCCGGCACCCAGGGTCTGGGTCCAGTTCTCGAGGGTCATGGTTTCTCCGGTCGGGTGGGTTTTTACTGCTGGGGCGAGTTCTTCGGTTCCAGATCCAGCGAGGTCAAGGCGCGGGTCAGGAGATCCTCGGCGGTGCTGTCGTTGGGCAAGGTGAAACCGTCCTCGTCAGATGCGAGGGGTTCGAGGGTGCTGAGTTGGCTGGGCAGGAGGGTGCCTGGCATGAAATGTCCGGTCCGGACGCTGATGCGCTCGGCCAGAACGGTGGGATCGACCACGACGTGAATGAAACGTACGACGCCGTCTGCCTCGCGGAGCAGGTCGCGATAGCTGCGTTTCAGGGCCGAGCAGGTCATCACGGTCCCCGGGCCCGGGATGTTGTCCATCCAGTCGCGCAGTGTTCTCAGCCAGGGCCAGCGGTCGTCGTCGGTGAGCGGAGTGCCGGAGGCCATTTTGGCGACATTGGTTGCGGGGTGAAAATCATCGGCTTCGGCCAGAGGCCAGCCGAGGCGGGTCGCCAACAGGCTCGCCAGAGTGGTCTTGCCGGAAGCGGATACGCCCATCACCACCACGTGGGTGGGGGGTGGCTGGGGTGCCTGATGGGGCATGTTTACTCCTGGAAGGACGTCGTTGGCCGCGGTCCAGTGGACCGACTGCATAAAAGATAACACCTTATGGTGGGGCGGGGATAGTGTTCGACGACGCGCAGGCTGGTGGGCACCATAGGATGTTGGGTATGCAGATCCCCTCCGGCGCGACAGTGCTCCAGGAACCGATTGTCGAAACCCTGGGCCGGGAAATCATTGACGGGGTGCTATCCCCGGGAGACCGGTTGACGCTCGAGGCCCTGCAGTCCCGCTTTGGTGTCTCCCGCACCGTGATGCGTGACTGCATGCGGGTCCTGGAGTCCTTGCGCCTGGTCTACCCGAAGCGACGGATTGGGCTGGTCGTCCAGGAGTCGCGCTTCTGGAACGCCTATGACCGCCGCGTGATCCGTTGGCGGCTGGCAGGTCCGGGGCGTGAACGACAATTCACGGAACTCACCGAGCTGCGAGTTGCCGTCGAACCCCTAGCGGCCGCCGGAGCCGCCCGGCGTGCCACGGCTCAGGCCCGCGAAGAGATCACGTCCCTCGCTCAGCAGCTGCGCTCCTTGGGGGAGGCGGGTGAATTGGAAAAGTTCCTGGCGGTGGATATCGCCTTCCATTCCTTATTGCTGCGCGCCAGCGGCAACTCGATGTTCGCCGAACTCGACGGTGTGGTCGCCGAAGTACTCTCCGGTCGAACCCATCAGGGCATGATGCCCTTCCACCCTCGTGAAGAGGCCTTGGCCGAACACGAGGCAGTGGCTGCCGCGGTGGCCGACGCCGACGGGCCCGGGGCGGAGCGGCATATGCAGGTCCTCGTCGACGAGGTTCGTGCAGCCCTGGAGCACCGGTTGCATAACGGACAATTACCCGACTGATCGAATCGGGCTGGCCCTCAGGAAAGGTCCGGCCCGGCTTCGGGGACTATTGGAATAATTGGCCCACGCGAGAGAGCGTGGTGACCACGCCGTAGAGCAGAGGGACACCAACCAGCATCCACCCAAAGACCAATCGTGCCGGGGCGACGTTGACCGGGATGTGCTCGGGGGTACTGGAACCTGTGGTGCTCATGGGGCCTCCTCGGCAGTGGTGCTGGCGGTTTCTCTTTCCGGCTCATGAAACCTCGGGTCGACGGGGCGGATCAGTGCGGCCGCGACGAATCCGGCGATGAGCAGGACCACCATGGTCAGCAGCACCGGCAAATAGTTGTGGGCATTCATCGTGCCGGGCTTGCCTTGGGCATCCAACAGGCCGTTGACGATGAGGGGGCCGGCGATCCCGGCTGCCGACCAGGCAGTCAGCAGGCGTCCGTGGATCGCCCCGACCTGGAAGGTGCCGAAGAGGTCCTTCAGATAGGCGGGTGCCGTGGAGAACCCACCCCCGTAGAAGCTGATGATCACGAAGGCCAGCAGAATGAAAAGCAGGGTGCTGGATCCGCCGAAGAACGCCAGAATCACGTACAGCAGTGCCCCGACACCCAGGTAGATCATGTAGATGTTCTTGCGGCCGATGAGATCCGAGGTGCTCGACCAGAGGAATCGTCCCGCCATGTTGCCGATGGAGAGCAAACCCACGAATCCTCCGGCCACACCGGCGGAAACCGCCGAGATGCCGTTCTCGGCCCGGAAGAAGTCCTGGATCATCGGCGAGGCCTGCTCGAGGATGCCGATGCCCGCGGTGACGTTGAGGAACAACGCCGTCCAGATCAGCCAGAACTGGCGGGTCTTGATGGAGTTGGCCGCCGAGACATGGTTCTGGGTGACCAATTGCGAATGCTTCACCCGGGCCGGATCCCAACCATTGGGTCGCCAACCATCGGCCGGAACGCGAATGCTGAACACCCCGTACATCATGACCAGGAAGTACACGATGCCCAGGGTGGCGAACAGTCGCCCCACGGCGTCGCCGCTGGCCACCCACCCTTCGGTCCCCGAAGCGGGGTCGAAGGCCTTGAGCAGTTGCGTGGACAGCGGCGAGGCGATCAGCGCTCCGCCGCCGAAGCCCATAATCGCCAGGCCGGTCGCCATGCCCGGGCGGTCAGGAAACCATTTGATCAAGGTGGATACGGGCGAAATATAGCCGATGCCCAGACCGATACCACCGAAGATTCCGTAGCCGAGGTAGACCAACCACAGCTGCCCGGAGAAGATCCCCAGTGCCCCGATCAGGAAGCCGGAGGCCCAGAACGTGGCAGCAACGAACATCGATTTGCGGGGTCCGGAGCGTTCAACCCAGGTGCCCATGATGGCCGCCGAGAGTCCCAACATGACGATGGCGATGGAGAAGATCACCCCGATCGCCGTTTGCGAGGCCTCGAAATGGCCGATCAGCGCTGTTTTGTACACGCTGGTCGCGTAGGCCTGCCCAATGCATAGGTGCACCGCCAGCGCCGCCGGTGGGATGAGCCACCGGTTGAACCCCGGTGGGGCGATGGAATGCGATCGATCGAGAATCCCCATGGAATATGCCTTCCCTGCCGTGAAACCGCAGAAAAATATGCGCGACGTTTCCGGTGAAAGAGGCGCGGACAACCTGCGGATGGTTGCCTCAGGCTATTGTGCTGCAGCTCACGTGTTTTGCCTAGTGGCCTCGTGCGCCCGGTTCGGACAGGCGCCCGGATCCGGATAGATTGGAGTCCATGCGCATTTTGGATTCACAGCCGTTCGTCCCGGTCATCCTCGGCGGGGACATCGGCACCTATTCGCTAGCCCGCGAGTTCCACGAGGCCTACGGGGTCGTCAGTGTGGCAGTTCCTGCGGGCAGCAACGGGGTGCTGGAGCATTCGGTGGCCATCGACGTCCGACCTGCGGGAAGCATGACCGACCCGGGCCGCGTCGTCGAACATCTTGTGCAGGTGGCTCGTGATCTCACGGCCGACGGGCAGCGCCCCCGGCCCCTCATGCTTTGTGGTTCGTTGGACCTGCACGTCGAGACCATCACCGCCCATCGCGCAGAACTCGAACCCTGGTACACCATCCCTTATCCGGAGGCGGCGACCATTGAACGGGCGGCACTGAAGCAGAACTTCTATGCCCTGTGCGCCGAGCTGGGTATCCCGCATCCGCGGACGATCACCTACGAACCCGCCGCCCCGCAGCCGTTGCCTGCGGATCTGCCGTTCCCGCTGATCGGCAAGCCCGCAGACAGCAGTGCCTGGGTCCATGTGAAGTTCGCCGGCAAGCAGAAGGTCCACACCCTGGCCACGCGCGAAGAACTCGACGATCTGCTCGCGCGCATCCGAGCCTCCGGCTATACCAGCCCTTTCATTTTGCAGGAGCTCATCGAAGGCGGCGACACGAACATGCGCCTGTGTACCTTCTACTCCGACCGGGACGCCCGCGTCCGTTTCGCCGCGTACGGGGAAGTCGTCGTGGAGGAACACGCCCCCTTGGTGTTGGGGAATTCGGCGGCCATCGTGACCGGCGTCAACGACGAGTTCATCGATCAGGGTCGACGGATCCTCGAGCACCTGGGGTGGACCGGATTCTCCATGTTCGACGCCAAACTTGATCCGCGCGACGGCCAGGTGAAGTTCTTCGAACTGAACCCGCGGCTGGGCCGAAACCACTACTACATGAGCGCTGCCGGCCATAACGCGGCACGCTTTTACGTCCGCGAGTACCTTGGAGCGGAGTACGACGACGGTGAGCAGCCTGCCGCGGATCCCGACGCTGCTCCGCTGGTCGCCGATGCCCACGTGCTCTACACGGTGCTCCCGCTGGCGCTGCTGCGCCGTCACCTGCGGGGCCCCGTCGGGGAGAAGGCCCGCGAACTGATGCGCACCCGCCGCGTGGCCAACCCGTTGCTCTACCGCGCCGAACGCCATCCCCGTAGGCTCTGGTACATTGCGCTGACCTCGTTGAACCAATTCCGCAAGTTCCGCCAGCACCCGCCGCGACTCTGACATGCTGGGGGGACTGGCGCCCCGCGCTGGTCAATGACGACCCGGAAGGAAGCACACATGGATTTCGGTAGCTACGAGACGCTACTTCTCGAAACCGACGGCTCCGCCTTGGTGGTGACCGTGAACCGCCCGGAGGCCATGAACGCCCTGGCAGCGGCCGTGGTCGAGGACCTTTTGGCCTTGACCGAGAAACTATCAGCAGTGGGCATTGACGCCCAGTGGCCCATCCGCGGGATCATCCTCACCGGTGCCGGCGATAAGGCCTTCGTGGCCGGTGCGGATATCCGCGAAATGAGCTCGATGAGCGCCGACGCCGCCGAGGCCTACGCCCGGCAGATGCATACGGTGACCACCCGGCTGGAGGCGCTGCCCGTTCCGGTGATCGCCGCGGTCAACGGATTTGCGCTCGGTGGAGGGTGCGAACTCGCCCTGGCCTGCGACTTCATCTACACCAGCGCCCGTGGCAGCTTCGGCCAGCCGGAGGTCAACCTGGGGTTGGTTCCCGGATTTGGCGGCTCGGTGCGCCTGCAGCAGCGCATCGGCCTGGGCCAGGCGCGCGAACTGATCTACACCGGACGCCGCATCAAGGCCGATGAGGCCCTGCGGATTGGTTTGGCCAATGCGCTCTTCGACGATGCCGAGGCCCTGCTGGCAGGGGCCAAGGCCACTGTTCAGGAAATCGCGACCAAGGCACCCACCTCGGTGGACAACACCAAACGGGCGTTGAACCGGATCAACGGGCTCCCCGTGGCCGCTGGCCTGGAAGCCGAAGTGGAGAGCTTCCGTGAGGCCTTCGCAACCGAGGATTCGGTGGTCGGACGGGCAGCCTTCCTGGCCAAGGAGACCCCCGCCTTCCCGGGGCGCTGAGTGATGGCAGCACAGGACGACGCGGCGGCACCCGGACGTCAACCGGATTCGGTCCACCACTATGGGCCGAACCCGAGCCAATACGCCGAACTATATGTACCCAGTGAGCGACGGCTTCCGGGGGTCATCGTCATCATCCACGGTGGATTCTGGCGCGATACCTACGATGCCTCGCTGGGGCATCCGCTCGCCGCGGATCTGGTCCGCCGTGGCTGGGTGGTCTGGAACCTGGAATATCGGCGGACCACCGATGCCGAGGTCAGGGGCCCCGATACGGGGGGATGGCCCGAAACATTCGAGGATGTTTCCGCAGGCATCGACGCCCTCGGGCCGGTGCTAGCCGAGGCAGGACTGGAACGGGGCCACGTCGTCGTTCTGGGCCATTCCGCAGGAGGGCATCTCGCGGCGTGGGCCGCCGGCCGACATAAACTCCCCGCCGGTGCTCCCGGAGCGGAACCGGCAGTGAAGGTCGACGGCGTCGTCAGCCAGGCAGGAGTGCTGGAATTGTGGATGGCGAATTGGCTCAAGCTCAGCCACTCTGCGGCCGTGAAGCTCATGGAAGTCACCTCGGAGGAGGACCCGCGGCGTTGGCAGCTGGCCGACCCGGTGCGGATGCTGCCCATCGGAGTCCCGGTCATCGCCGTCCACGGTAAATCCGATGCAGATGTTCCTTCGGCCCTTTCGCGGGCTTATACGGACGCGGCGCGGGCCCAAGGCGACCCGGCACGAATGGTCTTCACGACCGGTGACCACCAGGCGTTGATCACTCCCGGGACCCCGGCATGGGATGCTTGTCTGGTGGCCTTGGCCGAACTGGCCGTTCCTGCCTAGCAGGGTCGGGCGACGGCGCACGGGAACACCGTCCGGTGGGCGCCTTCAGGCATCCACCGAGAGCAAAGGTAAGGTTGAGTAGTGCTGACTGTTATGGGCGAAGCCCTCGTTGACGTGCTGTCCGGCGGCCTCGCCGCGCCCCAGGCCTATGTGGGGGGCAGCCCCATGAATGTGGCGGTCGGGCTGGCACGACTGGGCCATCCCGTCTCCTTCGTCGGACGCTATGGCGACGACGAATACGGGGCCATGATCCACGAGCACCTGCGCTCCAACGACGTGCAGGAAGTACTCTCCCCCGATGCCCTGCCCACCTCCACGGCGCGCGGCACCCTGGACCCCGTCGGTGCGGCCAGCTACGAGTTCGACATGGTCTGGGATCTGTCGGCCTTCGACCCGGGAGCATCCGATGCCCTGGCCGACAGCCAACTGCTGCATACCGGATCGATCGCCACCGTCCTGGAGCCCGGTGCCGGCACCGTCAGGGCCGCCGTGGAACGCGCCCGTCCACATGCGACGATCTCCTACGACCCGAATGTGCGTCCCAGCTTCGTCACCAATCATTCACAGGCCATCGAAGATGTCGAACGCTTCGTCGCCCTCAGCGATGTGGTGCGGGCCAGCGACTCCGATCTGGCCTGGCTCTACCCCGAACGCAGCATCGAGGATACGGCCCACGCTTGGCTCGAACTCGGCCCGGCCATGGTCGTGGCGACCTACGGCTCCGGCGGCCCCTGGGGTGTCGTTGCTGCCGGCGAAGCGCGGACCCAGGCACCGGTCGTCGATGTTGCCGATACCGTCGGTGCCGGGGATTCGTTCATGGCGGCCCTGCTGTCCACCCTCGTGGACCGCGGCCTGGTCGGGGCGGCACGCCGGGAGGCGCTGCGCGGGCTTTCGGTTGCCCAGCTCGAGGAAATCCTCGACTATGCCGCCCGGGCTGCCGCGATCACCGTTTCTCGGGCCGGTGCCAACCCGCCGCGGCGCGACGAAATCTCCTGACCGGGCACCCCTGAGCCTCCGGTACCCATGCGACTCATAGCCAGCGACCTCGACGGCACCATCCTGCACCCGGACGAGACGATTTCCCCGCGAACGGTTCGGGCTTTCGCCGCTGCCCGTGCGGCAGGAATCCACGTGGTCTTCGTCACCGGACGCCCCTTTCGCTGGCTGAGCCCCGTGCAACGGGCGCTCGGCCATCTGGGAACGGTCATCTGTTCCAACGGCGCGTTGGTCTACGACCTTGAGGGCGAACGGATCCTGGGCAGCCACCAAGTTCCGGGCCCCGCCGTGGGCGAGGTCCGCCGACGCATCCAGACCCTCGAGCCGGCGGCGACGTTCGCCGCGGAGACCCTCTCCGGTTTACTGCTCGAACCTGGTTTCATCGACGCCGAGGAGGCTTCCCGGTTGCCGGTGATGGCCGAAGCGCCGTTCGACGTGGGCCGGCTGGAGGCCGAAGGCGTCGTGAAACTGCTGGCCAAGACCTCACGATATGATGCAGAGGCCTTCCAAACCCTCGTGGAACCCGAGGTCGCGGATCTGGTGTCGGTGACCCATTCGGCCCCCGGCGTCTCCCTCCTGGAAATGTCGCACCCGGGCGTCAATAAGGCCGTCACGCTGGCCGAATACGCGCTCGAACTGGGTGTTACCGCCGCCGAGGTCATCGCCTTCGGGGACATGCCCAACGACGTGCAGATGCTGGCCTGGGCCGGACGCGGCTACGCCATGGAATCAGGGCATGCGCTGGCAAAGGCCGCCGCGGGGCGCACCACCGCGTCACTGCAGGATGATGGTGTCGCCCAGGTGATTGAACGCCTGCTCTCCGGAGAGCCCCTCTAACCGCTGTCCGTCGCCCGCCTCGCGGTTGCCGAGACTCGGCTCAGGAACCGTAATCAGTCGGCTGGCGAGGCCCCGGGCCCGTCCACCAGGAGTCGGCAACCCGTGGCAGGGGGCGCAATAATGGCTCGGGCAGCAGGCCGGATTGCGGGAACGGGACCCCCGTGTTCTTCGGCGCCCAGCTGCCGGTGTTCACCGAGGCCAGCTCCTGGGTGCCGATGTCATCGAGGGCGAGGATGGTCCTGACTCCGTGATCGCGCAGGTAATAGCCGATCGAGGGATCCCTGGCATCCGCGGAAAAGGCGAGGGCGACCGGACCCTGTAGGCCCGACACGGAATATACCGATTCGGGAATGATGGGTGGTGTGCCGCCCCACGAGGAGAACCCGCGGGCCAGTTGCCAGTGGGCGAGAAGATGCTTGCGGGTGTGGGCCACCAAGGCCCCGTGGGCATCCCACCAATGGGCCCCGATGAAGGCCTTCCGCCCGGACGTCTCCACCGTGGAGGCGATCAACCCCACCCCTGCGCCCACCGCGATGGTGCGGAGCCTCTCGCGGAGGGCCGCCGACCCGGTGGCCCGCTCGGCGGTGACGAAGAGTTCCGGGGTGAGCAGCAGGGAAGCGCCGGCGTCGCTGGCGGTCTCGGCCCAGGCGCGGATCCGTTCGACATTGGCCTGCGGGTCAGGGCCCGGGGCGGCGAACGTGTGGTGCACTGTAGCTACACCCACCGGGGACCTCCTTGGGCGGTAGAGTCGGCACTGTGAGAACTCGGCAAACGAGCAGGTTCCCTTACCTGCATCCTACTGGTGGCCCCGCCCGTGACGATGGGCCATTGGCCTTTGCCCACCGCGGTGAGTCACTCGACGGTGGTGAAAACACCATGGAGGCATTCGGCGCGGCGATCAACCGTGGCTTCGGATATCTGGAACTGGATGTGCACACCACCCGGGATGGCGTCGTGGTGGTCTTCCATGATGAGGAACTTGATCGGGTGAGCGACGGCACGGGCGCGATCGCCGACCACGACTATGCGGAGCTTGCCACAGTCAGGGTCTCGGGACGCCGGATCCCACGTTTCGAGGAAGTGCTCGCCGCCTGGCCGGATGCCCGCCTGAACGTTGATATCAAGGACGAAGCCTCCGTGGCCCCGTTCGCCAACCTGATCAACAAATACGCGGCCCACGACCGGGTGCTGGTGGCCTCCTTCTCGGATGCACGCCGCCACCGGGTGCTGCGCCTGCTGGAGGCCCCCACGGCGTCGAGCCCGGGCCTGGTGACCATCGTGCTGGCTGTGCTGATGAGCAAGGTCGGTTCATTCGCTTTGCTGCGATGCCGGCTCAGGGGGATCGCCGCCCTGCAGGTTCCCGAACGTCAGGGCCCGCTACGCGTTATCACCCCGCGTTTCCTGGCCCAGGCCCACCGGGCAGGAATCCACGTGCATGTGTGGGTGGTCAACGACCGTCAGGATATGGACCGGCTGCTGGATCTGGGTGTGGATGGGGTGATGACCGACCGGGCCGATGTTCTGGCCGCGGTCATGAACGCGCGGGGGCTCTGGCCGCAGCGCGAAGCGACCGATCCGCTACCGCCGCACCCCGCCTCCTAGAGGGTCAGTGGGGTGACCAGTTCTGCCAGCGGGCGCAGGGCCCGGACGGCATAGCGCTCCATATCGGCGTCGCTGGCCCCGGCCAGCATCGATACCCAGGTCCCGTGCGACTGCAGCTTGCCCAGACGTAGGGCAGGTTCGATCAGACGACCGAGTTCGGCCGGTGTGCCGTATTCCTCCCACTCCCGCAGGTAGGCGGACACCGCTTGGCGGATGCGCGGATCCGCAGGCGTCGTCTTCAACTCCTTGGACATGGTGGCCAGCGGAACCGCCAGCGAGGAGAACGGGTGGGCCCAGTAGGCGTCGCCGAGGTCAAGGAAACGCAATGGTTCGTCCGTGGAGGCCGGCAGAAAGGCGTTGCCGCGGTGCAGGTCGTTATGATCCAAGGACAACGGCACCGCGGCTTCAGCCAAGAATTCGCACATGGTGCGCACCGGACCGAGCTGGCTATCGAGTTCCTCCGCATCACGGGCCGGAAGGTGCAGCGGGTGCTCGGAAGGCAGGGTGGCGTGGAACATGACCTGGTCGTCGATGTAGGCGGGCAGATGCCGCGGATCGAACTGGTTCAGGCCCGCATCGAAGAGCTCGTCACCGTGGGGGATGAGAGTTTTCTGCAGTCGGGCGAAATCGCGTAGGATCCGCTCCCACAGCTGGTGGTCGGTGCTGGGGATTCTGGCCATCGTCTCCCCGTAGTCGGGGGAGATCATCCAGCCACGCATCGGTTCCACGGCCAGGGGCATGACCAACTGGTCGGGGGCGATGCCGGCCGCCGTCGTGGTGACGGCAACTTCTGCCTGTTGGCCGGGATTGATCGCCTTGACGTAGAGGGTGCCGTGATCCGTGGGGACCAGGACTTGGGTGGACCATAGCCGGATGGGCCCGCGTTCCAACGGGCCGGTGCCTCGCAGATCGTAGGCGTCGAGCACCATGGAGACCCAGCCCTCGATCTCCTCGAGCCAGTCCGGGGTACCCCAATAGTCATTCCACTGCGCCACGGGCCGATCCTAGCCGAGTTTGCTCGGAGTCGCCCCGGTGCACTCGGGGGAATCGGTGGGTTCGGTGCCACGGAACCTCGCGGTGGTGCGCATCCCGTGGTAGATGGCCAGGGTGGCGATCGTGCCCAGGGCGATACCGCCGAACTGCATGGTTCCCACCGTGATGGTTGGGTCGGCGATGGCGATGATCAGCCCCGCGCCGGCGGTCATGAGGTTGATCGGGTTGGAGAAGTTGACCTGGTTTTGCACCCAGAGTCGGGCACCGATGATGCCGATCATCCCGTACAGGACGATTCCCGCACCGCCGCTGACCCCCGCGGGGATCGAGGAGATGGCGGCACCAAATTTCGGGAGGAAGGCCAACAGGATGGCTGAGGCTGCGGCGACCCAGTAGGCGGCCGTGGAGTAGACGCGGGAGGAGGCCATCACCCCGATGTTCTCCGCATAGGTCGTCGTCCCGGAGCCGCCACCGAATCCGGCGACCATGCTGGCGATGCCGTCGCCCATCAGGGCCCGGCCGTTGACGTCGTCCAGATCCTTGCGGGTCATCAGTGCCACGGTTTTCACATGCCCGATGTTCTCGGCGACCAGCACGAAGACGACCGGTAGGAACAGGGCGAGGGTGTCGAGGTGGAACTCGGGGAACGCGAAGGGCGGCAGGCCCAACCATCCGGCCTCGTTGACTGCGGTGAAGTCGATCTGATGTTGGGCCAGGGCGACGAGATAGCCGACGATGATGCCCACCAGGATCGACAGACGTCCCAGCAAGCCACGGAAGAGGACCGCGGTGAGGACGATGGCGGCCACCGTGGCGAAGGTGGTCAGCGGGACCGTTTCCATGGCTTCGGTGGTGGCCCCGGCCAGGTTCAGCCCAATGAGTGCAACGATCGTCCCCATCACCACCGGGGGCATGAGCGCGTGGATCCAGCCGGTCCCTGACTTCTGCACCACCAGCCCAATGATGAACAGTGCGGCACCGGAGAAGACGACGCCGCCCAGGGCGCCGGCAAAACCGTGCCCCGACATGGCAGCGGTCACCGGGGCGATGAACGCGAAGGAGGACCCCAGGTAGCTGGGTACCCGCCCAGCGGTGATGAGCAGGAACAGCATGGTCCCGACCCCTGAGAAGAACAAGGTGGAAGTGACCGGGAAACCCGTCAGGGCCGGCACCAGGACGGTGGACCCGAACATCGCCATCACGTGTTGGATGCCGATGCCGGTGGTCTGGAACCAGTTCAGTCGTTCGTCCGGGGCCACCACGGTGCCCGGACGGATCGTTGTGCCGTCGCCATGGATCTTCCAGCCGAAGCCGAGGTGATTGCTCATGGATGTCCTCCGTCGTGACCCTGCAGGTTGGTGGTGGGGTCCTCGTCGATGCGGGACCCCACGGAATCCTACAGCCCCGACCCTTGGCGCACGGGGTTGGGCCCCCTCTCGGGGGTTCCCGGTATCAGCCGATGGCCGCTACGGGGATCGGTAGGGAGGCGGGGCGTCCGGCGGTGTCCTCGGGGGTCTGGGCGAAGAAGGACAGTTCCTGCCGACTCGATTCGTCGAAGGCGCGGCGCATCCCGGCCAGGGTCGTCGACCCGACCCGCAACGCCACCTTCTGGACCAGGGCGATGGCCCGGCTGGTGGCTTCGTCGAACTCGGGGGAGGAATAGGCGGCGAGCCAGTCGGCATAGGGGTGGCCCGGAGAGGCGGAGGAGGCCAGTCGTTGGCCGATGTCCTGGTACAGCCAATAGCAGGGCAGGATGGCCGCCACGAGCTCGGGATAGGAATCGCCGGAGGCCACCAGATGGTTCAGGTAGGAAGACGTGGTGGGGCTCGGTTCCGGATCGGGGGCATGACCGAGCCGGAGCACATGCAGATTCCCTTCTTCTTCGAGGGCCCCGACGGCCCCGGAAGCCCAAAACTGCTGTTCCTCACGGTTTGGAGCCAATTCTGCAGCGCGGGAGAGGACCCGCGAGTAGGTCCGCAGATACAACGAATCCTGGGCCAGATAGAAGTGGAAATCCTCGGAGGGCAGGGTTCCGTCACGGAGTAAGCGGATGAACGGCAGATCGTCGATCCCCGAACGCAGTGCCGACAGATCATTCCACCAGGTGGTCAGCAAGGCCCCCGCCGTTGGTACCGCTGCGCCGTCCCAGAGTGCACCGAAGTGGTTCACCGGACCATGCCCGCCCCCGACCTCGAGTTCATCGGCACGGTAGAGGGCACCTTCGAGCCAGCCACGGGCCAGACGCAGGGCATCTCCCCAGTCCCCACAGCCGGCCCAGAGGGTGGCCAGCGCCGCGGACAGCGAGCAACCGGTCCCGTGGGTGTTCGGGGTATCGATGCGCGCACCCTCCACAGCGGCGAGGACGCCGTCGGGGCCGACCAGGGCATCCGGGCATCGATGGCCGGAGAGGTGGCCCCCCTTGGCCAAGACCAGGACCGAATAGCGTTCCGCCAGACGGGTCGCCTGGTCCACGACGTCTTCCCACCGGGTTGATGCCGGTTCCCCGAGCAATACCGCCAACTCCGCGATGTTCGGGGTCAGGACATCGGCCAACGGGAGCAGCCGACGCAAGGCCGCCTCGGCGTCGTGCTCCAATAAGCGGTCTCCCGAGGTGGAGATCAGCACGGGGTCCACGACGACGGCGGTGCCCGGGCGGGCGCCCAGCCAGGAGGTGGTGGCCTCGATGACCTCGGCGGTGGCCAGCATGCCGATCTTCACCGCATCGATGCGGACATCGGCGGAGACCGTCTCGAGTTGTTGGGTGAGGAATTCCGCCGGCGGGGTATGGACCCCGGTGACTCCTCGGGTGTTTTGGGCGGTCAGGGCGGTGATGGCGGCCATACCGTAGCCGCCGCAGGCGGCGATCGATTTCAGGTCGGCTTGGATGCCCGCCCCGCCGGAGGGGTCGGCACCGGCGATGGAGAGGATGTTGGGGATTCTCGAGGCGCTCATGCGTTCACCGTCCGTGATGCCCGGGTCCATTCATCCACCAGCGCCGCAGCAGCATCCCGGGGGTTCTCGGCGGAGCAGATGGCCCGCACGACGGCCATGCCGATGGCCCCGGCGGCGTGGGCCTCACCGGCATCGCCGGAACCCAGCCCGCCGATCGCCACGCAGGGCAGCGGGGCCTGGGAGATCAACGAAGTCAGGCCGGAGAACCCCAGGGGAGTCGGATGATCCTTCTTGGTGGGGGTGGCCCGCACGGCGCCGGTGCCCAGATAGTCGATGGTGCCCGCCGGCAGTGTGGACACTGCAGCGAAATGCTCCTCGGTGCTGGCGCTGAGCCCCAGCACGGCGTCGGGTCCGATGAGGGACCTGACGAGTTCGACCGGTAGGTCCTTCTGTCCGATATGGACCCCGTCCACCCGGATCCCTGCGGCGCGGCCCGCCAGGTAGACGTCCACCCGGTCGTTGAGGAGCAGCAGGGCTCGGTCGGCTGTGTGTTCGGCGCAGGCGGTCGCCTCGGCCAGGAACTCGCGGGCCGACAGGTCCTTGCACCGCAGCTGGATGGTCCCCACACCGGCGGCGACGGCGTCGGCCACGATATCCGCTAGTGGCCGTCCCGCGGTGCTGGCTGAGTTGGCGACGAGGTAGATCCCGGTCCCGGGAGTCGGCGTGCTCATGCGATCACCGCCGAAACAGACGGGTCGGTAGGTGAATAGGTCAAGGTTTGCGCATGTTGGTGCATGGGCGACATCCCTCCGCTAGTACGAACTAGATCAGGTTCTTGCCGGGTATGTTCTCAGTCCGCGCCGGTGGCGGACACCCCGTGTCAGTGATCGTGAGCCTACAGTCCCCCGCCGGGGGCGGCAAACCCGTTGGATGCCCCAGGGACCGTCCCCGCGCTAGTGTCGTACCCATGGCCACGAATCGACGCTCCCGTTCCTCAGCAGTTGCCGCGCCTATCGTGCAGGCGGGCCCCGAAGCCGAACTCCCGGCCACCGCGGCCCTCAGGCTCCGCGATGCCTCCGATTCTCGGCTGGCCCATCCGAGGAGGTTCCGCAGTGCCCAGCTCAAGGCCCTCGAACGCCTCATCCAGGATCATGAGCAGGACCTATGTGACGCGTTGATGTCGGATCTGGGTAAACCGGCGGCCGAATCGCGGTTGACCGAAGTGGACCGGGTGAAAGCCGAAATCGATCATGCCCAGTTATATCTGGGCGACTGGATGGCCGATGAGCAGGTGAAGGTTCCGCTGTCCTTGCAGCCGGCGTCGGCTCGTGTGCAGGCACGGCCCTTGGGTATGGTTCTGGTCATCGCTCCATGGAACTACCCGGTCCTGCTGCTGTTGGGACCGCTGGTCGGTGCCCTGGCGGCAGGGAACACCGTGGTTCTCAAACCCTCCGAACTGGCTCCGGCCACCTCCGCGGTGATGGCCTCCCTCATCCCGCAGTATCTGGATCGGCGTGCCGTTGCCGTCCTGGAGGGGGCAGCCGAGACGACAGCTGAACTGCTGAAGATGGATTTCGACCATATTTTCTATACCGGAGGCGAGCGGGTCGGGAAGATCGTGGCCCGGGCCGCCGCCGAAACATTGACTCCGGTGACCCTCGAGCTGGGTGGCAAGAGTCCTGCGGTGGTAGCGGACGGGAACTTCGCCGCGATTGCCCGGCGGCTGGCCCACGGGAAGTTCATGAATGCCGGACAGACCTGTGTCGCCCCGGACTACGTGTTGGCGGTTGGGGCCACGGCGGCGGCCGAACTGGAAAAGCAGCTGCCCCGGGCGATCGCCGCTTTCTATGGCAAGGATCCCTCCGGCAGTAAGGACTATGGACGCATCATCAACGCCTCGCACTTCTCTCGGCTGGCCTCCTTCCTGGGGCAGGGACGCGTGGTGGCCGGTGGATCCAGCGATGCTGACTCGAGGTACATCGCGCCCACGGTTCTGGCCGACGTCGATCCGGCGGCGCCGGTGATGACGGAGGAGATCTTCGGTCCGATTCTGCCGATCATCCAGGTCGACCGTTTCGACGATGCCGTGCGGTTCATCAACTCTCGGCCCTCGCCGCTGGCCGCGTACTTATTCAGTGAGCGCCCCCGCCTGCACACGTCTTTCGAGGATCAGGTGCGGGCCGGCGCCATCGCCCATAACGTGTGCAGCATGCATCTGGCCGTTCCGGCGCTACCCTTCGGGGGTGTCGGGGCCTCGGGGACGGGGAACTACCACGGCAAGTTCGGGTTCGACACCTTCAGCCAGCAGCGTCCGGTGCTATCCAAGACTGCCCGGGTCGACACCCTGAAGGCCATCTACCCGCCGTTCGGCTGGGCCAAACGGAAGATCATGCGTTCGATCGGCTGAATCGATCGGGCCACGTCCATCGAGAACACATGAAAGACCCGGCCCACACTGCGCGTGGGCCGGGTCTTTCGTTACGGAAAGCGCCGTGGCGCCTGCCGATTAATCGTGACTACTTCTCGGTGAGTGAATCCACGTATTCCTGGTTCTCGGAGATCCACTTATCGACGATCGGCGCATAATCGTCGGTGTCGGTGTCGTTGAACATCGCATTCTCCAAGGAGAACAGCTTCTCGTCGTCGATCTTGAAGTCGTTCAGCCACTCGGTCAGTCCCGGGTAGTTTTCCTCGAAGTCCTTATTGCCATAGGAGGTGATGGTTTCGGCCTTGCCCATGGCACCCTTCGGGTCCTTCAGGTCCTTGATCGGGAACTCATCGTAGGCCCAGTGCGGACGCCACAGGGTAACAACGATATCGTCGCCTGCCTTGGTGGCCTTCTTCAGCTGGCTCAGCATGGCTGGGGTAGAGGATGTCTTGAAGTCCATCTTCTCCAGACCGTAGTCCGGGATGGCGTTCTCCTGGGTGGCCTTGGTCAGGCCGGCGCCCGGGTCGATGCCGTAGATCGTGTTGCCGAACTTATCGGCGTTCTTCGCCAGCTGATCCAGCGAATCGATCGGGGCGTCCTCGTTAACGGCGATGGTCAGCTTGGCATCGTCGTACCAGGTGCCCAACTTGGTCATCTTGTCGCCGTACTTTTCCAAGTAGTCCTTATGCGTCAGCGGCATCCAGACGTCCATGGTCAGGTCCAGGTCACCCGAGGCAACGCCCGAGAAGACCGGAGCGGCGTCGGCGTCAGTAAGTTCGACGTCGTAGCCCTTCTTGTCGAGGATCTGCTTCCAGAGGTTGGAAACGGCCACTCCTTCATCCCAACCGGCCATGACGCCGATGTTCAGTGCGGCCTTATCGCCGTTTTCCGGCGATTCGGGGGCCGCGGAGCCGTCGCTTCCGGTGTCGCCGCTACCGCAGGCGGCCAGGGCGAGGGAGGCCACTGCGGCCAGCCCCATCATCGATGCGAGTTTCTTTTGCATTACTTGTTCCTTTCTTCGCGCCCCATATCCGGGGCGTAGGGTCTTTAGGCGTTCTTGGAGGGCACGTTCGATTGTCCGAAGGAGGCAGTGATGCGGTCCAGGACGATGGCCAAAACGACCACCGAGAGGCCCGATTCGACGCCAAGGGGGGTATTCAAGGTCGTCAGGGCCTTATAGACAGCCGCGCCGAGACCGCCGGCGCCGACCATGCCGGCAATAACCACCATGGACAGCGAGAGCATGATGACTTGGTTGATGCCGGCCATGATCGTGGGCAGGGCCAACGGGAACTGGATCTGGCGCAGGATGCGCCCCGGGGAGGCGCCGAAGGCCTGGCCGGCTTCGAGTACCTCGGTGTCTACGCTCCGGATGCCCAACTCGGTGAAGCGGGCACCAGGTGCCAGCGAGAAGACGATCGTGGCCACGATTCCGGGTACGGCGCCGATGCCGAGCAAGAGGATCGCGGGAATCAGGTAGACGAAGGCCGGCATGGTCTGCAGGAAGTCCAAGATCGGTTTGACGACAGCCGAAACGATTTTGGACTTCGCCGTGAGCACACCCAAGGGGATGGAAATGACGACGGCGATGAGACTGGCGACCAGAACCAAGGCCAAGGTCTCCATCGAGTTTTCCCACTGGTTCATCCCGTAGATGGCCACTAGCCCAATCACCGTGCCGAGGCCCAGCTTCCAGCTTTTGACCAGCCATGCCAAGAGGGCCAAGACCAGGATGACCGCCCAGAACGGCGGTGCTGTGAGGACCCAGGCCAGGGCGTCGTAAAAGTTCTGGAAAGCCGTCTTCAGAACATCGAAAAAGGGTTCGAAGTTCGCGGTGATCCAGTCCAGACCCGTTTCGGCCCATGTGCCGACGGGAATGCGGAATAGGTTGTCGCTCATTTAGAGGGCACCTCCGTCTGCGGTCGGGTCGGTCGGTTGGGCGGGGGCTTCGACATCCGTGGCTTGATCGGCGGCGACCACGGGGACGCTGCTGGTGGTCGAGGGAACGTTGCCCAACGCCGAGAGGAGGGTGGCGCGCGCGATGGCCCCGATCAGCCGGCCCTCATCGTCGACCACCGGCAGTGGCACCGGGGATTCGACGGAACGGCCAAAGAGGTCGTTCAGGGCCGTGTCGGCGGTGACCGGGTCGTTGCCCACGGTGATGATTTCTTCCAGGTTGGTGCCACCGCGTTCGAGCAGGGCCATGACCTCGCGGTCGCGGACGGCCCCGAGGAGCTTGCGCTGCCGGTCCACGACGAAGGCCGCCGAGGTCTGGAGATCGCGCATGGTCCGCAAGGCGTTGCGGGCACCGCCGGAGAGGTTGACGACGGAGCGTGGGGTTTCCATGACCGTGCCTGCGGTGAGCACCCGGGTCCTGTCGACGTCGCGGACGAAGGCCGAGACGTATTCGTTGGCCGGGCGGGTCAGGATGTCGTCGGGGGTTCCGATCTGCACGATCTCCCCATCACGCATGACGGCGATCCGGTCACCGAGGAACATGGCCTCGTTCAGGTCGTGGGTGATGAAGACGATCGTCTTGCCCAGCTCTGCCTGCAGCGAGGCCAACTGTTCCTGCATATCGCGGCGGATCAGCGGGTCAAGGGCTGAGAAGGCCTCATCCATGAGCAGGATATCGGTTTCGGAGGCCAGCGCGCGGGCTAGTCCCACGCGCTGTTGCATGCCGCCCGAGAGCTCGCTGGGGTATTTATCGCCCCACCCGTTGAGGCCCACGACATCGAGAATCTTATTGGCGCGGGCGGTGCGCTCCTCCTTGGAAACACCCTGGATCTCGAGTGCGTACGCAGCGTTCTGCAATACGGTGCGGTGGGGCAGGAGGGCGAAGTGCTGGAAGACCATGGAAATATGTTCCTGGCGGACCTGGCGCAACTTCTTCGCTGAGATCTTGGCGATATCGGTGTCGCCGATGACCACCGACCCGCTGGTCATCGGCCAGAGGCCGTTGAGCATGCGGATCAGGGTCGATTTGCCCGAACCCGAGAGGCCCATGACGACGAAGATTTCCCCGGGTTTGACCTCGAAGCTCGCATCAATCACGGCGGCGGTTCCCAAGGACGCCACGTCCTGGCGGGTTTTCCCGTTCTTCAGAAGTTTGACGGCCTCGTTGCCCCGACGGCCGAAGACCTTGTACGCGTTCGAGACGCGTAGCGCAGGTTGCCCTGTGTCAGTAGTGTTCACGTTTTCCCGTCCACGGTCTGGGTCCGGGTGGAGGCAGACCGTTTTTTCGGCGACCCGACCCCGACAACAAATCCCGCAGGCGCCTTCAGCGGCGGAGTCCCACGGGTCCTGATGAAAGGGCGAGTAATTGGCTTTCAGCCTTAACGCTAACAAGCGGATGTTCGCCTGCAGCGAAATTTTGACGTTTGACCAGGGTTACACCCCTTCGCGAGTCAAGTGCATCCCATATGAAACAAGGGCTCTAGCGAAGTTATGGCATTGTAACGGAGGCACTTGTCAAAATCTCCGCAAATGCGTTATTTGGTCATTTTGGTGGTCAAGAAGCCGAACCGATGATCGAGTCCACGAGGGCCTTGGCCTCCTGCTGAACCTGGTGAAGGTGCTCGTCACCGGTAAAGGATTCGGCATAGATCTTGTAGACGTCCTCGGTCCCCGAAGGGCGGGCGGCGAACCAGGCGTTTTCGGTGGTCACCTTGAGCCCGCCAATGGCTGCCCCGTTTCCTGGCGCCTCGGTCAAACGGGCGGTGATCGGTTCACCGGCGAGGGTGTCGGCGGTGACGTCGGCGGCCGACAGGCGGCCCAAGGCTGCCTTCTGTTCGCGGGTGGCCGGTGCGTCGATGCGCGCATACGACGGAGCGCCGAAGGCTTCGGTCAGCCGCCGGTAATGGGTGCTGGGGGAGGAGCCGGTCACTGCCTGAATCTCGGAGGCCAGCAACCCCAATAAGATCCCGTCCTTATCGGTGGTCCAGGGGGTCCCGTCGAAACGCACGAAGCTGGCGCCGGCGGATTCCTCACCGCCGAAGACCCCTGTTCCATCGAGGAGTCCGGGAACAAACCATTTGAAGCCCACCGGTACTTCGACCAGTTCGCGTCCTAGCGAAGCGGCAACCCGGTCGATCATCGAGGAACTGACCAGGGTCTTACCGACCCCGGCGCCCGCCGGCCACTGGGGACGGTTACGGTACAGGTAATCGATGGCCACGGCCAAGAAGTGGTTCGGGTTCATCAGACCGGCATCGGGGGTGACAATGCCGTGGCGGTCGGCGTCGGCGTCGTTCCCGGTGGCAATGTCGAACTCGGCGCCGCCGTCGCGCACTGCCGAGATGAGCCCGGCCATGGCAAAGGGGGAGGAGCAGTCCATGCGGATCTTCTCGTCCCAGTCCAGGGTCATGAAGGCCCAGCGGGGGTCGACGTCGGGATTGATCACGGTCAGGTCCAACCGGTGGCGTTCGGCGATGGCCCCCCAATAGTCGACCGAGGCCCCGCCCATCGGATCGGCGCCGATGCGCACGCTGGCGCCGCGGATGGCCTCCAGATCCAGCACCGAAGGCAACGCGTCCACATAGGCGGCCATGAAGTCGTGGCTGCCCAGATTTGCAGCCCCGCGGGTCCTGGCCAACGGGATCCGTTTGACCCCCGACAGGTTCGAGGCCAACAGCTCGTTGGCCCGTCCGGCGATCCAGGAGGTGGCGTCCGAGTCGGCGGGTCCGCCGTGGGGCGGGTTGTATTTGAAACCGCCGTCGGAGGGCGGGTTATGCGAGGGGGTGATGACGATTCCGTCGGCCCTTCCGGCGCTGCCGCCGGACAGGGCCCGGTTGTGGGTCAGGATCGCATGGCTCAGCGCCGGGGTGGGCGTCCACCGGCCCCGCGCGTCGACCCGGACGTCGACGTCGTTGGCGACCAGAACCTCCACCGCGGTGTCCTGGGCGGGATCCGAGAGCGCATGGGTGTCCTTGCCCAAGTACAACGGACCGGAGATGCCCTGGGAGGTGCGGTATTCGACGATGGCCTGGGTGATGGCCAAGATATGGCGTTCATTGAAGGAGCCCTCCACGGACCTGCCGCGGTGGCCGGAGGTACCGAAGGCCACCCGCTGGGCAGGATCCTCCAGATCGGGAACCCGGTCAAAATAGGCCGACCGCACGGCATCGACATCGATCAGGTCCTGGGGCAGCGCGGTGGTTCCCGCTCGGGTTTCGGCCATGGATACAGCTAACCAGATGAACCACGGAAAAGCCCCGGCCCGCGGAAATGAATCCGGGGGCCGGGGCTCGGGGCCGGGGCTCGAGGCCGCCGGCCGGGATTTCCGTCGGCTACTTCACCCCGGACATCAGATTCTTGATCGGCTTGACCGCAAGCATCAGGGCCAGGCCCAACACGATCGCGGTTCCACCCAGGGTGGCGAAGTACGGGACCTCATTGCCCTCGGTGTAGAAGCCGGCCAGGATGCCCGCCAGGGTGGTGCCCAGGGACACCGAGAGGTAGAACAAGGCCACCATTTGGGTGGTGAACACGACCGGCGCCAGCTTGGTGGCCACCGAGAGTCCGATGGGACTGAGCAGCAGTTCGGCCATGGTGAACAGGAAGAGGATCCCCGCTAGGGCCAGCAGCGGGGTCTTCTCCAGCGAATTCAGCGGGATGAAGACCAGGAAGGCGATGCCCATGATGATCAGTGCGCCACTGAACTTCAAAGCCGTCGAGGGTTGCTTATCACCCATCTTCGTCCAGATCGCCGCGAAGACAGCGGCGAAGATGATGATGAAGACCGGGTTGATCGACTGGCTCCAGCTGGCCGGCATCTCCCAGCCGAACAGGTTGCGGTCCAGCCGTTGCTCCGAATACACGGCGATGAAGGTGAACTGCTGCTGGAACAGGGCCCAGAAGGCCGCCGAGGCGATGTAGAGGGGGATGAAGGCGGTCACCCGGCGGCGCTCGATGGCATTGACGTTCTTGGAGGACAGGATGACCACGAAGTAGATGATGCTGGCGATGATCACGATCACGGCGATCATGGTGGCCAGGTTATCCGCATGCACCAGACCGGTGGTCAGCAGCACGACGACGACCGCCAGGCCGATGAGAGCGCCGATTCCGTAGCGCACGCGCTGCTTGGGCGGCAGCGGGTCGGTCACATGGTGGGTTTCCTCGGGCAGGTTCTTGCGGCCGAAGGCATAGATGGTCAGGCCCAGGGCCATGCCGATGGCTGCGAGACCGAAACCGTAGTGGAAGCCCAGGCGGGTCTGCAGCAGCCCGGTGAGCAGCGGGCCCACCAGGGCGCCGATGTTCACGCCCATGTAGAAGATCGAGAAGCCGGCATCGCGGCGCGGGTCCTTCTCCGTGTACAGCGACCCGACCAGCGAACTGGCGGTGGCCTTCAGCCCACCCGAACCCAAAGCAACCAGCAGCAGGCCGATGGTCAAGCCGACGACTCCGGGCAAGGCGGCCAAGGCGATATGCCCGAGCATGATCATGATGCCGGTGTAGAACAGCACCTTCTCCGAACCCAGGAGCCGGTCGGCGATCCAAGCCCCGAAGATGGTGCTGAGGTAGACGGTGCCGCCGTAGGCGCCGACCAGGCTCAGGGACAGGCCCTGGTCCAGTCCGAGGCCGCCCTTGGAGACCTCGAAGTACATGTAGTAGGCCAGGATGCCTTGCATCCCGTAGAACGAGAAGCGTTCCCACATTTCGACGCTGAAGAGGTTGAACAGCATCCGTGGGTGGCCGAAGAAGGTCTTTTCGGCCGTTTCCTGCGGAGATTGAGTGGTCATTTTCAATATTTTGCGCCTGTGTGGGCTAAAACGCCTAGTTCTGTGAACCAGGTCACTCGATGGCTAGGAGTTCATGATCTGGGCACCGAGGGCCAGCAGGTCGGCTTCCGACCCGTGGGCGCTGATTAGTTGGACGCCCATCGACAGTCCGGAGGCCGTCCAGGAGGTGGGTACCGTGAGGGCCGGAACCCCGGAGACATTCACGATCGAGGTATAGGGCGTGTAGCGGCACTGGAGCTCGTAATCGAGATCGGCATCGTGGGCGGTGAACCAGCCGATCGGACGCGGCGTCAGGGCCATGGCCGGTGTGAGCACTGCGTCGTAGCGGCCCCATTGGGCCCGGCAGTCCTCGGCGATCCGGACCAGGATGGCGGCGGCGGCCTCCTTCTGCGCATCGCTGCGTCCGATCGCCCGGGCGCGGAAGGTCCGGGTGAGTTCGGTCAGCACCGGGGCCGCCGCTTCGGGGAGATCGGATTCGGCCAGCCCTGCGGTCCAGATGGCCTGGAAAGCCTCGGGGAATCGGTTGTCGTAGCGGATATCCGCTTCCTCGACCCGATGCCCTGCCGCTTCGAGCCGGGCAATACCTGCCTGCACAGCGATGTCGGATTCCGGGTCCAGGGCAACCTCGTAGCGGCGGTCAAAGGGCGAGGTGCGTGTCACGCCGATCCGCAGCCGTCGTCCGTGGGCAGGCTCTGCCCGCCGGGCGGCTTCGCGGTACCCGATGGATCCGGTCAGCGAATCCATCAGGAGCCCGGCATCCTCGGCGGTGCGGGCCAAGGGACCGGAGACCACGAAACGTGGGGCACCGAACCTGTCGACCCGGCCGTTGACCAGGTCGGAAGGGACCGTGCCGAACCCCGGTTTCAAACCGATGAGCCCGCATGCCGAGGCAGGAATGCGGACCGAGCCCCCGCCATCATTCCCCGGAGCCACCGGGAGCAGTCCGGCGGCGACGGCTGCGGCACTACCGCCCGAGGAACCTCCGGCGGAGAGCGATGGATCCAGGGGGTTGCGGGCCGGGGCGGCGATGTGGTTCTCCGAATAGCAGTTCAACCCGAATTCGGGGATTTGGGTTTTCCCCAGGGACAGGGCGCCGTCGGCACGCAGGCGGGCCACCAGAGGGCTGTCTTGTGCCGCGGGGGAGGACGGGACGGCAGCACTGCCGAAGGTGGTGGCGACCCCCTTGACGTCCCAGAGGTCCTTATAGGCCAACGGCATCCCGTGCAAGGGCGGTAGGGCCCGGCCCTGGGTGCGGGCCCATGTCCCCTCGGTGTCGGCGGCATCTGCGGCGTCCAGCGCCTGCTCGGCAGTGATGGTGATGAAACTGCCCAGACGTGGATTGGCCTCTTCGATGCGGGACAGGAAGTGTTCGGCAGCCTCCCGGGCAGAGAGTTCCCCGCTGGTGAGCAACTGGCCCAGTTCGACGGCGGTGAGATCGTGGAGTTCGTTGCCTCCGGCATCGGGGTGGGTCATGATTTTGCCTTCCGGGAGTCGTGTTCGTCGTCGCGGTCGTGCTGGAAGACCAGCACCACGGCGCGCAAGGCCAAGATGAAGCCCATGAACAGCAGGATGTAGCCGAAGAACGCATGCATCCTGATGCTTTCGGTCAGGAAGGGCCCCGACTCGGTGGTGATCAGAAGGATCGCCGCCAGGGTCGCGGCGCCGGCCAGGAGGGCCACGACCACCTGTTGGACCAGTCGGTTCAGGAACCCGCGGTCGGCAGGGTGGGCGAGCACGCGGACGTTGACCGACAGGCGCCCCTGTTCGATGTCCTCGGTGATCTGATTGAGTCGTCGGGGCCATTCGCGCAGCGTCGGCAGCAAAGCCATCGCTTGGATTTCGAGCTGATCGCGGATGGAGCCCGGTGTGATCTGGGAGCCGATGATCTTGCGGCCGGATTTCCGGGCTGCAGCGACCACGTTCAGACCAGGCTCGATCAACATCAAGGTCCCCTCCAGTGCCCCGAGGGCCCGTAGTGCCGCGGCAACCTGTGGGGGGACGGAGAAGCCGTTGCGGACGATCAGCGAGAACAGGGCAGTGAACATCTCCGAGCCGCCCTGGCCACCGAAACCGTGACGGTAGCGCACCAGGAGTTGGCCCAACGCGCGTTCAAAGCCTCGGTGATCGAAGTCCTCGGGCCGGTCCAGCAACCCCAGCAGGGCATCGGTGGCCAACTGGTTGTCGTTCTTGTCGACGGCGAACAACAGCAGGTTCAGCGATTGCTGGCTGGACGGGTCCAGCCGCCCGACCGCCCCAAAGTCCAGCAGGGCCAACCCGCCGTCGCCGGTGATGAAGATATTGCCGGGATGCAGGTCGGCGTGGAAGACGCCGTCCCCGGAGATCTGATGCAAGGTGGCGTTGAGGAGTTCCTCGGCCAGGGCCCGGCGTTGTGCGGGATCCAGGGTGGCCAATGCCGCGCCGGCGGAGCCCACCGGTTGTCCCAGGAGCTCGTCCATCACCAGCAGCCGGGGGCCACTGAATGCGGTGTGCACCTGCGGGACGGTGATCCGGAAACCGTGCAGCGAGGCTTCGATGGCCTGCATGTTCTCGGCTTCGATCCGGTAGTTCAATTCCTCGCTCAGGGAATCGGAGAAACCACGGGCTAGGGAGGCCACGCCCAACCGGCGCGCCCAGGGTGCGGAGCGTTCCAGCCAGCCGGCGATCTGCACCACGATGGCGCGGTCACGTTCGACCTGGGCGAGCGCCGACGGCCGCTGGACCTTGACCACCACCGCCGTGCCGTCGTGCAGGGTCGCCCGATGAACCTGGGCGACAGAGGCCGAAGCCAGGGGTTCGTGCTCAATCGAGGCAAAGGCCTCCTCGGGTGAACGGCCCAGGCTCCGCGCCATCGCGGCTTCCATGACCGGCCACGGCTCGGGGGTGGCCTGGGTCTGCAGATGGGAGAGTTCGCGGATATAGGGCTCGGAGAGCAGGTCGCGCCGCGTCGAGAGCATTTGACCGAGCTTGACGAACGTCACCCCTGCCTCATTCAACGCCTCGCGCAGTGAACGCGCCGTCTGCTCCTGCCGGGCATCGGCGTGGCGGCGGTTCAGGCCGCGGGCCTGGGCGAGCAGGCCGTGCCGCACGGCGATCCGCATCACCTGGAAATAGCGTGCGCTGTGCGACCTGCGGGTCTTCCACCCGGTAAACAGGCGGACCGGGGAAGGCAGGGTCCCGGTGGGGAAGGTGATTTCCAGGACCATCAGCAGGGCGACACCCAGGGCAAAGATCCAGATGAGAGCCAACGCGGCAAACATCAGGGCGACCACCGGGGAGACCTGCAACTGGGTGTCGTCGGGGATGAAAGCCGCTCGAAACAGGTACCTCACCACGAAGCTGAGGCCCACGGACATGAGCAGTCCCACGGCAATGGAACGGGGCCAGCCCACCGGGACACCCAAGACCCTGCGGGAAACCCCCGCGACGATCCAGGCCTGAAGGATGAGGAAAACAGCACCCAAAACGACCGTCAACGTCCATCCCACGCCGTCTAGTGCTGTCATGCCGGCATTCGGATCCATATCAGCCCTTCATGATTCGGGGTGGTGGTCCCTCCCCACTATAGGCTGGGGATCGAAGCAGGAAACCGTCGAAAGGATGAACGATGAGCGAGTTCGAAACCGTGGAAGTCACCGGTGTTCCGGCCGGAGCCAAAGTCCTGGATGTCCGCGAGGACTACGAATGGGCCGAGGGCCATGCTGCGGGTGCCGTGCACATCCCGATGGGCGACATTCCGCAGCGGCTGGAAGAACTGGATCCGGACGAGGACACCTATGTCATCTGCCGCACCGGTGGGCGTTCGGCCCAGATTGCCGGTTGGCTCGTCGGGCAGGGGTATTCGGCCTTCAACATCGCCGGAGGCAGTGGTGCCTGGCTCGAAGCGGGCTTGCCGATGAAGAGCGAGAACGGTCAGGATCCCACGGTCCGATGAACTACACCTACCTGGGCCCCGCGGGGACCTTCACCGAGCAGGCGCTCCTGCAGGTCCCTGGGGTCCAGGAGGGTCAGCGGGTGTCCTCCACGAGCGTGAACCTGGCCTTGCAGCGGGTCAGGGACGGGGAATCGGATGCGGCCATGGTGCCCATCGAAAATTCCGTCGAAGGAGGCGTCTCCGCGACCCTCGACGCCATTGCCAGTGGTGGTGCCCTGCAGATTGTGCGCGAAGTTCTGGTGCCGATCAGCTTCGACCTGGTCGCCCGGGAAGGGATCACCTCGCTGGAGCAGATCCGGACCGTTTCCACCCATGGGCACGCCATTGCCCAGTGTCGCGGCTGGGTCCAGCAGCACTTGCCGAACGCTGAGTTCGTGCCGGCTTCCTCCACGGCGGCCGGGGCATTGGGGCTCTTGGATCCTGACTGCCGGTACGACGCCGCGATCTGCTCGCCGCTGGTGCTGGAACAGAACGACCTGAAATTGATGCACCGCGGGGTCGAGGACAACACCGGTGCCGTCACCCGTTTCGTGCTGGTCACCCGGCCCGGGCCGGTTCCGGGCCCCACCGGCCATGACAAGACCACGGTGGTCATCCCGCTGCCCGAAGACCATCCGGGGGCCCTGATGGAGATTCTCGGACAGTTCGCCGCCCGCGGGGTCAACCTCAGCCGGATCGAATCCCGTCCCACGGGTGAGGGGCTGGGCTCCTACTTCTTCTCCATCGACGTCGAGGGACATCTCTCCGAGGCACGGGTCGCGGATGCCTTGGCCGGCCTGCACCGCATCAGCCCGCAGATTCGTTTCCTCGGCTCCTACGCCAACGCCAACGGTGTCAGCGAGCCAGCCCACTCACCGGCTCGACATAATACGGATCAGGCCTTCCGGCAGGCGCATGCCTGGGTCGGGAAACTGCTGGATCCCCAGCAGTAGGTCAGGGGACCGGGCCTAGGTGGTCGGAACCCTGACCTTCAACGCCAACGGCATGTTCGTCACGGTGACTGCGATGATGTTTCCGGTGGTGTCCCCATCAAGTTGGGAGCCGATTTCCTCCGCTGCGGAGATGTGGATCCGCCGTGCCTGAAAATATTCGATGACGGGGATGGCCCGGCGATGACGAAAAGCGGTTTTCGCTGCAATCCATGCCCAGCCCACGGCGGAGCGCGGACTCATGACCACCAAGTCCAGGACGCCGTCGTCAATTTTTGCATCCGGGACGAGTTCCAGGCCCGCTTGGAGTTTGCCGACATTGGCGAAGATCAGCGACCGGATCTCCCGGTGGATGGGTTCGTCGTCGTCCAGGGTGATGGTCACCGGTCGGCGTTTGCCGGGCAGATGTCGCATCCCGGCTTCGGCATAGGCCAGCGGACCCACCATGGCCTTGAGGTCGGCCCGGGTGTCGGCCATCATCTCGGCGTCGCTGCCGACCCCGGCCATGACCAGAAAAATATGCGTGTCGGTGGTGCCGTCGGCCCGTTCCAGCTCCATCCGTGCTGCGTCAATGCTGCGGGTCCGGCCCTGCAAAGCGGTATGAACACAAGACCCGATGTCCTCGACCTCGAAACCGAGGTTGCGGGCCAACAGGTTACCGGTCCCCAAGGGCAGGATGGCCAGGGAGGCCCTGCTTCCGGCCAAAACCTCACCGACGGCCCGGACGGTCCCGTCACCGCCGGCAACGATGACCACGTCACATCCGGCCGCCAGAGCCTGCCGGGCCATGGCGTAGCCCGGGTCATCCGCAGTCGTTTCCAAGACCAGGGGCTCCTCCAGACCGGCCGAGGCCCAGGCCAGCATGAGGGCCGAACGGACCGAATCGGCGTTGTTTTTGGTCGGGTTGATCACCAGGGCACTGCGGGAATTCAGGGCCAGTGCGTCGGAGACCAGGGGGGTGGAGGCGATGCCCCGCACCTTGACCTTGAGACGGCCCACGGCGACGAGACTGGCGGCGGCGATGAGCAAGGCAATGACGACAAGGATGAGGGAAAGGTATTCGATGGGCATGATGCTCCATACGATAGCGGGGATTCGGTAACCTGTAGTGGTGATCGATGTTAAAGAGCTCGTAGAGAATCCCGTAGCCTTCCGTGCCTCCCAACGATTCCGTGGGGCCGACGAATCCGTGGTGGACCGGATCATTGCCGCGGATTCGTCCCGCCGCGACGCGATCACCAGTTTCGAGAACCTGCGCGCGGAGCAGAAGGCCTTCGGAAAGAAGGTCGCCGCGGCACAGGGCGAAGAGAAGGCCGCACTGTTGGCGGAGGTCAAGGAGCTGGCGGCCCGGGTCAAAGCAGAACAGGCGACCGCCGACGCCGCGGCCCAGGAACTGGTATCCCTCCAACGGTCGGTCCCCAACCTCATCCAGGACGGCGCCCCGGCAGGTGGGGAAGATGACTTCAGCGTCATCAAAACCGTCGGAGCCCCCCGCGACTTCGCGGCCGAGGGATTCGCCCCCAAGGATCACCTGGAACTCGGTGAACTGCTGGGGGCCATCGACATGGAACGGGGGGCCAAGGTCTCCGGCTCACGGTTCTACTTCCTCAAGGGAGTGGGCGCCCGACTGGAGATCGCGTTGATGAACATGGCGCTGGACCAGGCCATCTCCAACGGCTTCATCCCGATGATCACTCCGACGCTCGTGCGCCCTGAAACGATGCAGGGCACCGGATTCGACGTCGAACACGACGACGAGATCTACCGGCTCGAACGCGACGACCTGTACCTGACCGGCACCTCTGAGGTGGCGCTTGCCGGATACCACGCCGACGAGATCCTCGACCTGTCGGCCGGGCCGTCCCGCTATGCCGGATGGTCCACCTGCTACCGCCGTGAGGCAGGCTCCGCCGGCAAGGACACCCGCGGAATCATCCGGGTGCACCAGTTCAACAAGCTGGAGATGTTCATCTACTGCCCCATCGAGGACGCGGCCGCAGAACACCAGCGGCTGCTGGCCTGGGAAGAGGAGATGCTGGCCAAGGTAGAACTTCCCTACCGGGTCATCGATACCGCAGCAGGGGATCTGGGCATGAGCGCGGCACGTAAATTCGATTGCGAGGCCTGGGTCCCGACACAGGATGACTACCGGGAACTGACCTCCACCTCGAACTGCACCACGTTCCAGGCACGCCGTCTGAACATCCGCGAACGCACCACCGACGCCGACGGCAAACCGGGCAAAAACCGGTCGGTGGCCACGCTGAACGGCACCCTGGCGACCACGCGGTGGATTGTGGCCATCCTCGAACACCACCAGAATCCCGATGGTTCGGTCACCGTCCCGGCGGCCCTCCGGCCCTACCTGGGTGGACTGGAAGTTCTGCCCGTCCTCTGAGACGGAACGGACGGCAGCCACCGGTGCCCCGGCCCCACGGCGGGGGCACCGGCAGGTTAGTCGCCGGTTCCCTGTTCGTCACCGGATGTTCACCGGAGATTGTGACCGAGGCCCTGTGCAACCACCGGGGTCGATGATTGGCTAGAGTCATGACCATGATTATGAATACCGGCATCGAAGACCGGGTAATGACCACCCAACAGAAGATGGTGTGCCTGGACGTCGACGGCACCCTCGTTGACCACTACGGGCATATGTCCGACGCCGTCAAGGAAACCGCCCGCAACATCGTGGCGGCAGGACATGAGGTGATCGTCTCCACAGGACGTTCCCTGGGGGCCACCTTGCCCATCGTCCAGCTCCTGGGCATCACCTCCGGCTACGCCGTCTGCAGTAACGGCGGCCTGACCGTGCGAATCGACACCTCCTTATCCGTGGGCTACGAAGTGATCGATCGCCAGACGTTTGACCCGGCGCCTGCCCTGCAGGCCCTGCGCAGTGCCCTGCCGACCGCCAAGTACGCGCTGGAAAGCGATCAGGGCGATTTCTTGGCCACCGAACGTTTCCAGGACGCCAGCTTCGGAGTCCAGGCGAAGGCCGTGACCTTCGAAGAGATGATGGAAGCCACCGCGGTGCGTCTGGTCGTCTTCTCCAGCGACAACTCCTCCGAAGAGTTTGTCGAAGCCGTCCAGACGATCGGCCTGCAGGGGGTCGCCTACTCCGTGGGGTGGACGGCCTGGCTCGATATTGCCGCCGAAGGCATTACGAAGGCCAGCGCCATCGAGGCGCTTCGCGGGGAACTCGGTTTCGACATCCAGAACACCGTGGCCGTCGGCGATGGCCGCAATGATATCGAGATGCTCGGCTGGGCCGGGCGCGGCGTCGCCATGGGGCAGGCCCCCGACGAGGTCAAGGCGGCCGCCGACGAGGTCACGACGACCGTCGATGAGGACGGCTTGGCCCGCGTGTTGCGCAGCCTCCTCTAGGGCGCTGCCACAAGACGGTGGGCTCAGCGGCCGGAATCATAGGGATAGGTGGCCGCCGGTAGCTGGGTGGGGCCCGCCACCAGGGACAGGAGCCGGGCCACCGCCGGGCGGCAGGCCCACTCCTCGTTCCAATTCGAACGGACCACCGCCTTGGAGACCGCCTGGGCGGTGATCCCCAGTTCCGCGGCAATCGCCTTCTGCTGCCCCCGGACACCGGGGATCATCAGGTCCAGGACCGACCATTCGGCCTCGGTGCGGGTGGCGACGATCTGACCGACCAGACGGGCCACGGCCTCCGCCTCGGCGGCCACCTCGGAATCCGGGCCGGCGACGGCCAGGGGGATACGCTCACCGGTCTTTTGGGCCCTGTTGACGGCCCTCCGGGCGTAGACCAGCCCGAAGCCCTCGGCGTCGACGATCGCCGCCGGATACGGCGCCTGGACCGGACCGACCCCGATCCCTACATGCCAACGGTGTTGGCGCAAGGCGGTCATCGCCGCGTCGAGGGCGTGTGCAGGATCCGCGAGGACCCCGATGGCTTCGTCGCCGAAGGACCGTTGGAAGGGCAGCAGGGTCGGTACCGGGACGAGGGAATCGATCAGTTCCTCGACACGGTCCCCGACCTCGCGGGAATCCCGTTGGTTGATGGTGAGGACGAACATGGCACCAGTCTGCCCGACGATCAACCGTTTACGGTTGATTCCAAGGCCGTGCCGTCGGCCAGATCGACCACGGTCCAGCGCAGGAAGAACTGGGTCGAGGGCCCGATCAGCAGGGCATAGGCAACGGTGCCCACCCCGACGGTCCCACCCAGTAGCCAGCCGATCACCAGGACGGTCACCTCGATACCCGTGCGGATCAGGCGTAGGCTCCAGCCGGTCCGCAGGTGCAGCCCGGTCATCAGCCCGTCGCGCGGACCGGCTCCGAACTGGCTGCCGATATACAGCGCCCCGCCAAGACCGTTGATGAGCAGGGCCACGGCGATCACGGCGACCTGGAGCGCCAGGCCGTGGATCTCCGGGAGCAGCCAGAGCGTGAAGTCAGCGGAAATACCGATCCAGATGGCGTTGGCGATCGTCCCCACGCCGGGCCATTGGCGCAGCGGGATCCACGCCAGCAGCACCAGCAGGCCGACGATGATGATGATCGTGCCCAGGCTCAACGGGATATGCCGTGCCAGACCCAGGTGCAGCACATCCCAGGGGGCCACCCCGAGCCCGGCCCGGACAAACGCACCCATGGCCACCCCGAAGAAGGTGAGCCCGATGAACAGGCGCACGAACCGGGACGGCAGCCGACCCGCACGCAGCTGCTGCAGCGGCGTCAGCGGCAGCAGGACCGGGCGGGCAGCGGAGGGCACGGAGGGGCAGTGGCTACTGGGCGGGGGAGGAGAACCGCTCGATGGAACGCTTCAGCTCGGCCTCTGCGGCTTCGCGGCCTTCCCAGCCCTCGGCCTTGACCCACTTGCCCGGTTCCAGGTCCTTATAGTGCAGGAAGAAGTGCTCGATTTCCTTGATCAGCCACTGGTCCACATCCTCCAGTTCACGGATGTGGTCGTAGCGCTTATCCGCCGGGACGCAGATCAGTTTGGCGTCGCCGCCGCCGTCGTCGGTCATGTTGAAAACGCCGATGGGACGTGATTCCACCAGGACGCCGGGAACGAGGTCGATACCCGGCATCCAGATCAACGCGTCCAGCGGATCGCCGTCTTCGCCGAGGGTGTCTTCGAAGTAGCCGTAATGGGTCGGGTACTGCATGGGGGTGAACAGCACGCGATCCAGGCGCAACCGGTGCGTTTCATGGTCGATCTCGTACTTGACGCGGGATCCGGTGGGGATCTCGACGGTGACGTCATGGTTCATGGGGGTCCTCGACTTTCATGCGGTGGGGCGGGCCGGAAACAGGATTCGGCCGCGCGCCGTCTAGTCTTAAAGCTGCTGCCTCCAGAGTATAGGGCGGCGAAGGGCAATCACTACTCGAGGAAGAAGCCGATGAAACGCTCCACGCGGACGCTGACCTCGTTGCTGCTGGTCCTGGTTCTGGGCGTCCTGACGGGCGTCCTGGTGCTCAACCTGCTGCCCGCCTTTCCCTCGCTCGCCTCGGCGGTGAACCTGCCCTCGATTCCGTCATCGTCCACGGCGCCCACCGCGCCGCAGGCCGACCCCGCCGTGGCGGAACCCAGTGTGGCGCCGGCGACGGCAACCGCCCTGGCCCCCCTGGGCGGGGCGGCGGAGCGGCCCGATGCCGCCGTGCTGAAGAAATCGTTGGATGCTGCGTTCAAGAAGACCTCGGGTGGCACGTTCAGCGCCGAAGTCTCCGACCTGGCCACCGGCAAGGTCCTGTACCGCCGCAAGGCAAACCAGGCCAGCGCCCCGGCGTCGAACCTGAAAATCCTCACCGCAGTGACCGCCCTGAAACAGTTGGGCGGGGAAACGACACTGCCCACCACGGCGGTCCTGGGTGCCGATGACACGGTGGTACTGGTCGGCGGTGGTGACGTGCTCCTGGGCGCCGGCACCTCCGAACCCGACGCCACCGTCAGCCGCGCCGGATTGGCGACCCTGGCCCAGCAGACCGCCAAGGCCCTGTTCGCTTCGGGGAAGCTCGACGCCGAAAAGAAAACAAAACTCGACGTCGTGGTGGATGACACCCTGTTCACCGGTGACGCGCTGAACCCGGTCTGGGACGAATCGCTGATGACCACCTCGAACATCACTGCCGTCCAACCGGTGGCCATGTACGGTGCCCGCCAAGACGCAGGGGCCAAGAGCGTGCGGGTGCCCGATCCGGCGATGACCGCCGCCACCACGTTCCGCTCCGCACTCTCCACGGCGGTGGCCGCGGAACAGAAAAAGGCGGACGCCACGGCGAAAAAGGCAGCCAGCACCGGCTCCGCGGCCGCTGGCTCCTCCTCCGCGAAACCCTCCTCGACAGCAGCCGGTGCACCGAAGCTGAGCATCGGCAAGAAGGTCGTCCGCGGTGAAGCGGGATCGGAGACCACCGAATTGGCACAGGTCCGTTCGGCTTCGGTGCTGGAACAGCTGGCCTTCATGGGCGAGGAGTCGGATAACTATGTTGCCGAGGCCATGGGCCGGCTTTCGGCCATCGCCGCAGGCCGGGAGGCCACCTTCGGTGGGGCCACCGATACCTTGCGCGCCGCCGCCGCATCCCTGGGCGTGGACGTGAAGGGCATGTCCCTGTCGGACACCTCCGGCCTGTCGGACCGCAACCGGCTGACCCCGCACCAGCTCACCGACATCATTCGTGCCGCCGCGACGTCCACGGACCCCGACCTGCGCGATGTGTCCTACCTGTTGCCGATCTCCGGGGCCACCGGAACGTTGAAGGACCGGCTGACCTCGAAGGCCACTCGCGGGCAGATCCGTGCCAAAACCGGGACGCTGACCGGTGTCGCCACCCTGAGCGGCACGGCCGTGACCGCGGACGGCAGGGTCCTGGCCTTCGCGTTCTTCGGCCACGGATTCGATGGTTCGTTGGGCCCGGCACGCGACGGACTGGATCGGGCAGCCGGCGTGCTGGCCGACTGCGGTTGCACCAAATAGTCGGCTCCCGGCAGACACCGCCGGGCCCGAGGGTGGCTACGCCTGAAACGAAATGACGGACAGCAGGGCTCTGCCCGTGATGAGATGGGACGCATGGGAACTTCCGCCACGAACACGCAGCTCATCAACTGGGACGCAGCAGGTAGCACCGCCGAGCGCCTGGTCCGGCCCGGCCCGAAATTGAAGGCCGGGCAGATCGACACCGTGGTGGAGGACCTGCGGTTGAAGGCCGACGCCTCCGTGGAGCATGTCTACCGGATCACCGGGCTCGAGGCCGCCCGTGACCTGCGCGACTCCACGGTCCTGATCGTGGACCGGGGGACCTGGGCGCGGGCCAACGTGCAGAGCTTCGAAGGGTTGCTGACCCCGGCCATGGAACGCCTGGTCGCCTCCCAGGAAGACAAGATGTCCCCGGCGGCCATCGCGGTGGGTGGGCGTACCGCAGGGGTCGAACTCGGCGGCATCCTGGCCTTCCTCTCCTCCAAGGTGCTGGGCCAATACGATCCCTTCGCCGGTCTGCTCGGTGAGGGCCCCTCCGGCGGCCGGCTGCTCATCGTGGCCCCCAATATCGTGGAGATCGAACGCGAACTCTCGGTGGAACCTGCTGACTTCAGGCTCTGGGTGTGCCTGCACGAACAAACGCACCGCGTCCAGTTCGCCGCCGCCCCCTGGCTGCGGGACCACCTACAGGAAACCATCGCGGAAATGACCGGTGGACTGATGGACTCGCCCGGTGGCCTGGCCGAACGGCTGAAGGCCGCCGGACAGGATGCCCTGTCCTCCCTCACCCAAAAAAGCGAAAACGCGGGAACGACGCCGGAATCCTCGGCAGCTGCCCAGTCCTCGGCCGGGTTGCTCTCGGCACTGCAGGATCCGGAGGGCAGGGCCCTGATGAGCCACCTCACAGCGGTCATGTCGCTGCTAGAGGGCCACGCGAACGTCGTGATGGACGCCGTTGACTCCTCGATCGTGCCCACCGTGAAGACCATCCGCCAACGCTTCAACGCCCGTGGCGGTAACCGCGGGGTCATCGAAACGTGGATGCGCAGGTTCCTGGGTCTGGAGGCCAAAATGCGCCAGTACCGGGACGGCCAGCGCTTCGTGGGGGCCGTGGTCCAGAAAATCGGGATGGACGGATTCAACGTCGTCTGGGAGCGCGTGGAGAATTTGCCGACAGAACACGAGATCCACCACCCGCAGGAGTGGATCGACCGCGTGGCCGTCACCACCTCACGGTAGTCGTGGGAGGCCACCTGCCCCCGGCCCTGGCCGGGGCCCGCCGCGCGATCCTGGACAGTGTGCGATCACTGGGCGCAGCACCACCGTCGGCATCCGCTCCTCCCAGGCGCCCACGGCGGGATCCGGAATTCGTGCTCATCGGGTGCAGCGGGGGAGCGGACTCCTTGGCCCTGGCGGCGGCGGCCTCCTTCCTGGCCGCAAAGCAGCAGCTGCGCGTCGGGGCCATCATCGTCGACCACGGGCTTCAAACCGGTAGCGCCGACGTCGCACACACGGCGGCCAACCAGCTGCGTGGACTGGGGTTGGAACCGGTCCTGGTGCGCCGGGTCGCCCCCGCGGGGACCACGGAGGCGGAAGCCCGCAGCGCCAGATACGCGGCCTTCGAACAGGCGCTCGCCGATACCGGGGCCACCGCGGTGCTGCTGGGCCACACCCTGGACGATCAGGCAGAACAGGTGCTGTTGGGCCTGGCCCGGGGATCGGGCACCCGCTCGCTGGCCGGCATGCCCGCGGCCCGCGGCCCGTACGTGCGCCCACTGCTGGGGTTGCGTCGGGCCGATACCGAGGCGATCTGCGCCCATGAGGGTCTGGACTACTGGGTCGACCCCACCAATGCCGACACCTCACTGCTACGCAACCGGGTCCGACACGAACTTCTGCCGCTGCTCGAGGACGCCCTGGGACCCGGACTGGCCGAGGCATTGGCCCGCACCGCGACCTTGACCCGTCGGGACGCCGACCACCTCGAGGCCGAAACCGCCGAGGTAGCGGCCCGGATCGAGCTGCCCTGCCCCGACCCGTCCGGCGTGCTGCTGGATCTGTCCCTGCTGCGCGGGCTCGACCCGGCGCTGCTGGGCCGGGTATTACGTGCCGCCGTCGTGCACTGTGGCGCCCCGGCGCCAGGATTCGAACGGGTGGCAGCATTGGAGAAACTTGTCGGTGGTGGAGGGTCCGCGGGCCCCATCCAATTGGATGGGCACGCCGAAGCCAGACGCCATCGGGCAGGAACCCACCCCGAAACAGTCCGCGCCGTCATCGCGATCACCGGACCCGGTTCTGCACCGACGCCCGGGCTGTGGCAATCTTGAACCCTAAGGCGCACTCCCTTTAAGCCGTTGCGCAGGCACAACCGATCACAGGAGCCATTCGTGGATTCGAACGACGTCACCGCCGACCTGGCACACGTTCTGTACACCAAGGAAGAAATCCAGGAGAAGATCACGGAGCTGGCTGCCCGGATCGACGCGGATTACGTCGGCCGCGACATCCTCGTCGTCGGCGTCCTCAAGGGCGCGGTCATGGTCATGGCCGACCTGGTGAGGGCCCTGCACTCCCACGTCAACATGGACTGGATGGCCGTCTCCTCCTATGGTTCGGGAACCCAATCCTCCGGCGTCGTGCGGATCCTCAAGGACCTGGACACCGACCTGCTGGGCAAGCATGTGCTCATCGTCGAGGACATCATCGATTCCGGTCTGACCCTGTCCTGGCTCAAGGCGAACCTGAACTCCCGAGGCCCGGCGTCGGTGGAGATCTGCACGCTGCTGCGTAAGCCCGAGGGCGCCAAGGTCGAGATCGACGTGAAGTACGTCGGCATGGAGATCCCCAACGAATTCGTGGTCGGCTATGGGCTGGACTTCGACGAGAAGTACCGCAACCTGGACTTCATCGGCACGTTGGCCCCGCACGTCTACCAGTAGGACGACGCCGGGGTCCTTACGCCGTCAGGGGAACTCCCCGGCGCGCTCAATCGTGCATAGTCACGAGAGTGCTCTGATAGAGGCACCGAAAACTTTTCCGGACGACACGTCGTCCGCGACCAGGAGGGATGGGGGTCAGGCCCCCAACGCATGAACGTCAAGAAGATCTTCAACAGCTGGGCCGTCTGGGTCCTGATCGGTGTCGCGGCACTGCTCATCTTCCTGCCGACCCTCACCGCAGGGAACACCGGCCGGGTCGATACCAGCGTCGGGCTGGAACTGCTTAAGGACCATAAGGCCTCCGAGGCGAAGATCTACGACGGGGACCAGCGGGTTGACCTGTCCCTGAAGGACGACTTCACCCTGGACGGGGACAACAAGGGCAAGAAGGTCAGCTTCTTCTACTCCACCGCCCGGGCCACCGACGTGGTTCAGGCCATGGATGATGCCCAGCTGAAGGGCTATAACGACCAACCGGTGGAAAACAACTGGTTCGTCAGCATGCTCGGGTTCATCATCCCGTTCCTGCTGATCGCCCTGCTGTTCTGGTTCCTGCTCTCCCGCGCGCAGGGTGGCGGCAATAAGGTCATGAAGTTCGGCAAGTCCAAGGCCAAACTGATCACCAAGGACATGCCCCAGGTGACCTTCGTGGACGTGGCCGGCGCGGAGGAAGCCGTCGAGGAACTCTACGAAATCAAGGAGTTCCTGGAGGAGCCCGCGAAGTTCCAGGCGGTCGGCGCCAAGATCCCCAAGGGCGTGCTGCTCTATGGCCCTCCGGGTACCGGTAAGACGCTGCTGGCCAAGGCAGTGGCCGGCGAGGCCGGCGTCCCGTTCTATTCGATCTCCGGTTCGGATTTCGTGGAAATGTTCGTCGGCGTCGGCGCCTCCCGGGTGCGTGACCTCTTCGAACAGGCCAAGACGAATTCACCGGCCATCATCTTCGTCGACGAGATCGACGCCGTCGGCCGCCATCGTGGCGCCGGCGTGGGCGGTGGCAACGACGAACGCGAACAGACGCTGAACCAGTTGCTGGTCGAAATGGACGGCTTCGACGCCAACACCAACGTCATCCTCATCGCCGCCACCAACCGTCCCGACGTCCTGGACCCGGCCCTGCTGCGTCCTGGCCGTTTCGACCGGCAGATCCCGGTGGAGGCCCCCGACCTGGTGGGTCGCGAACAGATCCTCAACGTCCACGCCCAGGGCAAGCCCATGGCGGATAACGTCGATCTGAAGGCCGTGGCGAAGAAGACCCCCGGGTACACGGGCGCCGATCTGGCCAACGTGCTCAATGAGGCGGCACTGCTGACCGCCCGCTCCAATGCCCAACTGGTCGACGACCGGGCCTTGGACGAGGCGATCGACCGGGTCATGGCGGGACCGCAGAAACGTTCCCGGCTCATGAAGGAACATGAACGCAAAATCACCGCTTATCACGAAGGCGGTCACGCCCTGGTCGCCGCGGCCATGCGCCAGACGGCCCCGGTGACGAAGGTGACGATCCTGCCGCGTGGACGGGCGCTGGGCTACACGATGGTGGTGCCCGAGGACGATAAGTACTCGATCACCCGCAACGAGCTGTTGGACCAGATGGCCTACGCCATGGGTGGCCGGGTCGCCGAGGAGATCATCTTCCATGACCCCTCCACTGGTGCTTCGAACGATATCGAGAAGGCCACCGGAACGGCCCGCAAGATGGTCACCGAATACGGCATGAGCGAACGCATCGGCGCCGTGAAACTCGGTTCCGCGGGCGGGGAACCGTTCATGGGCCGCGATGCCGGCCAGGATCGCGGGTACTCGGATGCGATGGCGCGGGTCATCGACGAAGAGGTCCGTTCCCTGATCGACACAGCCCACGATGAGGCGTATGCGGCGCTCACCGAGAACCGCCACGTGCTGGATCGTCTGGCGTTGGCCCTGCTGGAGAAGGAGACGCTGAACCAGAAGGAGCTCGCCGAGGTCTTCGCCGATATCGTCAAGCAGCCCGAGCGTGAGGTGTGGCTGTCCAAGTCCAGCCGACCGGTCCACCCCGAGGGTCCCGTGCTCTCCCCGCGGGAACGCCGGCAGGCCGCAACACGTCATGAAGGGTCATCTGGCCCCGAGGACGATGAAGGGCATGCCGACGCCGTCGTCGATCCCGGATCCGGCCCGTCCCTGCCCGGCGGAAACCCTGGCCCCGACACCGGTGCGGGCGGCGGGTTCGGTCCCGGAACCGGTGGTGGAACCACCCCCGGCCTGCCCGGTTCGGATGGACCCGGAAACCTCGACTGAGCCCACTCAGGCTAGGATCGACATCGTGAGCACCTTAGAGGAAGAAGGCACCATCGTGTCCGAAACCGCCAACCCCGTGGACCAGGAACGCATCGCCCGAGCGGTGCGGGAGATCCTCTTTGCCATTGGGGAGGACCCGGACCGCGACGGCTTGGTGGACACCCCGAAACGGGTGGCCAAGGCCTACACGGAATTCTTCGCAGGACTGCACGGTGATGCGGGGGAACTGCTGTCGACCACGTTCGACATCGACCACGACGAACTGGTCCTGGTCAAGGACATCCCGTTCTATTCCACCTGCGAGCACCACCTGGTTCCCTTCCATGGCAGTGCCCATATCGGGTACATCCCGGGGCCCGACGGCAAGGTCACCGGGCTGAGCAAGCTGGCCCGGCTGGTCGAACTCTATGCGCGCCGGCCCCAGGTCCAAGAGCGACTGACCACCCAGATCGTGATGGCTTTGATGGATCATCTGCAGCCACGGGGTGCCATTGTCGTCATTGAATGCGAACATATGTGCATGTCCATGCGGGGTGTGCAGAAACCCGGTGCGAAGACCGTCACCAGTGCCATGCGCGGGCAGTTGCGCGATCCGGCTACTCGCGCCGAGGCGATGAGCCTCATTCTCGGAAAGTAGGTCACCATGTCCCTCGGAGCAATCCCCGGAACCGGTCCCGCCACCTCCCCGCTGCCGGTCATCCGTGCCGTGAAGTCAGCGAAGAACGTCTCCCAGCTTCCCAAGGACCGCACGCTGGTCATGGGCATCCTCAACGTCACGCAGGATTCCTTCAGCGATGGCGGCAAATATCTCAAAACCGATGATGCGATCCAGCACGGACTGCGCATGCTCTACGCAGGGGCTGACATCATCGACGTCGGCGGGGAATCAACCCGCCCCGGCGCCGACTATGTGGACCCTTCCGCCGAACAGGGGCGCATTCTCCCGGTCATTGCCACCCTGGTCAAAGCCGGCGCGATCGTCTCCGTCGACACCATGCATACCGCCACGGCCCGTGCGGCGTTGGACGCCGGGGCCCAAATCATCAACGATGTCTCCGGGCTGACCCACGAAACCGATATGCCGGCCCTGGTGGCCGAACGCAAGGTCCCCTACGTGCTGATGCACCGCCGGGGGGACCAGCAGACGATGGCCGGAGAAGCGAACTACGACGACGTCGTCGCCGAGGTCGTGGACGAGCTGAAGACCGTACGCTCCACGTTCACCGACGCGGGGGTGGCCCCGGAGCACATCGTCATCGATCCGGGACTGGGCTTCGCCAAGGACCCGGAGCACAATTGGGCCCTCTTGCAGGCCATCCCCGAGTTGAAGGCCTTGGGACATAAGGTCCTGATCGGGACCTCACGCAAGAGGTTCCTCGGGGCACTGCTGGCCGAGGCCGGCAAACCGGCGCCCCCGGCCGAGCGTGATGTCGCCACGGCGGCCACCAGTGCCCTGGCCGCTGCCGCCGGAGCCTGGTGCGTCAGGGTGCACGACGTCGAAGGGACGCTGGACGCGTTGAAGGTTGCCGCTGCCTGGACGAACCCCGCCTCCACCGGAACCACTCCGGCCCCGGCGGGAGCCTGATCATGGGCGGCGGGCCTTCCCTGATGCCGGCGGTGCCGGCCGAGCAGCGAGACCGGATCTGCCTCAGTGGGATCACAGCGATCGGACACCACGGGGTCTTCGAACACGAGAAACGCAACGGCCAACCCTTCGTCGTGGACGTGGTGCTGTATACGGATATCAGTGCCGCCGAAGCCTCGGACGAGGTCACCGATACCGCGCATTACGGCGAGCTCGCCGAGCGGGTCAAGGACGAGATCACTGCGGGCCCGTACAACCTGATCGAGAAGCTGGCCGGCAAGCTAGCCACCATGGTGTTGGCCGAGTTCGACGTCGCCGCGGTGGATATCACCGTGCATAAGCCGAAGGCCCCCATCGAGGTTCCCTTCGGAGACGTGAGCATCCACATCCACCGGGAACGCGCATGAGTTCCCCCGTTCGGGCCGTGTTGGCATTGGGCAGCAACCTGGGCGAACGCTCAGCAACACTGACCGAAGCCGTCGCCGAACTGGTTGCCGATCCTGCAGTGAAGCTATGCCGCGTATCGCGGCTCGTGCAGACCAAGCCCGTCGGTGGGCCCGGGGAACAACCCGATTTCCTGAACCTGGTCATGGAGATCGAAACCACCCTGGAGCCCCTGGACCTGCTGGCCTGGTGCCAGTCGGTGGAGCAGAACCATCACCGTACGCGTGAAGTCAGATGGGGTGCCCGTACCCTGGACGTCGACGTGATTACCTATGCCGATGTGGTCTCCGACGACGAAGTCCTGACCCTGCCCCACCCCCGCGCCGCCGAACGCGCGTTCGTCCTGCAGCCCTGGGCTTGGATGGACCCCGAGGCAACATTGGGTGGCCGCCGGGTGGCAGAACTGGCAGCCGAAGCCGCCGACCTGCAGGGACTGGACCTCTACACCGCCGACGAGGACGGCTGAGCGGTGATGAACGCCATCCGCCCGATGTGGTTGCTGCTGATCTGTCTGGGATCCGCTCTGGTCGGCTGGGTCGCCCAGGTGCTGTTGACCACCAACGGATTCACCTCCCCGGTGCTCCAGTGGCCATCACTGGTCACGATGGTCGCCGGCATGGCGATCACCTTCGGATTCGGTCTGCGGGTCAGACGCTATACCCAGGGCAAACTCAAACGCCGCCTCGATCCGTTGCAGGCCGCCCGGACCCTGGTCCTGGCCCAGGCCACCGCCTATGCTGGCTCGTTGATCGGCGGTTGGCATATCGGCTTGCTGCTGGATGTGCTGGGCGCCGGTTGGGGGAACCAGGTGGTGATCTCATCCCTGGTGATGATTGTCGGGGCGCTCGTGATGGTTATCGTGGGATGGGTTGTGGAGCAGTTCTGCAAACTGCCTCCCGAGGACCCATCGGCCCCCGGGTCGGGGAGTCGGAAGCGGGAGGAAGACGAGGGGTATGCCGCAGGAACCAATTGATCCGCAGGGCCTGGTGTTCCAGCGGGTCTCACCGGCCTATGCCAAGGTGCGGTTGGTTGGCTGGGCCATCTCGGCGTTGGTGACGTGGGCGGTTTTGGCCGTGCCGCTGGTCCTGATGCTGACCGGCGTCTGGGCCGGGTACCCTGCCTGGCTGGCGTGGGGGTTGCTCGGTGTGGCAGTCGTCTTCGATGTGATCCGCATGGCCATTATTCCCCGACAGGTCAGGGCCATTGGCTATGCCGAACGCGACGACGATCTACTCATCCGTTCCGGCCTGATGTTCCAGCAGGTTCTGGTCGTCCCCTACGGGCGCATGCAGTATGTCGATGTTGCGGTGGGACCTATCGACCGGGCCCTGGGCCTGTGCAAGGTCCAACTTCATACCGCTTCCACGGCAGCCAAAGCCGAGATTCCCGGCCTGCCCTCCTCCGAAGGGACCCGCCTGCGTGAGCGTCTCTCGGCCCGCGGCGAGGCGAGGCTGGCCGGACTGTGACCGGCGATCAGACGTCGCAGCCCGGGATGGAGGAGTCGGCCCCCTGGCGGCGGGTCCACCCGGTCTCCCCCATGGTCAGGGGCTGGCTCGTCGTGGTGGCGTTCCTCTACTTCTTCGGCCAGAACGCATTGAACAATATCTTCGGGTCCGGTGAACTTCCTCCCGAGGCCGAAAAGGACTGGGACTTCACCCCCAGCGTGCTGCTGGTCATCGCCGCCGGGATCGGCATCCTGGTGGTGATCATGGTTGGTTTCTTCCTGTCGTGGTACTTCACCAAATATCAGGTCACCGATCGGCATGTGCAGGTGAATTCCGGGGTCGTCTTCCGCCAACAACGCCAGGCCCGGATCGACAGGGTCCAAGCCATCGACATCGTCCAGCCGCTGGTGGCCCGCATCTTCGGCCTTGCCGAGCTGAAATTCGAGGTCGCCGACTCCGGATCCACCGCCATGCGGCTGGCCTATATCAAGATCGCCGCTGCGAAGGTCCTCCGCAATGACATCCTGGCCCGCGCCGCCGGGCTGAAACAAGAGCGTGAGGCCGGCCCCGCCGCCGAAGGACCAGCACCGGAGGTGGCCGCGGAACCGGTGGCCTCCGTGCCACCGTCCCCTGAGGCCCCCGAACGCACCGTGGCAGTGGTGCCGCCCCCACGCCTGATCGCCGCGACCCTGCTCTCCCCATGGCTGGCGGCTGTGCTGCTGTTCGTTATCAGCATGATCGTCGCCACCGTGGCTTCCGACGGCCAGATCAGCCTTTTCTACCTGATTCCGGGACTGATCGGCGTCGTCCCCGTTCTGTGGGGACAGTTCAACCAGGGCTACAACTTTCGTGCGGCCATGAGTGAGGACGGTCTGCGGCTCAGCTACGGATTGCTGGAGACCAGCCACCAGACGGTGCCTCCGGGGAGGGTCCAGGCGGTCATGGTCACCCAAGGCATTATCTGGCGGCGTTTCGGTTGGTACCGGGTCGTCGTCAACGTCGCCGGATACGGCAACCAGGAAGGTTCGCTGCGTTCGACGCTGTTGCCCGTGGGTACCCGGCAGGACGTGCTCAACGTGTTGTCCATCGTGCTGCCCGAACCGGGAACCGACCGGCCCTCCGAACTGGTCGGGGCGGGAATCGGCGGTTCAGGAAGTTCGGAGGGTTTCATCACCTCCCCGCGCAGCGCCCGCTGGCTTTCGCCGTTCGCCTACCGCCGGCAGGGCTTCGCCGTGACCGAGACGGCACTGCTTTCCCGGGCCGGTGTGCTCACCCATTCGCTGGTGATCATTCCGCATGAACGCATCCAGGGCATCTTCCTCACCCAGGGGCCGCTGAACCGCCCGCTGGGACTGACGGGAATAGAATTCTGCACCACCGACGGACCGATCTCACCGAGGGTGAAGCAAATGTCATTGGAGACCGGGCGCGAACTGTTCATGTCCCAAGCATCCCGGGCGGCCCGCGCGCGCCGTCTGAAGGACCGCGACCACTGGCTGGAAGAGGAAAATCATGAGTAAACCCGGACGTTTGGGCGTCGGCATTATCGGCGCCGGCAAGGTAGGTGCTGTCCTGGGTGCCGCCTTGAGGTCGGCCGAACACGCCGTCGTGGGGGTCCATGCGGTCTCCGAAGCCTCGAGGGATCGAGCCGACATCCTGTTGCCGGGGGTTCCCGTCTTGGAGATCCCCGAGATCGTCCGACGTTCTGAACTGGTGTTGCTGGCTGTGCCCGACGATGCCTTGCCCCCGTTGGTCAAGGGCCTGGCCGACGCCGGGCACTGGCAGCCAGGACAGTTGGTGGTCCATACCTCAGGGCGTTATGGAACCGGGATCCTCGCCCCCGCCCAGGCGGCAGGTGCCATCCCGTTGGCCATCCACCCGGCCATGAGCTTCACCGGGATGTCCCTGGACCTGGTGCGTTTGAACGAATGCATGTTCGGGGTCACCGCCGCGGCCATGGTCCTACCGATCGCCCAGGCCCTCGTGGTGGAGATGGGGGCCGAGTCCACGGTGATCGCTGAGGAGGACCGCGGGACCTATCATGCTGCCCTCGCCCATGCCTCCAACCATCTGGTCACCCTGGCCGGCCAATCAGCCGAGCTGCTGCGCCGCATCGGGGTTGAGGCGCCCGAACGCGTTCTGGGACCACTGATGCGCGGTTCGCTGGAAAACGCGCTGGCCTCGGGGGAGGGAGCCCTGACCGGGCCGGTTGCCCGCGGCGATACCGGGACCATCAACGCGCATCGGGCCGCCCTGGCCGGTGGGGAGATCCCCTCCGACATCCGTGACGCCTACCTGGCGATGGGGCGGGCCACCGCCCAGCGTGCCCTGGACCGGGGACTGCTCAACGAGACGCAGGCGGCAACGATCCTCGACGCCTTGTCCTGAGGCCGATTACCGGCCCGCGGGGTTAGACTCATCGCGTGAATACTGCAGCACCACGCCACCATGACGTGAGAGCCTCGGACGCCACTGGGCCGGTTTTAGTTCGAACTGCCGCCGAACTGGCCACCCTGAGTACCCGACTGCTCTCGGAAGTTTCCTCCACCGGCGGGCCCCGACGTTTGGGGCTGGTCCCCACGATGGGTGCTCTCCATGCGGGACACGAGCACCTGGTGCGTGCGGCCCGTACGCAAAACGACGTCGTGGTCGTCTCGGTGTTCGTGAACCGCCTGCAGTTTGATGATCCTGCCGACTTCGAACGCTATCCGCGCGACCTCGAGGCCGACTGTGCGCTATTGGCCGCGGCCGGAGCGGATATCGTTTTTGCTCCCGAGGAACCAGAAATCTACCCCGGGGGTGCCCCGCTAGTGCGCCTGTCCAGTGGCAAACTGGGGGAGAAGTTCGAAGGTGCCTCACGGCCCGGTCACTTCGATGGCATGCTGGCCGTCGTCGCCAAATTGCTGCATATCGCCCAGCCCTCCTCCCTGACCCCGGTCCCGGTGGAGTACAGCGCGTACTTCGGGCAGAAAGACGCCCAACAGTTGGCCATCGTGCGCCGCATGGTCACCGACCTGTCCTATCCGGTGCACATCCGGGCCGTACCGATCGTGCGGTCCGCCGAAGGGCTCGCGTTATCCAGCCGGAACCAGTTCCTCACCCCCGAACAGGCCGAGGCGGCCCTCGTCCTGAGCAGGGCCTTGTTCCTGCTGGCCGATCGTGCCGAGGCCCATGAGGCGTTGATGATCGACGAGGCGGAGGAGCTGGTGGACAGCCAGCCCCTGGTGGCGTTGGACTACCTGGAGATCGTGGATCCTGAGACGTTGGAACCGTTGGCCTTCAACTGCCGGGAAACCCCCTTCACCGGAGGCGCGCTGGTCCTGGTGGCCGCGCAGGTGGGCGAGGTGCGGTTGATCGACAACCTGCTTATTGGCGACGCCCGCGACTGATATGGCCCGGTGGGCGGTCTTCGCCCCGGTCCACGGCTCGGCCCAGCATGCCCCTGCCCTGCTCCTCGAAGGACCGGTCGCCCATCTGGTGCGCCCAGACAATCGTCCCCAATGCCTGCATGAGTTCGTCGAGTCGGCGTCCCGCGTCGACGGTTTCATCACGACCCGCCGCCTCCTGCGGGTGGTAGCCCCGCAGGAAGGCCTCCTGCAGTTCCGGGGTCCTGACGAAATCGTGATGTTCCATCCTGACCAGATCCGTGTACCAGGGCCGAAGTTCGGCCCGGCCGAAATCAATGACGGCGACGCGACCATCGGGCCGGATGACCCAATTTCTGGGGTGGTAATCGCCGTGGGTGGGGACCACCTCGACGGGTGAGGGGACGAAGGCATTCAACCAAGCCTGCACGTGGTGCAGCTGATCGGGCGGGGCGAGTCCCGGAGCCCGGGCCAGCCAGGCACGCGTTTTGGAGAGAATCGAGTGTTCATAGTGCCCATCCACTCGTGGGGCTCTCCCGCGATGCAGGCGCCCCAGCAGTTTCCCGGCCTGCTCGAAGACCAGAGGGTTGTACTCGTCGGCAGTGCCCCGGGCCAATTCCCCGTCGATGAACGTTTTCACCAGGAGCCCGGCCTCGGCTTCGTATCCGAGCATTAGCGGTACGTCGGAGGCCAGGGGCTGCAGCCAGTGGCGGTGGGCCTGGGACTCACGGTCGAGATGGTGCCGGTCTGGGGAGGCCTTCAGCAGCAGCCTGCGTCCGGCATGGGTGAATTCCAGGACGGTGATGCCGTAGGGCCAACTGTGGTCGGCGATGCCGTCCGCTCCCGGGTAGAGCTGCTCCAGGCGAGCCTGTTGCCGGGCCGAAAGCCCAGGATGCCCCCAGCTCTTGGTCATGGGCTTCAACTCCAGCGAGCCGCGGCAGCACCGAGATGGGTACGGAAACCAGATAATTCGGCCACGATATCGGCCGCGGTCTCCTGTCCGGCTGTCAGGGCGGCCGACTGTCCCGCATAGACAGGGGCCGTCGACACATCGCCTCGGGCACGTGCCGCGTTGACGCTCTCGGTCAGGGACGGGTCTTCGGCCAGGGCATTGATGAGTCCTTCACGATCCTGGGCCCACTGTTCGGTGAAGTCATTGCGGAGGGCGCGACCGCCAAATTCGGTGGGCCAGGGGATACGTTGGGCTAGATCGAAGACCTGCGTGAAGACGGTGTCGTCCAAACCGGCTGCAGCAATCGCTTCTTTGACCCGATCATGGCTGGTGGATTCGCTGGAGGCCGCGAAGCGGGTTCCGACCCAGGCGGCTTGGGCACCGGCAGCCAGGACGGCGGCAACTCCTCGGGAGTCGGCGATGCCACCGGCGGCAATCACCGGTTTATTGGTCGCTGCGAGTGCCTGCTGCAATAAGGGCAAGGTGGCCACGTCATTGCGGCCGTGACCGCCACCTTCCCCACCACGGCAAACGACGACGTCGATATCCGGTTCGAGGGCCCGCTGCAGGTCGGCCTCGTTTCCTACCTGCATCGCACACAGGGCTCCAGCTTCGCCGATCAGCATTGCTGCGGGGCCCGGATCGCCAAAACTGACACACACCAGCGACGGTCCGTGACTGAGGACCTCGTGCAGGGGCTGGAGGGAACGTTCCAAGACCCAGGCCATCAAACCCGCCCCCCACGCGCGTCCGGGGGCCCGGGCCAACGCGGCCTGTTCGGAGATCCACTCCGGACTGGCGGTGGAGCCAATGCCGATCATGCCCAGTGCGCCGGCGGAGCTGACGGCCGCGGCCAAGGCACCGCCGGCGGCACCGGCCATCGGGGCGTTGATCAGTGGCAGGTCCAAACCCAGCCGGTGGGATAGGTCAAAGGTGGCAGCCGTGAACTGGGCCTGCTGGTCCGTGGTGTTTTGATCGCTGGGCATACTCCCAGTCTAAGGAGGAACGGTGTGATGCAGGCCTCAAATTCCGGGTTCGTTGAATCCGTACCGTTGTGGGCAAGGATGGCCATGAATCCCGCGTCATCGCGGGGTTTTTGGTGGAGAGCCCCTCCGATTTGGTGAGGGGGCTGAATCCGTGTAAAGTTTTCTGAGTCGCCGAGACGAGTACAGCGGAAACGCAGACGATCGGAAGGCGGCCACCTAACAAAATCAGTCCGAAATGGACCGGGATTTTTTGCGTCCCGAACCCAGTTTGGATCGATTGCGTAGCGTACTGCAGAAACACCGGAAACGATGGATTTGCAGAGCGACACGCGGTAAGGTAAGTTAGACAAGTTGCTCCAGAGCGAAGCGGTTGGCCGGAAGGTGGGATCGTGGAAGTTGGAAGCG